>CAIKLM010000053.1 GCA_903828235.1 uncultured beta proteobacterium | reverse complement strand
GCCCCGCGAAGGACATCCAGAACAAACCGACAGGAGCAAGCAGCTACAGTTGTCCACAGCCGGGATCACGCGATCCCGGCTACCAGCCCTGGGTCAAAGTTCAGTCGGCAGGGTGGGTCAAAGTTCGATCGGCGCGGACAGCTGGCGACCGCCGAGCTGCTGACCACGCAGCTGCCCACCGTGCAGGTGGTCTCCACGGTGGCATCGTCGTCGGTGTCCGATACCAACGACCCGGGCGAGTTCACCGACTTCGCGAGCCGCAACGAAGACCGGATTGCCCCCGAGACGGTGCCGATGCTGGCGCCGACCGACCTGGTGCAACTACCCAAGGGGCAGGCCTTTGCGCTGTTGCATGGGGGGCAACTGCACAAGATCCGCATGCCGCTCCCCGGGGCGGGCGACGATCCGCTGATGCCGGCCGGTCTGAAGGAGATCGGCGAGGCGCTGCGCGCGCGGCTGGACGGTCCCTGGTTGTGGCCTGAGCCGGCGCTGGACGGGGCCGAAGGAGAGCGCGCGCATGGGCTCGCGCAACACCAGCTTCCATGACGGGGCGCTGGCGCGGGTGCTGCTCGCGCCGTTCAAGCTCGGGTTCGCGCTGACGCTGGGGCTCGCCGGCCTGCTGCTGGTCGCGTGGACGGTGGACTGGATGTTCGTCGCCCATGTCTGGCCGGGGAGGATCGACGGCCTTCGGACTCTGCTCACCGAGGAGCTAGCGGCCGGCACGGCCATGGCGGCCCGCCAGGGCGGATTGGCGTCGGCGGTGACCGCGCCGGCCAACGCGCTCTACGCGCTGGTCTTCGAGGCCACAGGGCTGCACGAGATGGGGCAGCGGTTCGCCGAGGGCGCACCGCTGTCCATTCCGGACACGGTCGTACGGCGAACCTGGCTCGCCCGGCAGGAGGCGATCGAGGTGGCGATGATCGGCACCCAGTTGCTGGGCCTGCGCGCCGGGATCCTGTTCCGGTTTCTGCCGCTCCTCTCGCTGCTCTACGCGGTGGGCGCTGCCGAGGGTCTGAGCCAGCGGGCGATTCGCCGTGCGCAGGCGGCGCGAGAGTCGGCGAGCCTGTACCACCGGGCGAAGTACGGACAGGTGGTGGTGCTGGCGCTTGGCGGGTCAGCGGTGCTGGTGTGGCCGGCGCCGGTCGCGTGGGGGCCGTGTGCCGGCGTCGGCGCCGTGTTGGTCGGGGTGCTGGCCGCGGGGCAGTGGGCGTACTACAAGAAGCACGTGTAGGCGCGGGGCGGCGTGAGTCAGACGCCGACAGATCCGTGACATCATATTCGCTGCACAGCGAATATAGACTTGGAACAGAATAATGGCTAGGATACGTCCGTCCGATCCATCTACCAGCAGCCCCATGCTCCAGGCACGACCGCCCCATCGCGCGATGCTCGATAGGCTGATTGCCGATCTACAAGCCCTGCCCGACGTACAGGTGGATGTCGAGCTTGGGTTGGGTTCGGGGGAGGTCGACTCATGGCCGCACAGTCGACTCGTGCTGCAGGCCGCTGGTCGTCCCATCACCGTCCTTGTCGCGCTGAAGAAGGCCGTGTACCCGCGCGATGCGCGGGATCTGATCTGGCGGGTCCGAGAGGCGAGAGGTCGAAGGCCGCAGAAGGGTGCCGAGGACGACGTCCATGCGATGGTCGTTGCCGAAGACATTTCCCCGGGCGCCAAGGAGCTGCTCGCGGCAGAGCGCGTGGGTTACTACGACGGCGGTGGCAGCCTCTACCTAACAGCACCTGGCGCCTATCTGTTCGTCCAGAAGCTCGCGCCCAAGTCCCAGTCCCGGGCAATGCGCTCATTGTTCACTGGCCGGCGGGCGCAAGTCCTGCACGCCATGCTGCGGCAGCACAAGGACTGGTATGGGGTGAAGGACCTCGCGGAACGGACCGGCGTGTTGCCATCGACCGTCTCGCCGGTACTTGCCGAACTTGAGCGGCAGGACTGGGTACAGACGCGGGGGCAGGGCCCCTCCAAACAGCGGCAACTGACCGAGCCGGGTGCCCTCCTGGATGCCTGGGCGAAGGACTCGTCCTCGAACAGCGCTAGTGATTCCCGCCGCTACTTCGTCCCTGCTGCGGGCGGCGACAACTTGTTGGAACGGCTCGACCGAGAGTTCCACACGGCACATGCCACCTACGCACTGAGCTTCGAGGCCGCTGCCCAGCGCTACGCGCCGTTCCTGTCGTCGGTCTCTCAGATTCGGGTCCGGGCGCTCGACGCTAGCGCCACCACGGCAGCGCTGACCGCACTGGGCGCGCGGCCAGTCGGCGAAGGTGCGAACCTGATCGTGCTCGCATCGAAATCAGCGGGCGAGCTTCAGTTTCGCGAGCGCGTTGACGGGGCCTGGCTGGCCAGCCCGATTCAGGTCTATCTGGACCTGTTCAGCGCTCAAGGGCGGGCCAAAGAGATGGCCGAGCACTTGCGCAAGGAGAGGATCGGCTTTTGATAATCAAGCCCAACACGTTCGTAGGCTACAACGACCGGTACACGCTCGATTGCGAGCGGGTGCTGGTGACGCTGTTGCGCGGTCTCGGACCATGGAAGGAGTCGGTCTACCTGGTCGGCGGCTTGACGCCGCGGTACTTGGTACCAGCCCGTCCACCCACGGTGCCGGCTCACGCCGGTACGATGGATGTCGACATCGTCATCGACCTCCAGCTACTGGCAGACACCGAGGCTTATCACTCGCTGGAGGACAACCTCCGCCGCATGGGTTTCGAAAGGGCCGAAAACGAGCAGGGCGTGAAGCTGTCGTGGCAATGGCAGACGAGAACTGAGCACAGGTGAAGAGCGCAGGAAGGCCGAGCGGACCCTCGAAAAGCTGAAATTCCTCAAGTACTCAGTGGCAGGGCTGATGGACTCGACCCTGTACAAGGAAGTCCCGCGGCGGGCGTTCGTCAGCACGACGCTCAAGATGACGAACATCCTCGCGAACGATGTTCACTATCGACGGGTGTCGGAGCTCTGGCTGGCCTGGGCGCGGCTCGGTCTGGAGCAGACTCCACGGCCGGAGGAGTACTTCCAGGCCATGCAGGATCTGTGCAGGGGATTCGACTCATTCGCACTGCTGCTGGTCATCCGCGCCCTTGAGCAGCTCCAACTCGAACCAAAGGACTTGGAGCAGACGCTCGAAGGCGGCAGGGTGAGGCTGGTCGGGCAGGGTGGGCCGGCCGAGCTTTCCTGGTCCGAAATCGAGGGTTCCGTGCGGCTGGAGGTGCCCGGTGCGAGGCCCGTGCGCTTTGTGCCGATCGTGGCCTCTATGGGCAGGCTAGCTGAGGAGGGTCTCCGGTCGGTGATCGCTGACGCAGACCTCGCGGCGAGCCCTGGCGAACAGTTGGTGCTTCTGCATCCCAGCCTATCGACCGAGCACAGCAGTGAAGATGCCTTGAGGCGGCTCCGGTCGCGCTTGCATGCTCTGCCGCACGAGGTGGGGTGCCAGGGGCAGGAGCGGGCGGGCTTTCTGTCGGTTTCGCCTTGGGATCTGTCGAGCGTCGAGCGGGTGGCCCGTGAGCTGCGCTGGGTCATCACCGGATCGAAGTTTCTTGCGTACCCGCCGGAACTTGGTGAATCACCCGTGCCGGGCGTATGCGACCGAGCTGCATGGCTTGAGGTTTCAGGCGGCAATGTGCTCATTCGGCGTGCACCGCAGTCGCAGGAGCAGTTGAACTTGCCCCAAAGACTGGCCGAAGAGCAAGCGCGTCTGGATACCTTGCGGGCGGATCACGAAGCCGTTTCGGAGCAACTCCGCCTTGCGGTGAGAGATCGGGGAGCCAGTGGCCAATTCAACGCCAGGAAGAAGGAGCTCAACGCGCTGATCACCAGGTCCGAGGAGTCGATTCGAAAGCTCCAGGTCTTCGCGCAGAAACTCGAGCAGGGCATCGGCATGGTGAGTGCGCTGTTGACCTGTCCGACCTGCGGTGAGACCTGCGACAGCCGGCGCGACTTCACGTTTGGCCAAGGCCGTCGATTCTCGTGCAAGTGCCCTAGCTGCTCTACGTCGTGGGGGACTGAGATCTGTCCGACCTGCAAGGCGTGGATGCCGACGCTACTGCCCTCGATCAAGGATCTGGAAATACTCGGCTCGCAGGCGGGATGGGTGGACCGTTACCTCGGGGCCGACGTCTTGGCAGTGCCTTGGTTCGACGCTTCTGGCGAGCGGGGCTTCACCTGCCATGTCTGCGGTCATGGCCATTGACCGCGGCAGCCGTGCCGTCGTGTGGCGGGCAGAGCGGGGAGAGGCCTGCCGGGATGGCAGTCTCGACGACGCTGCGACGGTTTCTGCGCTGTGTTCCGTGGGCCAATTCGTGGGCCAAATCCGGGGAACGCAGGGGAACGGGAAAAGTCTAAACCTCTGCAAATCAACAACTTACATTCCCCTTGAGACCCCCTTATGCCCCTACCTACTGGGTTCGAGTCCCATCAGCCACCCCAGATAACACTGGGCGCAAGCCCTGCAGCGGCCCCTCATCGAAAGCTGAGGGGCCGTTGTCGTTGGGGCATGCGGGCAAGTCGAATGATCCGGTTCGCCGTCGCGACCGGCGAGTCGGAACGAAGCCATTCGGACCGGGCTTTCGCCATCGGCCAAGCGTCGCCGTCCGCCACCGCGGCGAGACCCTTATCGCTGCCACTGACACGCACGGCGCGCGCTCGTCGTCAGCCCTTCGTCGAGAAGGCCGCAGCGTCTAGCTCGATCAGGATGCGCTGACGCTCGTCGCGCACCTGGGCCGCATGGCGGGCCCGCACGTGCCCATAGCCGCGCAGCCGCTCGGGCAGCGCCGCCAGTCGCTGCAGCAGGGCATGGCGGCGCTCGTCCACGGGCTGGGCCAGCTCGGCCTCGATGCGATCGAGGTCCTGCTCGTACTGTGCCAGGCACTCGCGCGCCAGCTGGCGCTCGGCGTTGTGGCGCCAGGGGTCCAGCCAGCTGCCGCGCAGCACGCGCAGCCGCGCCAGCACGCGCAGGGCCGGCCACACCCAGCCGGACAGCTCCGTCTTCAGGGGCCGCCCGGACGCGTCCTGGCGCGCCAGCGGGCCGCCGCCCAGGTGGGCGTGCAGGCGCACCGGCCCCTCGAACTGCTGCTCCAGGCCGCTGCGGAACGCAGGGTCGCCAAGCAGCCGGGCGACCTCGAACTCGTCCTTGTGGGCGAGCAGCTTGAAGTAGCCCTTGGCGGCGGCGGTGGCGATCGACCCCCGGACCGAGCCGGTTGCGCGCTCGGCCGCGGCCAGCGTCTCGGCCTTGATCATCGGCTCGTAGGCGGTGGAGATGGCCTGCCCGACGCCGGCGTACACGCTCACCTTGGACGGCAGCCGCTCGGCCAGCCGCACACCCAGCATCGCGCCCCAGGAAAGGCCCAGCAAGGCCACGCGCGACTTGCCCAGCGTGGCGCGCAGGTGGTCGATCACCGCTTCGCCGTCCGCCAGGATGCGCTCGAGCGACAGGGTGGGCAACAGCGCCTCGCGGTCGGCCGCCGCTGCGTTCTTGCCCACGCCGCGCTGGTCCCAGTGCACGACGGTGAAGAAGTCCTCCCACGGGGTCTGGAAGGCCCAGCCCAGCGGCATCTCGGCCGTGCCGGGGCCGCCATGGATCATCAGCAGCACCGGGTTGTGGCGGTTGCGGCCGCGGATCGAGATCCACTGCCGGTCGCCGTCGCCGACGTCGACCTGCTCCAGGCGTTCGATGCCCTCGGGCGTGGCGATGCGACGCAGGGCCGCGAGGGTGCGTGTGGCGAATGCCCGCCCGGGCCGCGGCGTGGCGTCGACGGAATCCTCGGGCATGGGGGGCGGTGCGCTCATGTCGATTCCTCCGTCACAGGGGCCAGGCCCAGAAGATGCGCCGATCGGGCGTGGTGCCCACCAGCACATGCTCGACACGGTCCGGATAGCTCAGCCTGTAGCGGTGCCAGGTGTGGGTGTCGTGCACCTGCCGCTGCACCAGATCGAAGCCCTGGGGTGCCGAGCCGGCGGTCAGGTTGGGCACCGTGCGCACGGGGCTGCCGTGCTCGGCCACGCGACGCAGTTCATCGGACAGGCACGACAGGTCGGGCGCCGTGCCCGGCTCGCGCAGCAGCTGCGCGCGGATGCGCTGCGCCAGCGCCGGGTCGGGCTCGGTCAGCACGGGCAGCGACAACGGCGTCGATCCGGGTGCGAAGCCTTCGAGCGCGGTCGTTGCCAGGTGCCGGATCGCGCGGGTGTGGCCGGGCGCCTGGTTGCACATCGCCACGACACCGCTGCCATGGGCCCGGTTGACGATGGCCATCGCGCTCCAGCCGTCGAAGTGGCCGCCGTGGTGGGCGATGGTGGTGTCGCCCATCGGCTCGACGAACCAGCCGCAGCCGTAGCCGGAGGGTCGGCCGCTCACGAGACGGCCCGCGGTGAACATGAGCCCGTGGTGCCCGGCGCCCAGCAGCTCGCCGTCGAGCAGCACTTCCAGCCACCGCAGTGCCCCGGCGGGCGTGAGGCAGACGTCGCCGTCGCCGATGACCTCTCGGGTGGCGGTGTCGGCATCCGGTCCGCCCGCGCGGGAGGGGTCCTGGTTGGCCTGGCGCGCCCAGCCCGGCCCGGCCACCGCCGCGCCGTCGCAGCCGGCCCGCTGGAAGAGGCCCTGGACGGCGCTGGCGTAGCGGCCCCCGGAGGCCTGGGCCACCAGCATGCCGAGCAGGATGTAGTTGGTGTTCGTGTACATCCAGCCTGCGCCCTCATCGAAGGCCGGGGCCAGCGTGGCATATCGGGCCATGAAGCCGGGCAAGGTGGTGGGCACGGGTTCCGCGGGGGCTGCCGACAGGTACTTGGCCAGCCCGCTGCTGTGCCGCAGCAGGCCCAGCACGGTGCGATCCGCCCAGGCCGCGGGCACCGTGGGCAGGTGGCGACCGATCGCCGCGTCCAGGTTCACGCGCCCGCGCTGCGCCAGGTCGAGCACGGCGGCGGCGGTCAGGTGCTTGCCCAGCGACGCCACGGAGAACCAGGCGCGCTCGTCCACGGCGCGACCGCCGGGCGCGGTGACGCCGTCGAGCAGCAGCGCCTTGCGCCCCGGCGCCAGCACCGCCACGGTCAGGCCCGGAATGCCGAAGGCGCGGGCGGATCGCTTCAGCCCGCCGGCAAGGTCTGCGGGAAAGGGGATCGGGGTTCGCATCGGGATCGCTTCAGGTGGACGATAAACTGTCCACCGCTGGCGCCTGGGCGTGTACGAAGAACCCGCTGGCTACACTGACAGGGCTTCGCGCCCCTGCGGCCCTGCCGCTGCCGACATGCCCAAGTCCCGCCTTCGACCCGATGCCACCGCCGCCGAGCCGACCCAGGGCAAGGGGTCGCCCAGGCGCGGGCGGCGCGCCGCGGTGTCCGCTCCGGCCGGAGCCCGGGACGGCGACGGCGCGGCCGGCGTCGGTGCGCGACTGCGCTTCCTGCGCGACATGCACGGCCTGTCGCAGCGCGAACTGGCGCGCCGCGCCGGGCTCACGCACGCGACCATCGGCGCCATCGAGCGCGATGCGATCTCGCCCTCCGTCGGTTCGCTGCGCAAGATCCTCGACAGCCTGCCGATGACGCTGTCGGAATTCTTCGCCCTGGACCCCGCGGTCGAGGCGCAGGTGTTCTTCGGCAGCGAGGAATTGCTGGAGGTCGGTGGCGAAGGGGTCTCCCTCAGGCAGGTGGGGCGCAGCCTCAAGGGGCGGCCGCTGCAGGTGCTGCTCGAGCGCTATGCGCCCGGCGCGGAGACGGCGAAGACCCCCTACAGCCACGCCGGCGACGAGGGCGGTGTGGTGATCCAGGGGCAGGTCGAGGTGACGGTGGGTGGCAGCCGGCGCGTGCTGGGCCCTGGCGACGCCTACCTGTTCTCGAGCCGCCTGCCGCACAAGTTCCGCAACGTCGGCGACGGCGAGGCCGTCGTCGTCAGTGCCAACACGCCGCCGGTCTGATCAGCCCGGCCGGGCGTGGAGCGGCTCGGTCCGGCCAGCGCGGGCTCGTCTGGATGAGATATCGACCATGAGTGCACCGGCTCCGGCCAGCTCGCCCCGTGTTCCTCGAGGCCCGGCGCTGGCCAGCCCGCGGGTCCGGCTGCAAGCTCAGGGCCGTGGCGGGGAACGCAACGGTTCTGCGGCCAAGCCTCGCCAGACGACGCGATGCCCTTCCTCGCGTTGTTCGTGCTGCGCAAGGCGCTGCCGCCTGCGCAGGGGCGCCAAGGGCGCGCAGGCCCGGGCTCCGTGAGCGAGTGACCACGCCGTGGCAGCCGCCCGCCTCTGGTTGCCCGCGCGGGGCGGACTCGCGAGAATGCGGCGGATTGGCGACGCGATGCGATCCGATTCACCCGCCGGAGCCTGCCGGCTGACGGTCGACCCGCGTCGTGCCCTCAAGGCCGGCCCGGATCAGGCCGAAACCACCCCGGAAGGGTCGTGGTCCTGCTGACGGCGCCCGGGGCGGGTTCCCCCGGCGGCCACCCTGCCGCGGGCGGAGGCCGGGTCCGCGCCCCTTCCAGGATCGGGAGTCCTGCATGAAGAACGACACCGAACACCTCGACCTCCGCTTCAACGTGATGCTCGCGGCCTTCTTCGTGGCCGTTAGCCTGATGGGCTACCTGGGCTTCACGAAGTTCCGCTCGGACCTGCTGGCCGAGGAGATCGGCGCGCTGCAGGGCAAGACCGAGACGCTGACCGGCCGCGTCGACACCTGGCTGGCCATGCGCAAGGCCGAGGTGGCCACGCTGGCCAACACGCCCACGCTGCGTGCGATGGACTGGTCGGTGTCCGGCCCGTTCCTGAAGGCCAAGCACGAGCGCACGCCCTGGTTCTACATCTTCGCGCAGATCAACCCCGACGGCAGCTACTACAACTCCAAGGTCGATTTCGTGAAGGGCCAGAACCTCAGCGACCGCGCGCACTTCAAGGCCTCGATGCAGGGTCGGGTCTATGCGTCCGACCCCGTGGTCTCGCGCACGCTGGGCACCGACATCGTGGCCGTCACCAGCCCCATCTACCGCAGCGACGAGCCCGGGGCCGAGATCCTGGGCGTGTTCGGCGGCATGATCGACACGGCCACCATCGTGCGCGAGCTCGGCAGCTTCAGCAACGGGCCCCGCAGCTACGCCTTCGCCGTCAACTCCACCGGCATCGCCATCGCCCACCCCGACGAGCGCCGGCGCGGCAACATCAACACCAAGGCGCAGTCGCTGCTAGACGACGCCGACCCCGGCCTGCGCGAGGTGGCGGCCGCCATGCTGCAGGGCCGGCCCGGCTGGCTGGAGACAACCATCGACGGCCAGCGCGTCGTGGCCTCGTTCGTGCCGGTCGCCGAGGCGAATTGGTTCATCGCCACCGTCACCGACGCCGACCACTTCTACGGGCGGCTGCGCGGCGCCGACGTCGTCGGCGCGCTGGCCTTCGTGCTGCTGTGCGCGGCCATGGCGCTGGTCGTGCGCTACCGGCGGCTGGAGTTCCGCACCCTCGACCAGCGGCGCGCCATCTCCGAGGAGCGCAACCGCGCCAAGAGCGTCTTCCTGGCCGCGATGAGCCACGACCTGCGCACGCCGCTGAACGGCATCCTGGGCTACGCGCAGATCCTGCTGCAGGGGCGTTCGCTCGACGAGGGCGGTCGCCGCCACGTGCAGGGCATCCTCAGCTCGGGCCAGCACCTGCTGAGCCTGATCAACCGCATTCTCGACCTGTCCAAGATCGAGGCCGGCAAGATCGAGCTCGAGCCGCGCGCCGTCGACATGGCCAGCCTGCTGCAGGAGCTGGTGCGCCTGTTCGACATCGAGAAGGCCAAGCACGGTGCCAGCTTCCGCGCCGACATCGACCTCGGCGCGCACCGCGTGGTCGTCGTCGACCCCGACCGCTTCCGGCAGATCGTCATCAACCTGGTGGTCAACGGCTTCAAGTACGGCCGCAGGTCCGAGGTGGTGCTGAAGGTGGCGATGCGCGACGACGGCGCCGGCACCGCGCTGGCGCTGGAGGTGCTCGACGGCGGCGCGGGCATGAGCGCCGACGAGGTCAGCCGGGTGTTCACCCCCTTCGAGCAGCTGAACAAGCACTCCGAGGGCACCGGCCTGGGTCTGGCCATTGTCAACCAGCTGGTCACGCTGATGCAGGGCAGCATCCGCATCGACAGCGTCCCGGGGCAGGGCACGCGCGTCTCCGTGGTGCTGCCTGTGCAGCCCGCTGACGAGGCCGCCGCCCTCACCGCATCGGCCGCGCGCGGCATGCCGCGGCGGCTGCGCGGGGGCGCGGCCAGCGTGCTGCTCGTCGACGACAACGCGGCCAACCTCGACGTCATGGCGGGCCTGCTGCGCATGGTGGGCTTCGAGGTGCAGGCCACCGCGGGCGTGGACGACGCGCTGCACGCCTTCGGGGAGCGCGCCTTCGACCTCGTGATCACCGACCTGGTGATGCCCGGGCGCGACGGCTTCGAGCTGATCCGCGCCATCCGCGAGGGCTCGCGGGCGCCGTCCACGCCCATCGTCGTGGCCTCGGCCAGCGCCTTCGCCGAGGACCAGCAGCGCAGCCTGGCCGCCGGCGCCAACGCCTTCCTGAGCAAGCCGGTGGAGGCCCTCTCGCTGCTGCAGCAGGTGGCGGCGCTGCTGAAGCTGGAATACGAGTACGGCGACGACGAGGGCGACACACCCGCGCCGGCGCCGGCCCAGGGCAGCCTGGCCCAGGTGCTGCGCGCGCCGTCGGCCCGGGCGCTGGTGGAGCAGATCCGGGCCGCGGCCGAGCTCGGCCAGATGCGCCGCGTCGAGAGCCTGCTCGCGGGTGCCGAGGACGCCCCGCTGAAAGCGGCGCTGGCCGGGGTGCTGGCGCGCGCCCTGCGCGAGCAGGACTCCGACCTTGCGCTGCACGACCTCGCAGCGGCCTCGAAGGATTCGAATGAAGCCACCCCGGCCTGACCATCGCCGCCCGCGGCGGGTGCGTCTGGTGACCGCGCCTTCCTGCAACCGTGCGGCCGTCGGCGCCGCCGCCTGCCCATGAGCCCGGGCCCCGTTTCCGCGCCCGGCGCGGGCGACATCAAGGTGCTGGTCGTCGACGACAACGCGGCCAACCTTCGCATGATGGGCGAGCTGCTGGCGGCCACGGGCGCCGACGCGTCGTTCGCCAAGCTCGGCGCGCAGGCCCTGCGCCTGTGCGAACGCGCACGGTTCCAGCTGGCGGTGCTCGACCTGAACCTGCCCGACATGGATGGCTTCCAGGTGGGCGACGGCATCCGCCGCCTGCAGCCCGGCTGCGAGATCGTCTTCTGCTCGGCCCACAACAACCGCGAGAACCGCGACCGCGCGTTCGGCGAGGGGGCGATCGACTTCATCGAGAAGCCCTACGAGATGGCGGCTACGCGCCAGCGCCTGGCCATGCACCTGGAGCGTCTGGCGCTGCGGGCGAACCTGTCGCAGCAGGTGGCCAAGCTCGACACCATGGTGGCGACGATCCCCGATGCCGTGATCTCCGCCGACCGCGGGCAGCGCGTCGTGGGCTGGAACGCGGCGGCCGAGCGCATCTTCGGCGTGCCGGTGGCGGTGGCGCTGGGGCGGCCGCTCTCCGACTTCCTGCCCGATTCGCCGGCGCTGATGGCCGGCACGCCGTCGGCTGGCGAGCCCGCTGCGGCCGGCTTGCGCCTGAACGGCTCGCCCTGGGCCATGAGGGCCGTGCGCGCCGACGGCCGGCCCATCAGCGTGGAGGCCAACCTGTCGCACTGGTCGCAGGCCGGGCAGGACTACCTGACGCTGATCGTGCGCGACGTCAGCGAGCGCGTGCGCCTCGTGGAGGAACTGCGCCTGGCCAAGGACACGGCCGAGCGCGCCAGCCGTGCCAAGTCGGAGTTCCTGGCCAACATGAGCCACGAGATCCGCACGCCGATGAACGCCATCATGGGCCTGACGCACATCGCCCTGCGCCACGCCACCGACGAGAAGACGCGCGACTGCGTCGAGCGCATCCGCCGCTCGGCCGATCACCTGCTGGCCATCGTCAACGACATCCTCGACCTCTCCAAGATCGAGGCCGACCGGCTGACGCTGGAGCGCATCGAGTTCTCGCCGGCTGCGGTGCTCGACCGCGTGTCGGAGCTGCTGTCCGAGAAGGCTTCGACCAAGGGCCTGCGCCTGGTGGTCGAGCTCGATCCCGCCGTCCCCGGGCGGCTCATGGGCGACCCGCTGCGCCTGCGGCAGATCCTCATCAACTTCGGCGACAACGCGGTCAAGTTCGCCGACCGCGGCGTGGTTCACGTGGCGGTGCGTCTGGTCGGGCGCGAGGGCGATGCCGCCCGCGTGCGCCTGGCCGTCCGCGACGAGGGCATCGGCCTGAGCGACGAGCAGGCGGCGCGGCTGTTCACCGACTTCCAGCAGGCCGACGCGTCCACCACCCGCAAGTACGGCGGCACCGGCCTGGGCCTGTCCATCGCGCGCCGCCTGGCGCACCTGATGGGCGGCGAGGTGGGCGTGGACAGCCGCCCGGGCGAGGGCGCGACCTTCTGGTGCGAGGTGCCGCTGGAGCTGCCGGGTGCGCCGGCCCCCGCGTGGGCCGCCGATCCCCCCGGCCCGGCGGGCGCCGAATCCGGCCCGTCGGACGCGGCCGGCAGCCGCCTGCTGGTGGTGGACGACAACGACATCAACCTGATGATCGCCGAGGAGATCCTGCGAAACGCGGGCATGGTGGTCGAGACGGCCTGCAACGGCCAGCAGGCCCTGGACAAGCTGCGCGACGGCGCCTACGACCTGGTGCTGATGGACCTGCAGATGCCGCGCATGGACGGCCTGCAGGCCACGCGAGCCCTGCGCGGGCAGCCGGGCTACCGGGTCACGCCCGTGGTGGGCCTGACCGCCAGCGCCATGATCTCCGAACGCGACGAGTGCCTGGCCGCCGGCATGGACGACGTGCTCACCAAGCCCTACGAGCCCGAGCAGTTGCTCGCGGTGGTGGCGCGCTGGCTGCGGCGGGCGAAGGCGGGGCCGGACTGATGCACGGCGCCGTGGCCCCGGACGCGCATCCTGGCGTACCCTGTGCAGGATGGAAGGAGTGGCGGCCATGACGAGCATCCCCGTGCTGCTGGTGGACGACAGCGAGCCCGACCGGCTCTTCGCCTCGATCGTGCTCGGCCGCAGCGGCCGGCCGCTGGAGGTGCAGGAGTTCGAGTCGGGGGCCGACGCCCTGGCCGAGCTGGCGACGGCGCCGCGGCCGCCGACGCTCATCCTGCTCGACATCAACATGCCCGGGATGGACGGCTTCGCGTTCCTGCAGGCCTTCGAGCAGCTGCCCGAGGAGCGTCGGCGCGGCACCAGCGTGGTGATGCTGAGCAGCTCGCCGCTGGACAGCGACCGCGAGCGCGCCCTGGCTCACGCCTGCGTCAGGGACTACATGGTCAAGCCCTTGAGCGTGCAGCAGGCACGCAGCCTGGCCGAGCGCTTCGGGGGGCCGGCGTGATCCGCCGCCTCGGCGCCGGCACGGCGGCGCGGCGGGTGCTCGCGCGGCTGTGCCACCGGGCCACCCTGGCCGCGTTGGCCACCTTGGCTGGCGTGCTGGGCGCCGGCTCGGCTGCTGCGGCGTCGGCGTCGGCGGCCGGGCCGGCCGCCTCGTCGGCCCCGCTGACGGTGCGCTTCGTGCCCGAGCGCGACTACGGCCCCTTCGTTTTCGTCGACGACGACGGCCGCGTGCGCGGCCTGTCGGTCGACCTGCTGGAGCGCCTGGCCCCAGCGGCGGGGCTGCAGCTGCAGGTGCTGCAGCCGGCCCCGCTGGCCGAGCAGCTGGCGCGCCTGCGTTCCGGCGAGGCCGAGCTGGTGTCGTCGCTGCGGCCGACGCCCGAGCGCGCCGTCTACCTGGCGTTCACGCGGCCCTACGTCAGCGTGCCGGCCATCCTGGTGGTGCGGCAGGGAAGCGCAGCCGCGGCCGGCGACGGCCCGGCGGTGCTGGCCGCGCTGGCCGGCCGCAGCGTCGCGGTCGGTGCGGGCTACGCGGTCGAGGCCTTCGTGCGCAGCCGCTACCCGCAGGTGGCCTGGGCCGCGGTGCCCGACGACGTGCAGGCGCTGCGCGGCGTGGCCGAGGGCCGGCACGAGGCCGCCGTCGTCGATGCCGCCAGCGCCGCCTTCGTGACGCGGCGCCACGGCATCACCGGCCTGCGCGCGGCCGGGCCGATCGGCTTCGACTACGCGCTGAGCCTGGCGGTGCCCAAGTCGCGCCCCGAGCTGCTGCAGCGGCTGGACGCCGCCATCGCGTCGCTGCCTTTGCAGGAGCGGACCGAAATCCAGCAGCGATGGATGGGCCCGCTGCACGGCAGCGAGCTGATGGCACCGGCGCGGCCGCCGGTGCTGTGGGTGGCGGCGGGGCTGCTGGTGCTGGCGGCGCTGCTGGGTGGCGTGCTGGCGTGGCGGCGCCGCGAACGGCCGGAGGGCGGCGCGAGAACGCCGGACACGCTGTGACGCCACCGGCCGGTGCCGACGACACGGCCGGGCCCGCGGACGCCGCTCCGGCGGCCTGGCTGTCGCAGCAGCCCCTGCGCTGGCTGGCGCCGGCCCTGGGCCTGGCCCATGCGCTGGCGGCCTTGCTGTCGCTGGAGCTGTCGCGCCAGCCGGGCAGCGTGGCCGCCATCTGGTACGCCAACGCGCTGGCCGTGGCCGCGCTGGCGCACCGGGGCCCGCGCGACTGGCCCTGGCTGCTGGCGGCGGTGGCGCTGGGCAACGCCGCCGCCAACGCGGCCTGGGGCGACCAGCCGCTGGTGGCGCTGTCCTTCGTGCCGCCCAACCTGCTCGAGATCGCCCTGGCCGCGGCGTTGCTGCGCCGCGCCGGGTTGCACGCCAGCGGCATCGCCTCGGCCGGGGCGCTGGGGATGGCGCTGCTGCTGGGCGGCCTGCTGCCGTCGTGCGTGGCGGCCACGGCGGCGCTGTTCACCGTGGGGGCCTCGGTCGAGAACGGCTTCACCGGCCTGTGGCTGCCCTGGGTGGAAGGGGGCGTGATCGGCAGCCTGTCGGTGCTGCCGCTGGCGCTGCTGGTGGCGCGCGAGGGCCCGCGGCCGCTGCGCGCGCTGGCCGTCAGCGTGCCGGCCTGGGCGCTGGCCTGCGCCGCCGTGGGCGCCACGCTGCTGGCCGCCGCGCTGCTGCCGTTCTCGCTGGTGTACGCCACGCTGCCGCTGCTGGCCGCGGCCGCGGTGCTGCCGGTGGCCGGCGCCTACCTGCTCACGCTGCTGGTGTCGGTGACGCTGGCCGCGGCGCTGGGCACCGGGCTGCTGGTGCCGCCGCCGCTGAGCGCGGCCTGGCAGCAGCTGTTCGTGTACCTGGCCGTGGCCGCGGCGCTGCTGCCGGGGCAGCTGCTGGCCACGACGCTGCACGAGCTGCGCCGCAGCCGCGAGCGGCTGGCACAGCGCACGCAGGCGCTGCGGCGCGCCAACGAGGGGCTGGAGCAGTTCGTGCACTTCTCGGCGCACGACCTGCGCGAGCCGCTGAACACCATCGCCGGCTTCGGCGGCCTGCTGCAGGAGGACGCCGCCGCCAGGCTCGACGAGGGCTCGCGCCGCCACCTGGCGCTGATGCTGCAGGGCACGCAGCGCATGCGCACGCTGCTCGACGACATGCTGCAGTACGTGCGCGTGCAGCAGGGCGAGCCGCCGCCGCTGCAGCCGGTGGACCTGGACGCGCTGCTGCAGGCCGTGCGCGAGGCGCTGGCGCAGCGGCTGGCGCAGACCGGCGCCCGCATCGACGCCGCGCCGCTGGGCCGGGTGCTCGGCCACCCGGCTATGCTCCAGCTCGTGCTGCAGAACCTGCTGAGCAACGCCGTGAAGTTCGTCGAGCCGGGTCGTGTGCCCGACGTCAGCCTGCGTGCCTTCGACGACGGCCCGATGCGCGTGCTGCGGGTGCAGGACAACGGCATCGGCATCGATCCGGAGGCTGCCGCGCGCCTGTTCCAGCCCTTCCATCGGCTGCACACCCGGCGCCGCTACGAGGGCACCGGCCTCGGGCTGGCGATCACGCGCCGCATCGTGGAACTGCACGGCGGCCGCATCGAGGTGCAGCCCGCGCCGGGCGGCGGCAGCTGCTTCACGCTGCGGTTGCCGCGCGTCGACGCGTGAACGCCGCCCTCGCGCTGGCGCTGGCCGGGCTGCTGGCTCTGGCGCTGGCGCTGGCGGGCTGCACCAGCGCGCTGCCGCCACTGCCCGAGCGCCAGGCGCAGTCGGTGCTGGTCGCGGGCCCCGACAGCCCGCTGGCGCAGGCCATGCAGCCGCGCCCGGCCGACGCCGGCCACAGCGGCCTGGTCTTGCTCGGCGATCCGGCGCAGGCCCTGGCCACGCGGGTGCTGCTGGCGCGCCAGGCGCAGCGTGGCCTCGACATCCAGGTCTACATCTGGCGCCCCGACGCCTCGGGGCGGCTGCTGATGCGGGAGCTGTGGCAGGCGGCCGCGCGCGGGGTGCGCGTGCGCCTGTTGCTCGACGACAACGGCAGCGACGGCATGGACGAGTGGCTGCAGGCGCTGGACGCCCACCCCGCGATCGAGGTCCGCCTGTTCAACCCCTTCGGGCAGCGCCGCTTCAAGGCGCTGGGCTACCTCACCGAGTTCGGGCGGCTCAACCGCCGCATGCACAACAAGTCGTTCACCGCCGACGGGCTGGCCACCGTGGTCGGCGGGCGCAACGTGGCCGATGTCTACTACGGCGTCGACGCCGCCACGGTGTTCGCCGACATGGACGTGCTCGCTTTCGGCCCGGCGGCCCATGAGACGGCCCGCCACTTCGACGCGTTCTGGAACAACGAGCGCTCCTACCCCCTGGCCGGCCTGCTCGAGCCGGCGGAGCCGGCCGTGCTCGAGCGCCTGCGGCTGGAGCTCACCGACCCCTCGGGCGCCCCCGAGGTGGCGGCGTTGCGAGCGCGCCTGCAGCGCACGCCCTGGCTGGCGGCGGCGGCCGGCAGCGCCCCGCCGCTGCAGTGGGCGCCGGTGCAGGTGCTGTCGGACACGCCGGACAAGCCGGTGCGCCGCCCGACGGCCGAGGAGCCCGGCGCGCGCATCACCGAGCCGATCCTGGCCTGGCTCGCGCTGACGCAGCGCACGCTGGACCTGGTCTCGCCCTATTTCGTGCCCGGCGACGCGGGCGTGCAGGGCCTGGCCAACCTGGCGCGGCGTGGCGTGAAGGTGCGCATCGTCACCAACTCGCTGGCCGCCACCGACGTGATGGCGGTGCACGCGGGCTACGCGCGCCACCGGCGCGCCCTGCTCGCCGCGGGCGTGGAACTGCGCGAGCTGAAGTCGCGCCCCGCGGCAGCGGCCGCAGCCGAGGCGCCGCCGTGGCGCACGCGCCTGGGCTCGTCCTCGGCGGCCAGCCTGCACGGCAAGGTGTTCCTGGCCGACGGCGAGCGGCTGTTCGTCGGCTCCTTCAACCTCGACCCGCGCTCCGCCGACCTGAACACCGAGATGGGCCTGGCCATCGCCAGCCCGGAACTCCACCGCGCGCTGGCCGCCGGCATCGACCGCGACGTGCTGGCCGCCACCTACCGGCTGAGCCTGGCCGCCGACGGGCGGCTGCAGTGGGAGGAGCAGACGGCAACGGGGCCGGTCGTCCACCAGGCCGAGCCCGGCGCCGGGCTGCTGCGCCGCGTGGGTGCGCGGATCCTGTCGTGGCTGCCCATCGAGGATCTGCTCTGAGGGGCAACCGGCGCCGTTGACGTGCCGCAAGGGCGCCGCCACCACGCCCGCGCATGATGGGCGCTTCAGGTTCCCACCCCCACTGGAGACGCTCCCCATGAAGCACACGCTCGTCACCGTCGCGGCCTTGCTGGCCACCGCCGCCGCCCTGGCCCAGGGCGGCAGCGCCACCCACGCCGTGCGGCTGCTCACCCCCGAGGCCGCGCAGAAGGCCGTCAACGCCGCGATGGCCGAGTGCCGCCGCCAGGGCTTCCAGGTGGCCGTGGCGGTGGTCGACCGCGCCGGCGTGACGCAGGCGCTGCTGCGCGACCGCTTCGCCGGCGCCCACACGCCCGAGGTGGCCGCCGACAAGGCCTGGACGGCCGTCAGCTTCCGCACCCCCACCACCGAGCTGGCGCGCGCCACGCAGCCGGGCCAGCCGTCTTCGGGCCTGCGCAGCGTGCCGCGCTTCACCGCGGTGGGCGGCGGCCTCACGATCGAGGCGGCCGGCTCCATCGTCGGCGGCATCGGCGTGTCGGGCGCTCCCAGCGGCGACGCCGACGACGGCTGCGCCCGCGCCGGCATCGCCGCGCTGCGCGACGACCTCGAGCTCTGACCGCGGCGCCCGCCGTCATCGAACCGACACGAAGCCGCTCTACATTTCGATGAAGTTCGAAACATCGAAAGGACGCGGTTCATGCGGGTCGGCATCAATGGCATGGGGCGGATCGGGCGGCTGGCCCTGCGGGCGGCCTTGGGCGCGGCCGAGCGCCCGGCGGACGACCCCCGCGGCGGCAACCGCCTCGAGGTGGTGCACCTCAACGAGCTGAAGGGCGGCGCGGCGGCCACCGCGCACCTGCTGGCCTTCGACAGCGTGCAGGGCCGCTGGCGCGAGCGCATCGAGGCCGAGGGCGACGCCGCCATCCGCATCGGTGGCCGCCGCCTGGGCTTCAGCAGCCACGCCAGCCCGGCCGAGATCCCCTGGGGCGCGCTCGGCGTCGACCTGGTGCTGGAGTGCACCGGCAAGTTCCTCACGCCCGAGGCCATCCAGGGCCACCTCGACCGCGGCGCTCGGCGCGTGATCGTGGCCGCGCCGGTGAAGACCGGCGGCGTGCTGAACGTGGTGGTCGGCGTCAACGAGCAGCGCTACGACCCCGCGCGCGACCGCATCGTCACCGCCGCCAGCTGCACCACCAACTGCCTGGCGCCGGTGGTGAAGGTGGTGCACGAGGCCCTGGGCATCCGCCACGGCCAGATCACCACCATCCACGACCCCACCAACACCAACCTCGTGGTCGACGCGCCGCACAAGGACCTGCGCCGCGCCCGCAGCGCGCTGCTGAGCCTGGCGCCCACCACCACGGGCAGCGCCACCGCCATCGCGCTGATCTACCCCGAGCTCAAGGGCAAGCTCGACGGCCACGCGGTGCGCGCGCCGGTGCTCAACGCCTCGCTCACCGACGCCGTGTTCGAGCTCGCGCGCGCCACCACCGCCGAAGAGGTGAACGCGCTGTTCGAGGCCGCCGCCGCCGGGCCGCTGGCCGGCATCCTGGGTTGCGAGCGGCGCCCGCTGGTCAGTGCCGATTTCGCGGGCGACACGCGCAGCGCCATCGTCGACGCGCCCTCGACGCTGGTGACCGACGGCACGCTGCTGAAGGTGTACGCCTGGTACGACAACGAGATGGGCTACGCCTGCCGCATGGTGGACCTGGCCTGCCATATGCGCGCCGCGGGCCTGTAGGAGCGCGCCGCGATGCACGCCGGCACGCGCGACTACGCCGTCGTCACGGCGGCCTACTGGGGCTTCACGCTCAGCGACGGCGCGCTGCGCATGCTGGTGCTGCTGCACTTCCACCAGCTGGGCTACTCGCCGTTCACGCTGGCCTTCCTGTTCCTGCTGTACGAGGCCGCCGGCATCGTGGCCAACCTGGTGGGCGGCTGGCTGGCCACGCGCTTCGGCATCGCGCGCATGCTGGCGGTGGGGCTGGCCTCGCAGATCGGCGGCTTCCTGCTGCTGTCGGCGCTGTCGCCGAACTGGACGGCGGCGGCCAGCGTGGCCTGGGTGGTGCTGGCGCAGGGCGTGTGCGGCGTCGCGAAGGACCTCACCAAGACGGCCAGCAAGTCGGCCATCAAGCTGACCGCGGGCAACGCCTCGGGGCGGCTGTTCAAGTGGGTGGCCTTCTTCACCGGCAGCAAGAACGCGATGAAGGGCGCGGGCTTCTTCCTTGGCGGCGTGCTGCTGCAGGCGCTGGGCTTCCAGGCCGCGCTGTGGGTCATGGCCGCGGCGCTGGCGCTGGTGCTGCTGGGCGTGCTGGCCTTCGTGCCGCCGCTGATGGGCAAGGCCAAGGCCTCGAAGAGCGCGAAGGAGCTGTTCGCCAAGAACCCGGGCATCAACGCGCTGGCCGCGGCGCGGGTGTTCCTGTTCGGCGCGCGCGACGTGTGGTTCGTCGTCGGCGTGCCGGTGTTCCTGTACGGCGCGGGCTGGACCTTCACGATGATCGGCAGCTTCCTGGCGCTGTGGACCATCGGCTACGGCGCCGTGCAGGCCGCCGCGCCGGCGCTGGTGCGGCGCAGCAGCGACGGCCTGTCGGCCGAGGTGCCGGCCGCGCGGCTGTGGTCGGCGCTGCTGGCGCTGGTGCCGGCGGTGCTGACGGCGCTGCTGCTCGCGGGTGCGGAGCCGCGCGTGTGGATCGTCGTCGTCGGGCTGGCGGTCTTCGGCGTGGCCTTTGCCATCAACTCCTCGGTGCACAGCTACCTGGTGCTGGCCTACGCCGGCAGCGAGAAGGCGGCCGAGGACGTGGGCTTCTACTACGCCGCCAACGCCCTGGGCCGCTTCATCGGCACGCTGCTGTCGGGCCTGCTGGTGCAGTGGGGCGGCATCGCCGGCGCGCTGGCGGGCTCGGCGGTGATGCTGGCGCTGTGCTGGACGGCCACGCTGGCGCTGCCGCGCCAGCTGGCCCTGCAGGGGAGTGCGCCGCATGGATGAAGCCGATGCCGTGGCGGCGCTGGCCGCGCTGGCGCAGCCGCAGCGGCTGCGCGTGTTCCGTGCGCTGGTGGGCGCCGCGCCGCAGGGGCTGACGCCCGGCGCGCTGGCGGCCATGCTGGGCGTGCCGGGCTCGACGCTGTCGTTCCACCTGAAGGAGCTGCTGCGCGCCGGGCTGCTGACGCAGCGGCGCGACGGCCGCCACCTCGTCTACCGGCCCGACGTGGCGCGCATGAACGCGCTGCTGGGCTACCTCACCGACCACTGCTGCCAGGGCGCGGACTGCGGCCTGGCGACCCCGCTGCCCGCCGCCCGCGACGAGGGCAGCTGCCCATCCTGCTGAAGGAGCCTTGCGATGAAGCGATTCCACGTCCACGCCCACGTCACCGACCTGCCGGCCAGCGTCGCCTTCTACACGCGCCTGTTCGGTGCCGAGCCCACGCGGCGCGAGGCCGACTATGCCAAGTGGATGCTCGACGACCCGCGCGTGAACTTCGCGATCTCCACGCGCGGCAGCATGCCCGGCGTCGACCACCTCGGCATCCAGGTCGACGACGAGGCCGAGCTGGCCGAGCTGAAGGCGCGCGCCGAGGCCGCCGACCGTGGCGCGCTGCTCGACGAGGGCGCCACGTCCTGCTGCTACGCGAAGAGCGAGAAGCACTGGGTCACCGACCCGCAGGGCATCGCCTGGGAGCACTTCCACACGCTGGGCGACATCCCGGTGTTCCGCGAAGCCGCGCCGGCCGCCGAAGCCGCGGGCGCCGTCGATGCCGCCTGCTGCACGCCGGCCCCCGCGCGCCCGCGCGGCAGGCCCGTCGCCATTGCCGTGGCCGCGGCGCTGGCGAAGGGCAGCTGCTGCTGAGCACGCCCGGGCAGGAGCCACCATGAGCGACAAGACCTACAACGTCCTGTTCCTGTGCACCCACAACTCGGCCCGTTCCATCATGGCCGAGGGCATCCTCAACAGCATCGGCGGCAGTCGCTTCCGGGGCTTCTCGGCGGGCAGCCACCCCAGCGGCCGCGTGCAGCCGCTGGCGCTGCAGGCGCTGCGCGGGCTGCGTATGCCGGTGGACGGCTTCCGCAGCAAGGACTGGGCGGAGTTCGCGCAGCCCGGCGCCCCGGTGATGGACTTCGTGCTCACCGTGTGCGACCGCGCCGCCGGCGAGGCCTGCCCGCTGTGGCCCGGCCAGCCGGTGACGGCGCACTGGGGCGTGCCCGACCCGGCCGAGGCGCGGGGCAACGACGCACAGCGCGCCCAGGCCTACTGGGACGCCGCCACCACGCTGCGCCGCCGCATCGAGCTGATGATGGCGCTGCCCATCGCGTCGCTCGACCGGCTGGCGCTGCAGCGCGAGGTCGGCGTCATCGGCCGCGTCTGAGCCGGGCCGCCCCGCGTGGGCCTGTTCGAGCGCTGGCCGCGCCTGCGGCCGCCGCCTCAGAACCGCACCAGGAGCCCTGCCGTCAGCAGGTGCAGCAGGCTGGTGCTGACGTTGTTGCCGTCGGCCCGCGTGAAGTCCCAGGCCAGCTGAAGCCGCGTGCGTGGCGACAGCGAGGTCGTCCAGCCCACGCCGACCAGCGGAGACGCGCTGTGCGCGGTGCCGTCGTCGTCGCGTTCGTGGCGCATGTCGAGCAAGCCCAGGCGCCAGTGCCACTCGGAGCGCTCGGAGCCGCCGAAGTGGAAGGCGGCCACGCCGCCCCAGCCCGACAGGCGCAGCGTGCGCGCGGCGAAGGCGTCGCCCACCGACATGTCGCCCAGGCGCAGCACCCAGCCTTCCAGCGACAGCCGCCCCGATCGCCAGCCCAGCGCCGCACGCACCGCGCCCGGCGAACGCTGATCGCAGTCGAGGAAGTAGCCGCAGTCGTACGACACGCGGGCCATGCCGCCGGCCACCGCGGCATAGAAGCCGTCCAGGCCGGGCCCGGCCTGTGCCTGCGCCTTCGGCGCGAACCAGGCCATCGCGGCGATGGCCAGGACCAGAGGGAGGGTGCTCGGGCGGGTGTTCATGCAGGCATCTTGCAGCCGCGGCCGCCGCGCCGGGTTGACCTCGCGCAAGCCGGCGTCCGGTGGCAAACGGCCACCGGGCCGGCCTTCAGCGGCCCAGGCGCCCCGACCAGTCGGCTTCGTCGAAGCCCACGGTGAGCGCCCCGTCGGGCCACTGCACCACCGGCCGCTTGATGACGCTGGGCTGCGCGGCCATCAGCGCCAGCGCGCCGGCCTCGCTGCCCGCGGCAGCCTGCGCCGCGTCGCCCAGCGCGCGCCAGGTCGTGCCCTTGCGGTTGAGCAACCTCTCGACGCCGACCGCGCGCGCCCAGGCGGCGAGCAGCGCCGCATCGGGCGGCGCCTTCTTGAAGTCGACGAACTCGTGCGCCACGCCGCGGCCCTGCAGCCAGGCGCGCGCCTTCTTCACCGTGTCGCAGTTCGGGATGCCGTGCAGCCGGGCCTGGGGTGCCATCGCGGCATCGTAAAGGCCCGGCCGGGCGGGCACTCAGCGCGGCGTGGCGGCCTGCGCCAGGCGATCACCGGCCTGGCTGCGCAGCGCGGCGCGGCGGTTCTGGGCCCAGGCTTCCTCGTGGCTGCCCTCGGCCTTGGGGCGCTCGGCGCCGTAGCTCACCACCTCCAGGCGGTTGACGGGAACGCCCAGCAGCTGCAGCGACTGGGCCACGGCCTGCGCGCGGCGCTGGCCGAGCGCGAGGTTGTACTCGCGGCCGCCGCGCTCGTCGGTGTGGCCCTCGATGCGCAGGCGCTTTTCGGGCGCGGCCAGCAGCTGCCGGGCGTGGGCGTCGATGCTGGCGCTGAACTCGTCGCGGATCACGGCGCTGTCGAAGTCGAAGTACACGTAGGGCCGGGCCTTGCTGGCCGCCGCATCGGCGGCGCCGCGCGTGGCCGGCAGCTCCACCGAGGCCACCTTCGATTCACCGGCGGCGGCCGGTGCGGCCGCAGTGGCGGCCACCGTGGGCGCGGGGGCGGCGGGCGCCGTGACGGCAGGGGCGGCGGCAGCGGTGGCGCCCGTCTTCACGGGCGAGGGCGTGGCGCAGGCGCCCAGCAGCAGGGCGGCGGCGGCGGCGCCCACGACGAAGGGGGTGCGGAACAGGGTCATGGCGTCCTCCAGGGTGCGAAACGAGGCGCGACCATAGCCACGGCCCCGAGGCCCCGCGACGCCTGGGCCTGAGCATCCGCGCGTCGCCTAAGCCCGGCCGGCCGCCGGCCTTCCCGGCGGCAGGGGCAAGCCGGCCGCGGCGGCGGGGCGGGCGTCAGCCCGGCTCGCGGTGGTAGCTGGTGACGCGGCGCACTTCGGCGGCCGAGCCCAGCATCACGCTCACGCGCTGGTGCAGCTTGCTCGGCACGATGTCGAGGATGCGCTCGTGGCCGTCGGTGGCCTGGCCGCCGGCCTGCTCGACGATGAAGGCCATCGGGTTGGCCTCGTACATCAGGCGCAGCTTGCCGGGCTTGTCGGGCTCGCGCTGGTCCCAGGGGTACAGGAAGACGCCGCCGCGCGAGAGGATGCGGTGCACGTCGGCCACCATGCTGGCCACCCAGCGCATGTTGAAGTCCTTGCCGCGCGGGCCCTCGCGGCCCTGCAGGCACTCGCCGATGTAGCGCTGCACGGGCGGCGCCCAGTGGCGCTGGTTCGACATGTTGATGGCGAACTCCTTCGTCTCCTCGGGGATGCGCACGTCAGTGGCGGTGAGCACCCAGGAGCCGGTCTCGCGGTCGAGCGTGAACATGGCCACGCCGTTGCCCAGCGTCAGCACCAGCGTGGTCTGCGGGCCGTAGACGCAGTAGCCGGCGGCGGCCTGCTGCTTGCCGGGCTGCAGGAAGTCCTCTTCCGCCACGCCGCGCGCGTGGCCCACCTTGCGCAGCACGCTGAAGATGGTGCCGATGGAGACGTTGACGTCGATGTTGCTCGAGCCGTCCAGCGGGTCGAACAGCAGCAGGTACTCGCCCTGCGGGTAGCGGTTGGGCACGACGTGGATGGAGTCCATCTCCTCGCTGGCCATCGCCGCGAGGTGGCCGCCCCACTCGTTGGCCTCGATCAGCACCTCGTTGGCGATGAGGTCGAGCTTCTTGACGATCTCGCCCTGCACGTTGCTCTGGTCGGTGCTGCCCAGCACGTCGCCCAGGGCGCCCTTGTTCACGGCGATGGCGATGCGCTTGCAGGCGCGGGCCACGACCTCGATCAGCAGGCGCAGCTCGCCCTGGATGCGGCCGTGCTCGCGCTGCTGCTCGACGAGGTACTGCGTCAGGCTGATGCGGCGGGTCGCGCTCATGCGGGCTGCTCCAGGGCGCGGGTGACGACCTCGCGCAGGTCGTCGCTGAGGTCGGGCCGCGCGGCCACGCGCGAGACGGCCTCGCGCGCGGCGCTGCGGTAGGGCTCGGCCAGCCGCGCCCAGCGCTCCATCGAGCGGGCCATGCGCGCGGCCAGCTGCGGGTTGAGCGCGTCGAGCTCGAGGATCTTCTCGGCCCACAGCACCACGCCGGCGGCGTCGGCCCGGTGCACGGCGGCCGGGTTGGCCGCGAAGATGCCCATCAGGCTGCGCGCGCGATTGGGGTTCTTCAGCGTGAAGTCGCGGTGCTGCAGCAGCGCCTTGAAGCGCGCGAACACGCTGCCCGGCACCACCGTGCCCGGCACCGACTCGTGCACGCCTGGCACCGGCTCGGGCGCCAGGGCCTGCATCGTGAACCACTTGTCGACCACCTGCGCGTCGCCGTGCGCCAGCGCGTGGAAGCGCTGCAGCGCGGCGTCGGCCAGCAGCGAGTGCGCGTGCAGCAGCGCCTGCAGCGCGCCGACGCGGTCGGTCATGTTGGTGGCGTCCTTGAAGCGCTGGTAGGTGCGGCCCTGCTGCACGGCGTCGCCGGTGCGCACGGCGTGCAGCGTGAGCATGGCCAGCGCCAGGTTGGCCAGCGCGCGGCGGCCGGCCTGCGCGTGCGTGGGCGCGTAGCCCTCGGCCACCTGGTGGCCGGCCCATGCGGCCAGCCAGCCGTCATGCAGCCGCGCCGCCATCTGCGCGCGCCACTGCTCGCGCACGGCGTGGATGCGGGGCGGGTCGCTGCTGGCCAGCTGCTCGGCCAGGTAGGTCTCGCTCGGCGGCGTCAGCACCAGGGTCTTGAAGGCCGGGTCCAGCGACGGGTGGCCAAGCACGGCCGCCAGGCCCTGGGCCAGCGCGTCGTCGAGCACGGGCTCGTGGCCGTGCGTCACCGCGGCAAGCAGGCGGTCGACCATCAGCTGCTGCGCGGCCTCCCAGCGGTTGAAGGGGTCGGTGTCGTGGGCCAGCAGCACCAGGCGCTCGGCGTCCGACAGGCCGTCGTCCAGCCGAACCGGCGCCGAGAAGCCGCGCAGCAGGCTGGGCACCGGCGGCGCCGCCACGTCCTCGAAGACGAAGCTCTGCTCGGTGTCGTCCAGCACCAGCAGCCGCTCGGGGGCGAGCACGGCGCCGTCGGCGCCCAGCAGCGCCGCCAGCACCGGCAGCACGAAGGGCTGCTTGTCCGGCTGGCCCGGCGAGGGCTCGGCGCCCTGGTGCAGCGTGAGCGTGTAGCGCCGAGCCTCGGCGTCGTAGGCGCCGCGCGCGGCCAGCCGCGGCGTGCCGGCCTGCGCGTACCAGCGCTTGAAGGCGGGCAGCCGCGTCGCCAGCGCGCTGCCGGGGTTGGCGTCGGCGATGGCCTGCGCGAAATCGTCGCAGGTCACGGCCTGGCCGTCGTGGCGCTGGAAGTACAGGTCCATGCCGCGGCGGAAGCCGTCACGGCCCACCAGCGTCTGCATCATGCGCACGACCTCGGCGCCCTTCTCGTAGACGGTGGAGGTGTAGAAGTTGCTGATCTCGACGTAGCTGTCGGGCCGCACCGGGTGCGCCATCGGGCCGGCGTCCTCGGGGAACTGGACGGCGCGCAGCCTCACGACGTCGTCGATGCGCTTGACGGCGCGCGCGCTGGCGCTGCCGGCCATGTCCATGCTGAACTCCTGGTCGCGGAAGACCGTCAGGCCCTCCTTCAGGCTCAGCTGGAACCAGTCGCGGCAGGTGACGCGGTTGCCCGTCCAGTTGTGGAAGTACTCGTGCGCGACGATGCTTTCGATGAACGCATAGTCGGTGTCGGTGGCGGTGGCGGCGCTGGCCAGCACGAACTTGGTGTTGAAGACGTTGAGGCCCTTGTTCTCCATGGCGCCGGAGTTGTAGTCCTCCACCGCCACGATCATGAAGCGCTCCAGGTCCAGCGCCAGGCCGAAGCGGGCCTCGTCCCACACCAGGCTGGCCACCAGCGAGCGCATCGTGTGCTCGGTGCGTTCCAGGTCGCCCGGCCGCACGTACACCTGCAGCAGGTGCTCTTTGCCCGAGCGCGACACCACGCGCTGCTCGCGCGCCACCAGGCGGCCGGCCACCAGCGCGAACAGGTAGCTGGGCTTGGGGAAGGGGTCGTGCCACTTCGCGTAGTGGCGACCGTTGTCCAGATCGCCCTGCTCGACCAGGTTGCCGTTGCTCAGCAGCACCGGGAAGCGCGCCTTGTCGGCGCGCAGCGTGACGGTGTAGACCGCCATCACGTCGGGCCGGTCCAGGAACCAGGTGATGCGGCGGAAGCCCTCGGACTCGCACTGCGTGCAGAACATCGGCGCGACGCCGGGCCCGCCGCTGGTGTACAGGCCCAAGAGCTCGGTGTTCTTCTCGGGGCTGCAGGTGTTGCGGATGTCCAGCGTGAAGGCGTCGGCCTCGGGCGGGTTGTCGATGACGAGGTCGCCGCCCTCGTGGCGGAAGCTCACGCTGGCGCCGTCGGCCTGCACGCGCAGCAGCGTCAGCTCTTCGCCGTGCAGGCGCAGCGGCTGGCGCTCGACCGCCGGGTTGCGCTCGATGCGCAGCCGGCTCGTGACGATGGTCTTGGCCGGGTCGAGGTCGAACGTCAGCTCGACGGTCTTGATCCAGTACGCGGGGGCCGCATAGGCCTCTCGCCGCACCAGGGTCTTCGTGCCTTCGCGCATGGGCTGCTGTCTCCGGGGTTCTCGTTATCGGGCGGCGGCGCGGCTCACAGGCCTTGCTTGAGGCTGGCCACGATGAAGGGGTCGAGGTCGCCGTCGAGCACCTTCTGCGTGTTGCTGATCTCGACGTTGGTGCGCAGGTCCTTGATGCGGCTCTGGTCGAGCACGTAGCTGCGGATCTGGTGGCCCCAGCCGACGTCGGTCTTGCTGTCCTCGAGCTTCTGCTGCTCCTCGAGGCGCTTGCGCATCTCGTGGTCGTACAGGCGGCTGCGCAGGCGCTTCCAGGCGACGTCGCGGTTGCTGTGCTGGCTGCGGCCGTCCTGGCACTGCACGACGATGCCGGTGGGAATGTGCGTCAGCCGCACGGCCGAGTCGGTCTTGTTGATGTGCTGGCCGCCGGCGCCGCTGGCGCGGAAGGTGTCGGTGCGCACGTCGGCCGGGTTGATCTCGATCTCGATGGAGTCGTCGATCTCGGGGTAGACGAACAGGCTCGCGAAGCTGGTGTGGCGGCCGCCCGAGCTGTCGAAGGGGCTCTTGCGCACCAGCCGGTGCACGCCGGTCTCGGTGCGCAGGTGGCCGAAGGCGTGGTCGCCCTCGACCTTGATGGTGGCGCTCTTGATGCCGGCCACGTCGCCCGGGGTCTCGTCCTCGACGGTGGCGGTGAAGCCCTTGCGCTCGCAGTACTTGAGGTACTGCCGCAACAGCATCTGCGCCCAGTCCATGGCCTCGGTGCCGCCGGCGCCGGCCTGGATGTCGACGAAGCAGTTGCCGGGGTCCGCCGGGTTGCTGAACATGCGGCGGAACTCGAGCTGCTCCACCGTCTCGCGCAGCGCCTCGGCCTCGTCCAGCATGGCGCGGATGCCGGCCTCGTCGCCGTCGGCCTTGCTCATCTCGAACAGCTCGGTGTTGTCGGCGAGATTGCGCGCCAGGTGGTCGATGGTGCCGACCACGGTCTCCAGCGCCTTTTTCTCCTTGCCGAGCTCCTGCGCGCGCTTGGGCTCGTTCCAGACCGCGGGGTTCTCGAGTGCGGCGTTGACCTCGTTCAGCCGCAGCGCCTTGCGGTCGTAGTCAAAGATACCCCCGGAGCTGCTCGGTGCGGGCGCTGAGGTCGGCGAGCAGCGAGCCGACGGCGTTGATTTGTTCGGTGTCCATGCCCGCGATTTTCGCACGGGGCCCCGGGAGCCGGGGCTCAGCGCAGGAAGGCGGCCAGCTCGGCGGCCAGCGCCTCGGGCTGGTCGTGGTGCAGCATGTGGCCGGCCGGCGAGAGCACGGCCCGCGTCACCGGCGCGCCCACGACGGCCAGCCGCTCGTCGAACTCGCTGCGCGGGTAGCGGTGCCCCCACCACTTGGCCACGTCGGTGCGGTCGCCCTCCACCCACAGCAGCGGGGCGGTGATGCACTTCCAGGTCTCGAGCACCTCGTCGACGCGGTACAGCACCGGGTTCGCGCGCTTGTGCGCCGGGTCGCCGAGGATGTGCCAGCGGCCGTCGGCCCGCTGCTCGCTCCAGTGGGGCGCCAGCCACGCGGCCTTGTCGGCCGGCAGCAGCGGGTTGTTCTTCATCAGACGGCGGGCGACTTCGTCCACGCTGGCGTAGTCGCGCAGCGCCTGCGGCGTCTTGAGCTCGTCCAGCCACTGCTGCAGCCGCTTCGGGGCCTGCTGCGGCCGCGTCGCCGGCAGGCCGAAGCCCTCGAGGTTGACGAGCCGGCGCACGCGCGCCGGGCGCACGCCGGCGTAGCCCATGGCCACATTGCCGCCCATGCTGTGGCCGACCAGGTCGACCTGCGCCGGGCCCTCGGCCGGCAGCAGCGCGTCGAGCAGCGCGTCGAGGTCGGCCAGGTAGTCGGGGAACCAGTAGCCGTCGGTGCCGGGCGGCGGCAGGCTGCGGCCGAAGCCGCGCCAGTCGGGCGCTATGACCCAGCGCTGGAATCCCTCGGCCGCGGCCAGCGCGTCGACGACGAACTGGTACGAGGCGCCGACGTCCATCCAGCCGTGCAGCAGCACCAGCGGCGGGCGCCCCGGCCCGGCGAGGCCGGCGTCGCCCCATTGCCAGGCGTGGTAGCGCATGCCGCGCAGCGGCGTGTGGGTGGAGGTGGCCACCCGCCGGGCGGCGTAGGGCACGATGCTGCTGTTCATCGCGCGATTGTGAGCGGCGGCCGGCGGGCGGCGGCCGCCCGCCACTCACTCGTCGAACGCCAGGTGCACGAGGTCGCGGCGCCGCTTGCCGACGCTGATCCAGGCCTCCAGCCGGTTGGCGTCGTCGGCGGACAGCCGTTCCCAGCGGCAGCCCAGGCGCAGGCCCTCGGCCTCGCCCATCGGCAGCGTGGGCATCGCGTCGGAGTGCAGCTTCAGGTAGAGCACGCGCAGGTCGGTGGTGAAGGCCGATTCCTCGTCGAGCCGCACCTCCACCTGCTTCAGCAGCTGCTCGGGCGCGAGCGGCGGTTCGCCTTGGGGCAGCCACAGCGCGCAACCCTCGGTGCTGAGGTTGAGCACCCGCAGCCGCGCCCGGTAGTCGGGCGCCAGCGGGTGGGCGAAGCTCGCCGTGGGCGACTCGCCGACCTGTCGGCGCACGCGCACGGTGTGGCGGCGGGGCAGGCGCACCAGCCGGCTGGGCCAGTCGGCCTGCAGCATCGGCTCGTTGCCGTGCGGCCGCCAGCGGGGCTGGGGCAGGTTGAACTGCAGCTTGGCGCCGCCCTGGTAGGCCACCGCATAGAGGTCTGCGCGGGGTGGGGCCTGGCGGGCATGGCGGGCCAGCCGCAGCTCCAGCTGCTGGTGCTCGGCGGGCGAGCCGGTCAGCAGCACGCGCAGCGAGCGCGTGTCGGCGTCGCAGGCCCACAGCGCGGCCGGCACGACCGCATCGCCCACGAAGCCCACGGCCAGCGGCGTCTCCTCGCGCACCAGCGCCGTCAGCAGCTGGGTGGCCTGCAGCGGCTTGACGATGCGGAAGGACGCCCACTCGCCGCCGGGCTGCAGCGTGTCGTCGGGGGAGGGATGGGTTTCGAGGAAGGCCATGGCAGGCAGTGGCTGGGCTGGTTGGACGGTGCCGGGCAGGAGTCACGCGCCTGGGTCGGTATCGACTCGCGCGCGGGGAAACTTGAGCCGTGGCCCGACGGCACAATGGGTCATGCCCTTGCCTGCCGCCCATACCCTCCGCCCCGCCACCCCCGCCGACCTGCCGGCCATCGTCGGCCTGATCACCGAGCTGGCGGTGTTCGAGAAGCTCGAGCACCTGGTCGTCGTCACGCCCGAATCGCTGCACCCGCATCTGTTCGGCGACAAGCCCGTGGCCGAGTGCGTGGTGGGCGAGGCCGGCGGGCGCGTCGTCGCCTTTGCGCTGTTCTTCACCAACTTCAGCACCTTCCTCGGCAAGCCGGGCCTGTACCTCGAGGACCTGTACGTGCAGCCCGCGCACCGCGGCACCGGCCTGGGGCGGGCGCTGCTGCAGCACCTGGGCGCGCTGGCGGTGGCGCGCGGCTGCGGCCGCTTCGAGTGGAGCGTGCTCGACTGGAACGAGCGCGCCATCCGCTTCTACGAGGCCATGGGCGCCACGGTGATGCCCGACTGGCGCATCTGCCGCGTCACCGGGCCGGCGCTGGCGGCCTTCGCGAAGCCTGGGGCCTGAAGGCCCCCGGCGCGGGCCTCACGAGACCAGCGCCGCCATCAGCCGGTCCAGCGGCAGCGGGCGCCGGCCTTGGCCCAGGCCTTCCACGGCAGCCACGCCTCGGCCCCGGGCGGCGGTGTCCACGCGCTCCGGCTGCGAGAGGGTGCGGCCCACGGCGTCGGTGAGGCAGGCCACCACCGGCGTCATGATCGTGCCGCCGCGCGCCACGACGATGGCCAGCTCCCCCGACTGCAGCCGCACGTGGCAGCCCGGCGGGAAGATGCCGAACTCCTTGACCAGCGCCGCCGTCATCGGGTGGCCGGGGTCCTGCAGGAACATCTGGCGGCCGGCGAGGTCGGCGCCCAGCGCCTCGCGCGTGGAGCGCGACGACAGCTTGCTGGTGTACACGTCGGCCCGCCGCACCAGCGAGGCAAGGTCGCACACGTCGCTGCGGCCGCTGGGGTAGCCGCTGCTGTCCTCGACCTCGTGGTGCTGCAGCACGGCCTCGAGCCACAGGGGGTCGGCCACGCCGGCCTGCTCCAGCAGGCGAAGGCTGCGCATGGGGTGGGTCTGCAGCTGCTGGCGCTGCGCCGGCGAGGGCGGCGCGGCCTGGCGGGCGAGCTGGCCCTGCAGCTCCAGCATGCTCAGGTTCATGGTCAGGCCCACCTTGAAGGCGCGCTCGCCGTCGGCGTCGTCCCAGCCGAGCCGGCGCGACACCAGCAGCGCGGTGACGGCCGTCTGCAGCGAGCGGCGCGCGCCATAGGCCACGTCGGCGCCGGCGCGCTCGCTCAGCACCTGGAAGATGGCCAGGTCGGGGTCGCGCGCCACCAGCGCGGCCAGCGGCGCGGTGGCGGCGTCCAGCGCCGCGGCGAAGCCCTCCGCCGCGTGCGCGGCCAGGGCCTGGTCCAGGCGCGCGATGGCTTCGTTCCACAGGCCCGGCAATTGCCGGCGCGGCGCCTGGCGGGCCAGCGTGGCGGCGTCGATCAGCGCGTGCAGCTCGACCACGGCGCCGCGGGCCATCAGGGCCTGCAGCTGCGTCGGGCTCTGCACCACCTGGCCGCGCGCCAGCAGCAGGGTGCCGTCGGCATCGCGCACGCCGAAGGGCAGCGGCTGGCCCAGCTGCACGCGGTGCTGGACGGTGGCAAGGGGGGCAAGGGGCATGGTTCGTGGGGTGCGTTGGGCGGGCCGGCGTGGCCCATGGACGCGTCTTCGGCCGTCGGGGCGCGGAACTTGATCGTTCGGCCCTGGGGCAGCCGCCAGTGGCGCCGCGGCGGCGCCGGCCCTTAAGCTGCGCGCATGAACGGCCGACAACACCGCGTCCCCGCGCCCGATGCCTGGGCGCACCTGCACGGCAGCCTGCGTTGGCAGGTGCCCGAGCGCTTCAACATCGCCGAGGCCTGCGCCGCGCGCTGGGCGGCCGACCCCGCCGTGGCCGGCCGCACCGCCATCGCCTGGGAGCACGAGGACGGCCGCTCGGGCGCGCTGAGCTACGCCGCGCTGCACGCGCAGTCGCTGCGCCTGGCCGCGGCGCTGGCGGGGCTGGGCGTGAAGCGCGGCGACCGCGTGGCCGTGGTCATGCCGCAGCGGCCCGAGACGGCGGTGGCGCACATGGCCGTCTACCACCTGGGCGCGGTGGCGATGCCGCTGTCCATGCTCTTCGGCCCCGAGGCGCTGGCCTACCGGCTGCAGGACAGCGCCGCCGTGCTGGCGCTGGTGGACGAGACCGCCATCGCCAACCTGCTGGCCGTGCGCGCCGAGTGCCCGGCGCTGCGCACGGTGGTGGCCGTGGGCGCCGCGGCGGGGCAGGGCGACGTCGACTGGGCCGCCGCCCTGGCAACGACGCGGCGCGCGCCGCCCCAGGCGCGCACGCGCGCCGACGACGCGGCCGTGCTCATCTACACCAGCGGCACCACCGGCCCGCCCAAGGGCGCGCTGGTGCCGCACCGCGCACTCATCGGCAACCTCACGGGCTTCGTCTGCAGCCAGGACTGGTTCGGCCTCGGCCGCCCCGAGGCCAGCGACGAGGTCTTCTGGAGCCCCGCCGACTGGGCCTGGACCGGCGGCCTGATGGACGCGCTGCTGCCCACGCTGTACTTCGGCCGGCCCATCGTGGCTTACCAGGGCCGCTTCGGCGCCGAGGCGGCGCTGGGCCTGATGGAGCGCCACCGCGTGACGCACAGCTTCCTGTTCCCCACGGCGCTGAAGGCCATGATGAAGGCCGTGCCGGCGCCGCGCGAGCGCTACGCGCTGCGGCTGCGCGCCGTGATGAGCGCCGGCGAGGCCGTGGGCGATGCCGTCTTCCACTGGTGCCGCCAGGCGCTGGGCGTGACGCTCAACGAGATGTTCGGCCAGACCGAGATCAACTACGTCGTCGGCAACTGCGGCCGCTGGGTGGCGGCCGACGGCAGCGTGCACCCGGGCTGGCCCGCGCGGCCCGGCAGCATGGGCCGCCCCTACCCCGGCCACCGCGTGGCCGTGATCGACGACGAGGGCCGCGAGTGCCCGCGCGGCACGCCGGGCGACGTGGCCGTGCACCGGCTCGACGTGCACGGCCAGCCCGACCCGGTGTTCTTCCTCGGCTACTGGCGCAACGAGCGCGCCACGCGGGCCAAGTTCACCGGCAGCCCCGAGGACAGCTGGTGCCGCACCGGCGACACAGCGGTGATGGATGGCGACGGCTGGCTCTGGTACCAGGGCCGCAGCGACGACGTCTTCAAGGCCGCCGGCTACCGCATCGGCCCCAGCGAGGTCGAGAACTGCCTGGTCAAGCACCCGGCGGTGGCCAACGCCGCGGTGGTGCCCAAGCCCGACGCCGAGCGCGGCGCGGTCGTCAAGGCCTACGTGGTGCTGGCGCCGGGCTTCACGGCCGGCGACGCGCTGGTGGCCGAGCTGCAGCGGCACGTGCGCGGGCGGCTGGCGCCCTACGAATACCCGAAGGAGATCGAGTTCATCGACGCGCTGCCCATGACGACCACCGGCAAGGTGCAGCGCCGCGTGCTGCGGCTGCAGGAAGAGGCCCGCGCGGCGGCGGCGGCTTCGGCGGCGGCGACAATGCGCGGCTGACCGCCCCCCGACCCCCGCCAGTCCCACCCATGCCCCACCTGATCGTCCACGGCGGCAGCCCGCTCTCGGGCCGCATCGTGCCCAGCGCCAACAAGAACGCCGTGCTGCCCATCCTGTGCGCGACGCTGCTCACGCGCCACCCGGTGCGCCTGGTCGGCATCCCCGAGATCACCGACGTGCGCAAGATCCTCGAGATCTTCCGCCAGCTCGGCAGCCGCGTGCAGGTGGACTTCTCCGCCGGCACGCTGGAGCTGCACCACGCCGACACGCGTTTCGACCCCGACGTGCACCACCTGCCCGAGGAGATGCGCAGCTCCATCATGCTGGTGCCGGGCCTGCTGGCGCGCTTCGGCGCCGCGCGCATCGAGAACGACGTGCAGGGCTGCACCCTGGGCGTGCGCGAGATCGACCCCCACGTCGAGGTGATGGAACGCTTCGGCGCCACCGTCGAGCGCCGGCGCGAGGCGTTGGTGATGCGCACGGCCGACGGCGGCCTGAAGGCCAACGCGCACTGGCTGGACTACGCCAGCGTCACCACCACCGAGAACTTCGTGCTGTGCGCCGCCACCGCCACCGCCGGCGGCGGCACCAGCACGCTGATGAACGCCGCCAGCGAGCCGCACGTGCAGGAGTTCTGCCAGTTCATGGCGCTGCTGGGGGCGCGCATCGAGGGCATCGGCACCAGCCGGCTCACGGTGCACGGCGTGGCGTCGCTGGGCCGGCCCGAGGGCGTGGAGTTCCGCTTCGCGGAAGACTTCCACGAGGCCGTCACCTTCATGGCGCTGGGCGCCATCACCGGCGGCGAGATCGTCGTGAAGAACTCGGCCCCGGAGCAGTTTCCGCTGATCGACCGCACCTTCGCCAAGTTCGGCGTGCAGGTGCACCACGAGGGCGGCTTCAGCCGCGCCGTGGCCGACGGCCCGCTGCGCGTGAAGCAGCCCTTCACGCAGAACATCCTGCCCAAGGTGGAGGCCGCGCCCTGGCCCTACCTGCCGGTGGACCTGCTGCCCATCTTCGTGGCCCTGGGCGTGCGCGCCGAGGGCAGCATGATGTACTGGAACAAGGTCTACGAGGGTGCGATGGGCTGGACCAGCGAGCTCTCGAAGTTCGGCGCCCACGCCTTCCAGAGCGACCCCCACCGCATCATCACCTTCGGCGGCAAGCCGCTGGCGGCGGCCGAGGTCGAGAGCCCCTACATCATCCGCGTGGCCATCGCGCTGCTGATGGTGGCCTGCAGCATCCCGGGCCGCAGCGTCATCCGCAACGCCACGCCGGTGCGGCGCGCGCACCCGCGCTTCGCCGAGAACATCAGCGCCTTGGGCGCCCACGTGGAGTGGGTGGAGGGCGACTGAGCGACGCGGGCCTTCCGGGGCCCGGGCCGAACGCGAGCGACGGCATGGCGAAGAAGGACAAGCACGTCAGCGAGACCCCCGCGACCGCCTGGCTGAAGGCGCGCGGCGTGGCCTACACCGAGCACCCGTACGACTACGTCGAGCACGGCGGCACGGCCGAGAGCGCGCGGCAGCTCGGCGTGGAAGAGCACGCCGTGATCAAGACGCTGGTGATGCAGGACGAGCGAGCCGAGCCGCTGATCGTGCTGATGCACGGCGACCGCCAGGTCAGCACCAAGAACCTGGCGCGCGCCATCGGCGCCAAGAGCGTGGAGCCCTGCCGGCCCGAGGTGGCGCAGCGCCACAGCGGCTACCTGATCGGCGGCACCTCGCCCTTCGGCACCCGCAAGGCGATGCGCGTGTTCGTGGAGGCCAGCGTGCTGGCGCTGCCGCGCATCTGCATCAACGGCGGGCGGCGCGGCTTCCTGGTGGGCCTGGAACCCGCCGTGCTGGTGGCCCACCTGGGCGCGCAGCCGGTGCAGTGCGCGATCGCCTGAGCCCGGGGCCCGCGTGCCCTCAGGCCGGCGGCGGCTCGCGCGCGTCGTCATGGTGGATGGCCAGCGCCTCGAGGAAGCGCGAGACCATGTTGTAGGCGGCGATCACGCCCACCAGCTCCACCGCCTGGCGTTCGCCCAGTGCATCGCGCACGGCCTGCATCTGCGCCGCGGGCACCTGCACCTGGCGCGTCATGGTGTCGGCCAGGGCCAGCGCCAGCTGCTGCGTTGGGGTGAAGCGGTCCGGCGCGTCGCGCCAGCGGGGCAGGGCGTCCAGGGCCGGGGCGGGCACGCCCTCGCGCCGGGCGATGGGCGCGTGCTGCGCGGCCTCGTAGGGTGCGCCGTTGAGGTGCGCCACCTGCATGATGACCAGCTCGCGCAGGTCGCCGGGCAGCGCCAGCCGCTGCCGCACGCGCGTCAGGTAGTGCAGCCAGCCCTCGGCCAGCGGGGGGCTGTGCAGCAGCATCTGGTACAGGTGCAGCAACTCGCCGCGCTCGGCCACCACGCGGGCGACCAGCGGGGCGCGCTCGGGGTCGGCCAGCTCGGCCGTGCCGGTGTAGCGCAGGTGGGCCATGGGGCTCAGAGTGTGAGAGGCAATCCAATGCGCCCGCGCTGGGGTGTGCAAGGGCCCTGAGCTAGGCGTGGCGCGACGCCCGCACGCCTGTGCGGGCTGGCGACACAACGACGCGCAGGGCCCTTGAACACCCCAGCCCTTCGGGTAGGCCCCCAGAACAGCCCCACTCGTCGTTGCGAAGCCTCGCCGGGTCCCCGACCCGGCTTCGTTTCGCGCCTAGATTGGGGCTGTTCTGGGGGCCTACGCGGGTGCATTGGATTGCCTCTCACACTCTCAGTCTTCGATCAGCGTGGGGTCCAGCTCGCGCAGGCGGTGGTCGACGTAGTAGCCGCCGGCCTCGGTGTACTGCAGGAAGCCGCGGCGGCACTGCGGGCAGCGCCACACGGTGCAGCGGTTGTACGGGAAGTGCGTGGGCACCACCCGGGCGCGCGCGTGCCAGTAGCCGGTGCCCGGTGCGTGGCGCTCCAGCACCGTCGGCTCGTCCACGGCGGGGTCGCGCAGCGTGCCGATGCAGGCCAGCAGCGGCTCGCCCACCGGCGCGGCGACCGACTCCCAGCCGGGCGCGCGCAGCGCGGCGCAGTGCGGGCAGCCGGGCCCGGCGGGGGCCACGGCCGCGCGCAGGGCGGTACTGTCCAGGAACTCGGCGGCCATGCCAGGCCCGCGGGCCGCGTCAGTCCGCCTTGATGTCGTTCTCGCGCACGACCTTCTCCCAGGTGTCGAGCTGCCGCTCGACGAAGGCCTGGGCCTGGGCCGGCGTGCCGATGTTCACCACGATGCCCTGGGCCGCGAGCTTGGCCGCCACGTCGGGCGTCTGCAAGGCGCGGTTGATCTCGGCGTTCATGCGCTGCACCAGCTCGGGGGGCGTCCGGGCCGGCGCGATCACCGCCCACCAGGCCGGCGCGTCGAAGTTGCGGAAGCCCAGCTCGGCCAGCGTCGGCACCTCGGGCAGCGCGGGGTTGCGCTGCGCGGTGGTGACCGCCAGCGGCCGGATGCGACGGCTGTCGATGTGCGGCTTGGCGACGAACACCGAGCCGATGGACAGCGGCACGTGGCCCGCGATGGCGTCCTGCATCAGCGGCCCGCCGCCCTTGTAGGGCACGTGCACCAGGTCGAGCCCGGCGCTGCGCGCCAGCAACGTCACCGCCAGGTGGCCGAGGCTGCCGTTGCCGATGGTGCCGTAGGTGAGGCTCTTGCCGCCCTTGGTGGCCGCGGCGACGTCGTTGAAGGTCCGGAAGGGCTGCTCGGCGTGCGTGCTGATGACCATGGGGCTGGTGCCCACCAGCACGGCGGTGGCGAGGTCCTTGCGGGTGTCGAAGGCGATGCGCGGCTGCAGCGCCGGGTTGACGCCGTGCGTGTCGAACACCACGCCCCAGGTGTAGCCGTCGGCGGCGGCGCGCGCGACCTCGCCGGTGCCGATGGCGCCGGAGGCGCCGCCCTTGTTCTCGACCACCACCGTCTGCCCCAGCTGCTGCTGCAGCACGGGGGCCAGGATGCGCGCCACCTGGTCGACCGAGCCGCCGGGCGGGAACACCGCCACCAGCTTGATGGGACCCTTGGCGGGCCAGGCCTGGGCCTGGGCGGCCAGGGGCAGGGCGGTGGCCAGCGCACCCAGCGCGGCCAGGGCCAGGGACGACAGGGTTCGCAGTCCGGTGCGGCGGTTCATGGCGGGGCTCCAGTTCGGCCAGGGTGACGCGGCAGTGTGCGGCGGCGCCCCGCATCGATGCCTGTGGGAACCACGCACAGGGCAATCCCGGGGCCCCTGCGGGCCGGTCACGGGCGGGCCAGGACCCGCGCTTACACTCGCGCCCGCCATGGAATGGATGTGGATCGTCGGCGCTCTCGTCGCCTCGTACCTCGTGGGATCGCTGTCGTTCGCGGTCATCCTCAGCCGCGTCTTCGGGCTGGCGGATCCGCGCAGCTACGGCAGCGGCAACCCCGGCGCCACCAACGTGCTGCGCTCGGGCAACCGCAAGGCGGCCGTGCTGACGCTGGTGTTCGACGCGCTCAAGGGCTTCGTGCCCGTGGTGCTGTGCCTGGCCTTCGGCGAGCGCGTGGGCCTGTCGGCCGAGGTCGCGGCCTGGGTCGGCCTGGCGGCCTTCGTGGGCCACCTGTGGCCGGTGTTCTTCGGCTTCAAGGGCGGCAAGGGCGTGGCCACGGCCGCCGGCGTGCTGATGGCCTGGAACCCGCTGCTGGCCGTGGCCACGCTGGCCAGCTTCGCCATCATCGTGGGCTTCTCGCGCTACGTGTCGCTGGGCTCCATCGTGGCGGCCGTGTTCGCACCGTTCTACCAGGCGCTGATCTGGGGCGTTTCGCCGGCGCTGCTGGCGCTGGCCCTGATGAGCCTGCTGCTGGTGTGGCGGCACGAAGGCAACATCCGCAAGCTGCTGGCCGGCACGGAAAACAAGTTCGGCGCATCGGCTGCCAAGGCGGCAGCCGCGCCCCGCAAGAAGGGACACTGACCATGATTCAACGCTTCGACGTCGGCGCCCGCCTGTCGGAAATGGCCGTGCACAACGGCGTGTGCTACCTGGCCGGCCAGGTGGCCGCCGACGGCAGCGCCGACATCACCGGCCAGACCCGGCAGGTGCTGGCCGCCATCGACGCGCTGCTGGCCCGCGCCGGCACCGACAAGCGCAAGCTGCTGCGCGTGGAGATCTTCCTCAAGGACCTGGCCGACTTCCCGGCCATGAACGCCGTCTGGGAGGCCTGGCTGCCCCCAGGCGACGCGCCGCCCCGCGCCACCGTCAAGGCCGAGCTCGCGCGGCCCGAGTGGCGCGTGGAGATGGTGGTCACCGCCGCGCTGTAGGGCCATGGGGGCGACGCTGCGCGCGGGGCTGACCAACCCCTGGGTGCAGCTGGTCCTGCTGATCGCGCTGGTGACGCTGGGTCTGCAGGCCTGGCAGGGGCGCCAGCAGGGCGCGCTCGGCGAGCGCACCGCGCGGGCCGCCGCGCCCGGCGACCTGCACATGATCTCGTCCACCACCTGCGGCATCTGCACCCAGGCGCGGCGCTGGTTCACCGACCACGGCGTGGCCTTCACGGAGTGCTTCGTCGAGCGCGACGCGGCCTGCCGCGCCGAGTTCGAGCGCCTGCAGGCGCCGGGCACGCCGGTGATCCTGGTGCGCGGCCAGCCGCAGCTGGGCTTCAGCCCGCCGCACATCGCCGAGCGCCTGGCGGCGCCGCCGGGGGGCTGACGGGGCGCCTCAGCCCAGGCCCAGGCGGGCCGCGTCGCCGCGGCCCTGGCGCACCAGCACGGGCTCGTCGCCGCTGAGGTCGATGACGGTGGTGGGCTGCAGGGGGCAGGCGCCGGCATCGACCACGGCCTGCAGCAGCTTCTCGTAGCGCTCGCGGATCTCGTGCGCGTCGTTCAGCGCCTCGGTCTCGCCGGGCGGGATCAGCGTCGTGGCCAGCAGCGGCTGGCCGAAGGCCTCGAGCAGGGCCTGCAGCGCCGGGTGCTCGGGCACGCGCAGGCCGATGGTCCGCCGGCTGGGGTGGCTCACGCGGCGGGGCACCTCCTTCGTGGCCTCGAGGATGAAGGTGTAGGGCCCCGGCGTGCCCAGCTTCAGCAGGCGGTACTGGCGGTTGTCCACGCGCGCGAAGCGGGCCAGCTCGCTGAGGTCGCGGCACAGCAGCGTCAGGTGGTGCTTCTCGTCGACGCCGCGGATGCGGCGCAGCCGCTCGGCCGCGGCCTTGTCGTCGAGGTGGCAGACGAGGGCGTAGCTGCTGTCGGTGGGCACGGCGGCGATGCCGCCGTCGTGCAGGATCTGCGCCGCCTGCTTCAGCAGGCGCGGCTGCGGGTGCGTGGGGTGGAGCTCGAAGTACTGCGACATCGGGCGCTCACCCCGGCCATGGCCTCAGGCCACCGCCACCGGGATCTTGCCGATCCGGGCCTGCCACTCCTTCGGGCCCGTGCTGTGCACGCTGGTGCCGCCGGCGTCCACCGCCACCGTCACCGGCATGTCGACCACGTCGAACTCGTAGATGGCCTCCATGCCGAGGTCGGCGAAGCCCACGACCCGGGCGCCCTTGATCGCCTTGCTCACCAGGTAGGCGGCGCCGCCCACGGCCATCAGGTAGGCGCTCTTCGCGTCCTTGATGGCCTCGATGGCCACGGGCCCTCGCTCGGCCTTGCCGACCATGGCGATCAGGCCGGTCTTCTCGAGCATCATGCGCGTGAACTTGTCCATGCGCGTGGCGGTGGTGGGGCCCGCGGGGCCCACGACCTCGTCGCGCACCGGGTCCACCGGGCCCACGTAGTAGATGACGCGGTTGGTGAAGTCCACCGGCAGCGGCTCGCCCTTGGCCAGCATGTCCTGGATGCGCTTGTGCGCGGCGTCGCGGCCGGTGAGCAGCCGGCCCGACAGCAGCAGCGTGTCGCCGGGCTTCCAGCTGGCCACCTCGGCCCTGGTCAGCGTGTTCAGGTCGACGCGGCGGCTCTTGTTGTAGTCGGGCGCCCAGTGCACGTCGGGCCACAGGTCCAGGCTCGGCGGGTCCAGGTACACGGGCCCGGAGCCGTCCATCACGAAGTGCGCGTGCCGCGTGGCGGCGCAGTTCGGGATCATCGCGATCGGCTTGCTGGCGGCGTGCGTGGGGAAGGTGCGGATCTTCACGTCGAGCACGGTGGTCAGGCCGCCCAGGCCCTGGGCGCCGATGCCCAGCGCGTTGACCTTCTCGTACAGCTCGATGCGCAGCTCCTCGAGCTTGCTGGCCGGCCCGCGCTGCAAAAGCTCGTGCATGTCGATGTCGTCCATCAGCGCCTGCTTGGCCAGCAGCGCCGCCTTCTCGGCCGTGCCGCCCACGCCGATGCCCAGCATGCCCGGCGGGCACCAGCCGGCGCCCATCGTGGGCACGGTCTTGAGCACCCACTCGACGATGTCGTCGCTGGGGTTGAGCATCGCGACCTTGCTCTTGTTCTCGGAGCCGCCGCCCTTGGCCGCGACGATGACGTCGAGCGTGTCACCCGGCACCACCTCCATCTGCACCACGGCGGGCGTGTTGTCCTTGGTGTTGCGGCGCGCGAAGATGGGGTCGTCCAGCACGCTGGCGCGCAGCACGTTGTCGGGGTTCAGGTAGCCGCGGCGCACGCCCTCGTTGACGGCGTCCTCGATGCTGCCGGCGAAGCCCTCCCAGCGCACGTCCATGCCGATCTTCAGGAACACGTTGACGATGCCGGTGTCCTGGCAGATGGGCCGCTTGCCTTCGGCGCACAGGCGGCTGTTGGTGAGGATCTGCGCGATGGCGTCCTTGGCCGCCGGGCCCTGCTCGCGCTCGTAGGCGCGGGCGAGGTGGGCGATGTAGTCGGCCGGGTGGTAGTAGCTGATGTACTGCAGCGCGGCGGCGATGCTGTCGATGAGGTCGGCGGCCTTGATGGTGGTGGGCATGGCGGGCGCGGGGTGGGGTGGGGCGGTTCCCGGGTTTTCGCGGCGTGTCGGCCAGCCCCGGGATGCGGCAAATTGTAGGTTCCGGCTCCGTCAGCACCTTGTCAGAGCCTGTTCCCAGCATCGCGCCCTGAACCGACCTGCCACCCGAAGACCCATCCACGGAGACAAGCGATGAGCGACAACGCCGCCACCGAGCTCAAGACCCACCAGCCGCCGGCCGCCCTGGTGGCGGCCGCCCGCGTCTCGGGCATGGCCGCCTACCAGAAGCTGTGCGACGAGGCCGCCGCCGACTACGCCGGCTACTGGGCCCGGCTGGCGCGCGAGTTCGTGAGCTGGAAGACGCCGTTCACGAAGGTGCTCGACGAGTCCGAGGCGCCGTTCTTCAAGTGGTTCGAGGACGGCACGCTGAACGTCTCGTACAACTGCCTGGACCGCAACGTCGAGCGCGGCCTGGGCGACAAGACGGCCATCATCTTCGAGGCCGACGACGGCACCGTCACCAAGGTCACCTACGCGCAGCTGCTGGCCAAGGTGGGCCAGTTCGCCAACGTGCTGAAGGCGCGCGGCGTGAAGAAGGGCGACCGCGTCGTCATCTACATGCCCATGAGCGTGGAAGGCGTGGCCGCCATGCAGGCCTGCGCGCGCATCGGCGCCACGCACTCGGTGGTGTTCGGCGGCTTCAGCGCGCAGAGCCTGCGCGACCGCATCGAGGACGCCGGCGCCGTGATGGTGATCACCGCCGACGAGCAGGCGCGCGGCGGCAAGAGCCTCCCGCTGAAGGCCATCGTCGACGAGGCCCTGGCCATGCCCGGCTGCGACAGCATCCGCAACGTCATCGTCTACCGGCGCACCGGCGGCAACATCGCCTGGAAGGCCGGCCGCGACCTGTGGCTGCACGAGGAACTCGCCACCCAGCCCGAGGCCTGCGAGCCCGAGTGGGTGGGCGCCGAGCACCCGCTGTTCCTGCTGTACACCAGCGGCTCCACCGGCAAGCCCAAGGGGGTGCAGCACAGCACCGGCGGCTACCTGCTGCACGCGGCGCTGACCACCGCCTGGACCTTCGACCTCAAGCCCGACGACGTCTTCTGGTGCACGGCCGACATCGGCTGGGTCACCGGCCACAGCTACATCACCTACGGCCCGCTGGCGCTGGGCGGCACCGAGGTGGTGTTCGAGGGCGTGCCCACCTACCCGGCCGCCGACCGCTTCTGGAAGATGATCGAGAAGCACAAGGTCACGATCTTCTACACCGCGCCCACGGCCATCCGCAGCCTGATCAAGGCCGCCGAGACCAACGACGCCGTGCACCCCAAGCACAGCAACCTGTCCAGCCTGCGCCTCCTGGGCTCGGTGGGCGAGCCCATCAACCCGGCGGCCTGGGAGTGGTACTACCAGCACGTCGGTGGCAGCCGCTGCCCCATCGTCGACACCTTCTGGCAGACGGAGACCGGCGGCCACGTGATCACGCCGCTGCCGGGCGCCACGCCCATGGTGCCGGGCTCGTGCACGCTGCCGTTCCCGGGCATCACCGCCGCGATCGTCGACGAGACCGGTGCCGACGTGGCCAACGGCGCGGGCGGCATCCTGGTCATCAAGAAGCCCTGGCCGAGCATGATCCGCACCATCTGGGGCGACCCCGAGCGCTTCAAGAAGAGCTACTACCCGCCGGAGCTGAAGGGCTACTACCTGGCCGGCGACGGCGCCATCCGCGACAAGGACACCGGCTACTTCACCATCACCGGCCGCATCGACGACGTGCTCAACGTGTCGGGCCACCGCATGGGCACGATGGAGATCGAGAGCGCGCTGGTCAGCTGCACCGAGCTGGTGGCCGAGGCCGCCGTGGTGGGCCGCCCGGACGACACCACCGGCGAGGCCATCTGCGCCTTCGTGGTGCTGAAGCGCTCGCGGCCCACGGGCGACGAGGCCAAGAAGATCGCCAACGAGCTGCGCAGCTGGGTGGCCAAGGAGATCGGCCCCATCGCCAAGCCAAAGGACATCCGCTTCGGCGACAACCTGCCCAAGACGCGCAGCGGCAAGATCATGCGGCGCCTGCTGCGCAGCATCGCCAAGGGCGAGGCCATCACGCAGGACACCAGCACGCTGGAGAACCCCGCGATCCTGGACCAGCTGGGCCAGGCCAACTGAGCCGGGCCGGAAGAATTCCCGCAATCGCCGGGCAATCGGGTCGGCCTCGCCCGGGGCCGCGTACGCCGCGCGGCCCCGTGCGCTAGAGTGAGCTTCAGGAGGCCCTTCTCATGGCGTTCGTCGTCATCGGTGTGCTCTTGTTCGGGCTGTGGATGGGCGACGTCGGCCCCTTCGGCCAGCTCGACTGGTGGTGGATTGCGCTGCCGTTCGTCCTGGCCGTGCTGTGGTGGGAGTTCTCCGACCGCTCCGGCCTGACCGAGCGCCGCGTCATGAACAAGATGGAGCAGCGCAAGATCGCGCGGCGCGAGAAGGCCATGGAGTCGCTGGGCCTCAAGGTGGCCGGCACGCGGCGCGACCGCCAGGTCACCCGCCACACCGAGGCCAAGGCGCGGCAGGTGTCGGCCGACCCCACGCACGACGGCCGCGAGGCCGCGCCCAAGGTGGTGGCCCAGTCCGAGATCCAGCGCCGCCGCGAGCCGCGCCTGTAGCCCGCCGCGCCGGGCCGCCGCGGCCCGGGCGCGGCCGGCTGCATCAGTCTCCGTCGAGCACGGCGCCCTTGCTGGCGCTGGCCGCGCTGCGCGCGAACTTCGCCAGCACGCCGCGCGTGTAGCGAGGCGCAGGCGCCGTCCAGCCGGCACGGCGGCGCGCGATCTCGTCGTCGCTCACGTTCAGCTGCAGCAGCAGCTGGTGGGCGTCGATGGTGACCGAGTCGCCCTCGTGCACCAGCGCGATCAGCCCGCCGGCATAGGCCTCGGGCGCCACGTGGCCCACCACCATGCCCCAGGTGCCGCCGCTGAAGCGGCCGTCGGTGATCAGGCCCACGCTCTCGCCCAGGCCCTGCCCGATGAGGGCCCCGGTGGGCGCCAGCATCTCGGGCATGCCCGGCGCGCCCTTGGGGCCCAGGTAGCGCAGCACCATCACGTCGCCAGCCTTGATGTGCCCGGCCATGATGGCGGCCAGCGCGCTCTGCTCGTCGTCGAACACCCGCGCCGGGCCGGTGATGACGGGGTTCTTCAGGCCCGTGATCTTGGCCACCGCGCCCTCGGGGCTGAGGTTGCCCTTCAGGATGGCCAGGTGGCCCTGCGGATAGATGGGGTTGCGCACCGGCTGGATCACGTCCTGGTCGGTGCGCAGCGGCGGCACGTCCTTCAGGTTCTCGGCCACGGTCTTGCCGGTGATGGTGATGCAGTCACCGTTAAGCAGCCCGGCGTCGAGCAGTTCCTTCATCACCGACGGGATGCCGCCGGCGCGGTGCAGGTCGATGGCCAGGTTGCGACCGCTGGGCTTGAGGTCGCACAGCACCGGGATCCTGCGCCGCATGCGCTCGAAGTCGTCGATCGTCCACTCCACACCGGCACAGTGCGCGATGGCCAGGAAGTGCAGCACCGCGTTCGTGCTGCCGCCGGTGGCCATGATCACGGCCACGGCGTTCTCGATGGCCTGCCGCGTGACGATGTCGCGGGGCTTCAGGTCGGCCTGCACGGCGCGGTACAGCGTGCGCGCGGCCTCGCGGGTGTACTCGACGATGGGGTCCTCGACGTTGGCCAGCGTCGACGAGCCCGGGATGCTCAGGCCCAGCGCCTCGAAGGCCGAGCTCATGGTGTTGGCGGTGTACATGCCGCCGCAGCTGCCGCTGCCGGGGATGGCGCGCTTCTCGATCTCGCAGAAGTCCTCCTCGCTCATCTTGCCCGCGCTGAACTGGCCCACGGCCTCGAAGACGCTGACGATGTTGAGGTCCTGCCCCTTGTAGCGGCCCGGCAGGATGGTGCCGCCATAGACGAAGATGCCGGGCACGTTGGCGCGGATCAGGCCCATCATGGCGCCGGGCATGTTCTTGTCGCAGCCGCCGATGGCCAGGCAGCCGTCCATCCACTGGCCGCCGATGCAGGTCTCGATGCAGTCGGCGATGACCTCGCGGCTGACGAGGCTGTACTTCATGCCCTCGGTGCCCATGGCCATGCCGTCGCTGATGGTGGGCGTGCCAAAGATCTGCGGGTTGGCGCCGATGGCCTTGAGCTCGGCCACGGCGGCGTCGGCCAGCTTCTGCAGACCGCTGTTGCACGGCGTGATCGTGCTGTGGCCGTTGGCCACGCCGATCATCGGCTTGCCGAAGTCGCCCTCCGCATAGCCCATGCCGTAGTACATGGAGCGGTTGGGCGCGCGGGCGACGCCCTCGGTGATGTTCTTGCTGCGGCGGTTGGCTGGGCTCATGGCGGGGCGGCGGGTGCGTTGGAACAGTCGATCAGTGTATCGGCCGCCTGCGGCCGCGCGGCGCCTGCAGCGGCGCATGGACGGGCGGCGTCCCAGCCGCGACACTGCGCGCCACGATGAACGACCGCCCCCGGCCCGACGACGACCCGGACGCCACCGTGCGGCGGCCGGGCGAGGACCCCGACGCCACCGTGCTGCGGCCGTCCGACGAGACGGTGAAGCCGTTCCTGCGCACCGTGCCGACCCAGGTGCGCCCGGACCACGACGCCACCGTCATCCGCACGCGCTGGCGGGCCGACCAGCCGCCACCGGCGGGTGCGCCGCCGCTGCCGCCGGGCCCGTCGCAGGTGCTGCCCGTGGGCACCCGGCTGCACGAGTACCGCATCGACGCGGTGCTGGGCCAGGGCGGCTTCGGCATCACCTACCTGGCCACCGACACGCACCTCGATGCCGCGGTCGCCATCAAGGAGTACCTGCCGGCGGAGATCGCCTTTCGCGCCAACGACCGCAGCGTCAGCCCCAACGCCAGCCGCCACCGCGACCGCTACCGCCAGGGGCTGGAGAGCTTCCTGGTCGAGGCGCGCACGCTGGCCAGCCTGCGCCATCCGGCCATCGTGCGCGTGGCCCGCTTCTTCGAGGCCCACCACACCGCCTACATGGTGATGGAGCTCGAGCACGGCCGCCCCTTCAAGCAGTGGTGGCCCGAGCACCGCGGCCTGGGCGAGGCGGCGCTGGTGGAGCGGCTGCTGCCCCTGCTCGACGGCCTGGCGGCGGTGCACGCGGGCGGCTTCCTGCACCGCGACATCAAGCCCGAGAACATCCAGGTGCGCAGCCGCGACGGCAGCCTCGTGCTGCTGGACTTCGGCAGCGCGGGGCAGGCCGTGGCGCTGGCCGACGCCGAGGCCGTGGCGCTGACGCCGGGCTATGCGCCGCTGGAGCAGTACGGCATGGGCGTCCAGGGCCCGTGGACCGACCTGTATGCGCTGGGGGCCACGCTGTACTGGGCCGCCACCGGGCGCAAGCCGCCGGATGCCGAGATGCGGGCGGCTTCGCCCTCGTCGCACGTGCCGGCCGTCGAGGCCGGCCGCGGCGCCTTTGGCGAGGCCTTCCTGCAGGCCATCGACCGCGCGCTCGAGCCCGAGCCCGCGCGGCGCCCGCAGGACGTGGCCGCGTTCCGGCGTGCGCTGTGCGTGGACCACCTGGCCAGCCTCGACCTGCAGCAGGCGCTGCAGGGCCGGGACAGCCTCCTCAGCGAAGACGCCGCGCCGCAGGCCGAGGGTCGGGCGCCGGCCTGGTGGCGGCGCGCGGCGGGGCGGCTGCGCGCCCCGGGCGACTGGCCGCTGGCCTGGAAGCTGGGCCTGGCCATGGGGGCGACGGCGCTGCTGCCCATGCTCAGCGCCGGTTGGTACAACCTCACCGGCAGCCAGCGCGCGCTGGCCGAAGCCGAGTTGCGGCTGGTCGGGCAGGTGGCGCGCGGGCTGGCCGACCGGCTGGGGCAGTTCGTCGCCGACGCCGGGCACCAGGCCGCGGCCTTTGCCAGCGAGCCCGGCTGGCGCGAGGTGCTGTCGCGGCCCGAAGACCCGGCGCTCGTGGAGGCGGCGAACCGCCGGCTGCAGGTGCTGGCCGCCAGCGACCCCGAGCTCGAGGGCGTGCTGCTGCTCGATCGCTTTGGCCAGGTGCCCGCGGCCAGCGACCCCGCACTGCGCGGCCGCGACTTCAGCTTCCAGCGCCCGTTCCAGGGCGTCATCGCCGGCCGCACGGGCGTGAGCGGCCTCGTCGTGGTGCCGGGCGCGGCCGGTGCCGACCTGTTCGTCGCCGCGCCGGTGCCCGGCGAGGGTGGCGCCCTGGCCGGGGTGCTGATGCTGCGGGTCGATGGCGATGCCATCGCGCGCATGCTGCACGGGTTTGCCGCGCTGGCGGGCGGCGGGGCGGTGCTGACGCGATTCCTGGTCGACGGCGATGGCGTCGTCGTCGAGCACCCCGAGGCGTCGTTGCGCTACAGCAGCCTGGCGCCGCTGCCCGAGGCCACGCTGCAGGCCATCCGCGCCGACCAGCGCTTCGCGCGCGACGCCGTGCCCAGCCTGGGCGAGGTGGCGCTGGCGGCGGCGATGGTGGGCGCGCGCGCCGAGGGCCACGTCAGCTACCGCTCGGCGGTGCACGGGCGCGACGAGATCGCGGGCTTCGCGCCGGTGCAGGGACTGGGCTGGGTGGTCGGGGTCAGCGAGCCCCGCTCGGTGTTCGAGGCGCCGCTGAAGACGCTGGAGCGCCACCTGTGGTGGAGCGTGGCCCTGGCGGGGCTGCTGTTCACCGGGCTGGCGCTGCGCGCCGCGCGCGGCCTGGTGCAGCCCATCCGGGCGCTGACCGCCGCCGCCGACGCGCTGAAGGCTGGCGACTACGCGGGCGCCGCGGTCGACGTGCGCCGCCGCGACGAGGTGGGCCAGCTGGCGCGCACCTTCAACGTGATGGTCGACGTGCTGCGCCAGCGCGAACGCGAACGGGATGCGCAGCGGGGCGCGGGCGGGCCGGGCTGAGCAGCCCCGGGCGCTGCCGCCTCAGCCCGCTGCCCCGTGCTTGTCCCGGGGAAAGGCGACATGGGAAGAGGGGAAGGCTAGACCTGACTCTCATCCGATTCCCAGCCCGCGACCCAACACGCCTGACCCCAGCCCGCCACCGCAACTCGGGCTCGGCGATGCGGTGAATGCGCGTGTCTCCGGGTGTGTCAAGGAATCGGCTGACGCCAGGATATACGGCGTTCGTATACTGCGCAGAGCCGGTCGCCGGGTTGGTGCCTGGCGTGGGCACAACGCTTCTTGAGGTGACACCCGTGTCCAAACGGAAGACAGACGTGATCGATGGGTTTGGCAGCCGCTTGGCCCGCCTGCGCAAGGCAGCGGGCTTCACGCAGGTGGAGCTGGCCGCCGAGATCGGCATCACGCAGCGCATGGTGGCCTACTACGAAGCACCGGGGGCACAGCCGCCGGCGCATCTGCTGCTGCAACTGGCCCAGGCGCTGGGGGTGAGCGTGGATGTACTGCTGGGCCTGGCCGAGCCGCGCCGGCCCAGGATGATCGCGACCAATCGGCTGGAGCGGCGATTGCTGGAAATTGAGAAGCTCGATTTCAAGGCCAAGCGGCAGATCACTCAGCTGCTGGATTCGTTCATCGAGGGCGAGAAGCTCAAGCGACGGACTAGCGCCCGCACGGGTTCACGCACCAGCGTTCAGTGTAAACAGGAGGCTTGAAGCCATGACCACCATTCAGATCGAGTTGCCCGAGGCCACGGCGCAGGCCGCCCAAGCGGCGGGCCTGTTGACGCCACAGGCGCTGGATCGGCTGTTGACCGACGCCCTCAAGCGGCAGCAGGTGGCCGATTCGCTGCTGGTCATCGCCGACCGTGTGGCGGCCGCCGGCATTGAGCCGATGTCGATGGAGGAGATCAATGCCGAGGTGAAGGCCGCGCGGGCCGAGCGGAGGCAGCGAGGTTCGATGCCATCGTGAGGGCGGTCATCGATACCAATGTGCTGCTCGCCGCGCTGCTGTGGCACGGCCCACCCCACGCCCTGCTGGCTCTGGTGCGCAGTGGCTCGCTCGGCCTGGTCAGCAGCCCCGCACTGTTGGCGGAGTTAGCCGACGTGCTGGGGCGATCCAGATTCGATGCCATCCTCGTGCGTTCGAAGACCTCACGCGAGAACGCGCTGGCCGAGGTGCGCCAGCTCGCGGAAGTGATCGAGCCGCCACCGCTGCCCCAGCCGGTGTGCCGCGATCCCCGATGACGATGAGGTGCTCGCGCTGGCCATCGCCGCGCAGGCCGATCTCATCGTCTGGCCGTGAAGAAGAGGGGATGTCCGAAATTCTGTGTGTGAGGCGGTTTACTGAATTGGCTGTTGGCTGATTTCTACTTTGTCTTCAGGCCCCTGCCAGGCCGCCGGAGGCGCCCCGGTTGAGCCCATGTACTCATGGTTCAACCCCTCTCACCGG
>CAIKLM010000052.1 GCA_903828235.1 uncultured beta proteobacterium | reverse complement strand
CCCCGTCGCCGCCGCGGCCCCGGGCGCCACGGCCCCTGCCGCCGCCCCCGCTCCGCCCGCGCGGCCGGCGGCCCAGCCTGGGGGGCTGACGCCGTTCGCCGAGGTCACGCGCGACGCGCGCCGCAGCGACGGCTACCTGCCGGTCTGGACCCGCGACGACAAGACCTGGATCGAGATCCCCGCGGCGCGGCTGGACCAGCCGATGTTCCTGGGCCTGTCCCTGGCCGGGGGCATCGGCATCGGGCCGTTCTGGCCCGGCATGATGGGGCGGGAGCGCGTCGTCGTGCTGCGCCGCGTGGGCAACGCCGTGCACCTGCTGGCGCGCAACCTGCACGCGCGGGCCCCGGCCGGCACGCCGCTGGCGCGGGCGGTGGCCGAGAGCTACTCCGACAGCCTGCTCGGCTCGGCGCCGCTGGCCGCCGCGCCGCAGCCGGGCAGCGGCGCGCTGCTGGTGGATGCCGCCGTGCTGCTGGGCGGCGACATCCCCGGCGCGCAGACGGCGCTGGAGGCGCGCTTCCGGCTCGCCTACGCGCTGGACCGCGGCCACTCCAGCATCGAGCGCGCCCGCACCCAGGCCGACGGCCTGTTCGTGACCATGCGCTCGCACTTCGCCGTGCCCAAGCTGCCGGCACCGCCCGCGGCCGCGCCCGGAGCGCCACCGCCCAACCCGGCCAGCCAGCCCAACCCGCCCGAGAGCGTGCCGGACGCGCGCAGCCTGTTCCTCGCCACCACCTACACGCTGGCGCCCCTGCCGGCCCGCCCGATGAAGCCGCGCCTAGCCGATCCGCGGGTCGGCTATTTCACGAGTTCGTTCATTGACTTCGGCAACGACACGCAGGAGGGGCGGCGCACCCACTTCATCGAGCGCTGGCGGCTCGAGAAGAAGGACCCGGCCGCCGCGGTGTCCGAGCCCCGGGAGCCGATCCGCGTCGTGCTCGACCGCAACATCCCCGAGCGCTGGCGCGCCCCGCTGCGCGAGGCGGCGCTGGAGTGGAACAAGGCCTTCGAGCGCGCCGGTTTCCGCGACGCCATCCGCGTCGAGCAGCAGCCCGACGACGCCGACTGGAGCACGCTCGAAGGCGTGCGCCTGCTGGCGGTGCGCTGGTTCGCGCAGGAAGGCCCCGGCTCGACGGCCGTCGGCCCGAGCCAGTCCGACCCGCGCACCGGCGAGATCCTGCGCGGCGCGGCCATCATCGACGAGAACCGCGTGCGCGTGTTCCGGGCCCGCGCCACCGACGGGGTGCCGCGCTGGGCCGACACGGTGCAGTCGGCGATGACGGCCTGGGGCGGCGGGCCGCAGGGCCGCTGCAACTACGCCGACGTGGCCTTCGAGGAGGCGGCCTTCGGCTTCGACCTGCTGGTCGAGCGCGGGCTGCTCGACCCCAACAGCCCCGAGGCCGACGCCTACATCGCCGACGCGCTGAAGAACGTGACCATGCACGAGATCGGCCACGCGCTGGGGCTGCGCCACAACTTCCGCGCCTCCACGGCCGCAACGCCCGAGCAGCTGCGCGACCGCGCCTGGACGCGCGCCAACGGGCTGTCGTCGTCGGTCATGGAATACAACGCGCAGAACCTGCCGTTGCAGGGCGAGCCGGTGGCCGACTACAACATGCTCACGCTCGGCGCCTACGACATCTGGGCCATCGAGTACGGCTACCGCGAGTTCGGCCCCGGCGAGGACGAGGCCCGGGCGCTGAAGGCGCTGGCCTCGCGCGGCGACCGCGAGCCGGCGCTGGCCTACGCCACCGACCAGGACCTGGCTAACAACGACCCCATGGTCAACCAGCGCGACATGAGCAACGACCCGCTCGCGTTCGCGCAGCGCCAGGTGAAGCTGGCGCGCGAGCTGTGGCAGCGCACGACGACGCGGCCGCTGGCGCCCGACGAGGACCTCACGGCCTACCGACGCGCCCTGCAGCGCGTGCTCTCCACCCTGGGCAGCTCGCTGTCCTTCGCCACCAAGTACGTGGGTGGCGTGCACACCTCGCGCGCGTCGGCCGGGGCCGACACGCCGCTGCTGGTGCCGGTGCCGGCGGCGCAGCAGCGCGCGGCCCTCGACGTCGTCGTGGCCGAGCTGTTCGGCAGCGCCAGCTTCCGCTTCGACCCGCGCGCGATGAGCCGCCTCGGCATCGACCACCACGAGCCCCGCACGCCGCCCGGCGCCGGGCCGGGCGCCGGCGGGGGGGTCGACTTCAGCCTGCCCGGCGCCGTGCTGACGCTGCAGCGCGGCGCGCTGGATGCGCTGATGTCCGACGCCCTGGCCGGACGCCTGGCCGATGCCGAAAGCAAGGTGGCCGACCCGCGCCAGCTGCTCACCTACGCCGAGGTGCAGGATCGCCTGGCGAAGGCCGTGTGGTCCGAGCTCGCCGACGGTGGCCGCGGCGGCGAGATCGACGCGCTGCGCCGCAACCTGCAGCGCGAGCACCTGCGCCGGCTGGCCGGCGGCTTGGTGCGGCCGGCGCCGGCCACCGCCGCCGATGTGCGCGCCGTCCACCGGCAGGCGGCGCTGCGGCTGCAGGCGCAGCTGTCGGCCGCGGTGACGGCCCGCCGCGGCAACAGCCTCGTGCAGGCCCACCTCGAGGAGAGCCTGGCCACGCTCAGCGAGGCCCTGAAGGCCCCGCTGGTGAAGCAGGGCGTGTGAGCCTGGCGCGCGCATGGACGCCCCCGCCAACCCCGCCACGCCCGCCCCGGGCCTGCGCTACAGCGACACGCGGCTCGGCCAGCAGTTCGTGCGCGTGCAGGCCATCGAGGCGCGCCACCTCGACGACGGCGCGCGGCTGATCGGCGACTTCAACCCGCTGCACGTGGACGAGGCCTTCGCGGCGCGCTCGCGCCACGGCGGGCGCATCCTGCACGGCGTGCTCACCTCGGCGCTGATGGGCGCCGAGCTGGGCATGGTCTACGCCGGCACGGCGCTGGGCTACCTGCAGCACGATGCGCGCTTCCTGGCGCCGGTGCGCGCGGGCGACGTGCTCACCATCACCTGGACGGTGACGGCGCTGCTGCCCAAGCCGCGGCACGGCGGCGGCATCGTGCAGGCCGAGGGCGTGGCCCTGAACCAGCACGGCACCGAGGTCTGCCGTGCCTTCGGCCGCATGCTGGTGGCCGACACGCCCGTGGCCTGAGGCGCCGCCGCGTCGAGGGGAAACCCGCAGCAGAAGTCGAGTGCCGTCAGGGGGCGGACCGGGGGCCGGCGCGGGCTGCCGCAGTCCGTGCCGACGATCGTCGTACCAACCAACAAGAGGAGACTGCCATGGCCTTCCGACCCTTGAATCGCTCCCGGCCCGCCGGTGCGCTGGGCGCGCTTGCCGCCGTGACCGCGCTGCTCGCGGGCTGCGCCTCGAAGCCGCCGGCGCCGCCGACTATCTCGCCCGTCGTCAGCGCGCCGGTGCAGCTGGCCTGGCAGCAGGGCCGCACGCCCGAGCAGGCCCGGTCCACGCTGGCGCCGCTGGCCGGCAAGCTCACCGTCACGCCGCCCGATCAGATCCCGCTGGACCGCCTGCAGGTGCCGGCGGGCTTCAAGCTCGAGCTGTGGGCGCACGGGCTGCCGGGCGGCCGCGCCATGGCGCGCGCCGACAACGGCAAGATCTACGTGGGCACGCGCGGCATCGGCCGCGTGTACGAGATCAGCGACAACGGCGGCCAGCGCACCGTGCGCACGGTCGTCGACAAGCTCACGCAGCCCGCCGGGGTGGCGGTGCGCGGCAACACGCTGTACGTGTTCGCCATCGACAAGGTGCTGCGCTTCGACGACATCGCCAACAACCCCAACGTGGCGCCGGTCGACATGACCAAGGCCTTCAACCTGCCGCCCGAGCAGCACCACAACTGGAAGTACGTGGCCTTCGGCCCGGACGGCAAGCTGTACGTGCCCTTCGGCGCGCCCTGCAACATCTGCGTGCCGGGCCAGGAGTACGCGCAGATCCGCCGCTACAACGCCGACGGCTCGGGCATGGAGGTCATCGCCCGTGGCGTGCGCAACACCGTGGGCTTCGACTGGCACCCGGTCACCAAGGAGCTGTGGTTCACCGACCACGGCCGCGACTGGATGGGCGACGACACCCCCGACGACGAGCTCAACCGCATGAGCCGCACGGGCCTGGACTTCGGCTTCCCGTACTGCCACGCCCGGGGCGTGGCCGACCGCGACATCGTCAAGGCCAACCCCTGCGCGGGCGTGACGCAGCCGGTGGCCGACATGGGCCCGCACGCGGCCGTGATGGGCCTGAAGTTCTACACCGGCAACATGTTCCCGGCGCAGTACCGCAACGCCATGTTCATCGCGCGCAAGGGCTCGTGGAACCGCAGCAAGAAGATCGGCTTCGACGTCGTGGCGGCCACGGCCGACGCCGACGGCCGCAACGTGAAGATCACGCCCTTCCTGACCGGCTTCCTGAACCCGGACGACACCTTCAACGGCCGGCCCGCCTACATCCACCAGCAGCCCGACGGCTCGCTGCTGATCTCGGACGAGCAGCTCGGCGCGGTCTACCGCGTGTCGTACGCGCGCTGAGCGTGACGGTGCCTCGCGCCTGGGCCGCCGCCCTGCGGGTGGCGGCCTCGTTGACGCTGTGCGGCGCGGCCGCCGCTGCGGGGCAGACCCCTGCAGCGGCGGCTGGCCCTGCGGCAGCCGCGGCGCCGGCGCGTGCCGCGCAGTGCGGCGCCTGCCACGGCGTAGACGGCCACTCGACGTTGGCGCTGAGCCCCTCGCTGGCTGGGCAGCCCAGGGTGTTCCTCGAGAACACGCTGATCATGATCCGCGAGGGCCTGCGGCCCATCGCGGCGATGAAGGGCCTGCTCGACGGCGTGGGCGATGCCGAGATCGTGGCGCTGGCCGACCACTACAGCCGCCTGCCCGCGCGTGCCGAGGCGGGCCCGCGCGACGAGGCGGCGTGGCGGCGCGGCGAGGCGCTGGCCTCGCGCAACCTGTGCGGCACCTGCCACCTGCCCAGCTACGCCGGGCAGCAGCAGATGCCGCGGCTGGCCGGGCAGCGCCAGGACTACCTGGCGCAGTCGATGCGCGAGTTCCGCGACAACCGGACGCAGGGTCGCGACACGCAGATGAACGGCGTGCTGCGCGGCTACAGCGACCGCGACATCGACGACCTGGCGCACTACTTCGCGCAGCTGCGCTGACGCGGCCGGCCGGCCCGGCACCGGCGCCGTGCGTTCAAGCGCCGCCGGGGCTGCGCAGGTGCGCCCATGCGGCCAGCGCCAGCAGCAGCAACGCCACCACGTCGACCCGCACCACCGTGCCGATCGCGGCGTTGTAGCGCCCCACCGACAGCGCCAGGGCCAGGAACGCGACCACGCTGACCGCGCCGCCGATCAGCGCCAGGCCGTGCAGGGCGCGGTGAAAGGCGGCGTAGGCCAGGAAGGCCGCCAGCAGCCCGAACAGCACGGCGCGGTGGCGCATCAGGATCTCGAGGTTGGGGTCGTCGACGGCGATGCCGTACAGGCCCGAGATCCTGGCCGCGCCCAGCACGCCCAGCAGCGGCAGGGCATGGATGGCGGCGACGAGCAGCAGCACGGCGGGAACGACGAAGCGCATGGCGAGCTCCGGAAGCGACGGAACCGCTGGTGTACACGCCCCGGCGGCGCGCCGTCGATGACCCGCCAGGTCATGCCGCCGGGCCGATCTCCAGCGCGATGCGGCCGACGCCCTCGACGCTGCCTTCCAGCCGGTCGCCCGCGACCACCGGGCCCACGCCCTCGGGCGTGCCGGTGAAGATCAGGTCGCCGGGCTGCAGGTGGTAGAAGGTCGAGAGGTCGGCGATCAGCTCGGGGATGCTCCAGATGAGCTTGTCGATGTCGGGCTGCTGCCGCACCTGGCCGTTGACCCGAAGCTCCAGCGCGCCGCGGTCGATGATCTTCCCCGGCATCGGCACCACCTCCGAGACCACCGAGCCGTGCTCGATGTCCTTGCCCAGGTCCCAGGGGCGGCCCTTGTCCCGCGCCACCAGTTGCAGGTCGCGCCGCGTCATGTCCAGGCCGCAGGCGTAGCCGTGGACGAGGGCGCCGGCCTCGGCCTGCGGCACCCGGAAGCCCGCCCGGCCCACCACCAGCACCAGTTCCATCTCGTGGTGGTAGTTGCTGGTCTGCGGCGGGTAGGGCACGGTGGCGCCGGATTCCACCAGCGTGTCGGGCGACTTGGTGAAGTAGAAGGGCACCTCCACGCTCTTGTCGACCGGGCGGCCCATCTCCACCGCATGGGCGTGGTAGTTGCGGCCGACGAAGAACAGGCGATTCACGGGCAGGCGCTCGGTCCTGCCGCGCACGGGCAGCGAGCGCACGGGCGGTGGCGCCCAGAGGTAGGTGGGGGTCATGGTCGGGCCTGGGCCTCGGTGGCGGGGTGAATCAGTCGCGCGTCTCGTACACGCCCAGCTTGCGGTGCAGCGGCGACTCGTCGGCCACGAACAGGAAGGCCGGCTCGGTGGCGGAGTGGTTGCTCAGCGTCACGGCTTCGTAGCCGGGGGCGCAGCAGGTGTCGGCCTCGGCCAGCGCGAAGGCGCTGCCGGCCACGTCCACGCCCGCGGCGCCCTCGATGACGTGGAACACCTGCGACGGCGAGCGCGCGGGCAGGCGCAGCACCTGGCCCGGGCGCAGCATCAGCGCGTGGAAGCCGAGGTTGTTCTGCGCGTCGCGGCCGGTCTCGGGGTTGACGTAGGTGACCTGCACCGCCTCCAGGCCCGGCTGGCTGGCCGCCAGCCCGACGAGCGCGGCGCGCGCCTGCGCCCAGGGGTAGCGCAGCATCGGGTAGGCACTGCCGCCGCGCTCGAACACCGGCGTGGGCACGATGCCGCCGTGCGCGTAGGCCTGGTCGCCGCGGCCGGGCTTGACCGGCTGGCGCGCGCCCTCCACCGCGTACGACACCTCGGCGTAGAACATCAGCGGCAGGTCCAGCACGTCGAGCCAGACCACGGGGTCCGGGCCGTCGTGCTCGTGCTCGTGCCACTCGCCGGTGGGCGTGAGGATCAGGTCGCCGCGCTCCATTGGGCACTTCTCGCCGCTGACGGTGGTGGTGGCGCCGCGGCCCTCGACCACCATGCGCACGGCGTTGGGCGTGTGGCGGTGCGCCGGCGCCCACTCGCCCGGCAGCAGCAGCTGCATGCCGAGGTACATCGCCGGGCTCGCCTTCATGGCCTCCAGCCCGTGGCCGGGGTTGGCCAGCACCAGCACGCGGCGCTCGGCCTTCTGCATCGGGGTCAGCTCGCCGGCGCGCAGCAGCAGCGGGCGCAGCGTGGCGTAGGGCCAGTGGATCGGGCGGGTGTTGCGGCTGGGCACGCGGGGCGGCAGCACGTTGCGCAGGTTGGGCCACAGCGGCACCAGGTTGCGCGCGGCGAGCTCGTCGCGGTAGTCCTGCGGCAGGTCTTCGAGGCGGCCGAGTTCATGCATGGTGGTGTCTCCTTCAGCCCTGCTGCAGGCAGTTGCCGACGTTCCAGCCGTAGAGCCATTCGATGGCGTCGTAGAAGCGCTCCTGCGAGCGCCCCTTCCACAGCGCGTTGCGCACCAGGCGCTCGACGCCGGCGGCGTGGTACAGGCGCCCCATCTCGCGGCCCGACAGCACGATGCGCGCGGTGCGCGCGACGCGATTGTTCTGGTAAAGCTGCAGGGCCGCATCCCAGTCGTTGCCCGAGACGCGCAGCGCCTCGCCGAGGGTGACGGCATCTTCCAGCGCCATGCAGGCGCCCTGCGCCATGTACTGCGTGGTGGGGTGCGCGGCGTCGCCCAGGAGGGTGGCGCGGCCGAACACCCAGTTGCCGATGGGCTCGCGGTCGGCCGTGGCCCATCGCTTCCAGCTCCTGGGCAGGTCGATGAGCTGCCGCGCCTTTGGGCAGATGCCCTGGAAGTAGCTCTCGACCTCTTGCTTGCTGCCGTCGGTCACGCCCCACTGCTCCTGCTGGCGGCTGTGGAAGGTCACGACGATGTTGTACTGCTCGCCGCCTCGCAGCGGGTAGTGCACCAGGTGGCACTTCGGCCCGGCCCACAGGCTGGCGGCGTTCCAGCGCAGCTCCTGCGGGAAGGCCGCCTTGTCGACGACGGCGCGGTAGACGACGTGGCCGGTCACGCGCGGCGGGTCGCCCACGTACTGGTCGCGCACCACCGACTTGCCGCCGTCGGCGCCGATCAGCGCCTGGCCCGTCCAGCGGCGGCCGTTCTGGTCGATGGCCGTCACCGTGCGGGCGGCGTCGTCCTGCTCGATGCGCTCGATGCGGGTGCTGGTGTGGAAGCGGACCCTGCCGGTCTCCTGCGCGCCCTCGAGCAGCGACAGGTGGACGTCGGCGCGGTGGATCACCGCGTAGGGGTTGCCGAAGCGGCGCCGGAAGGCCTCGCCGGTCTCGATGCGGCCGACCAGCGTCTCGTCGATCGCGTCGTGCATCACCATGCACTCGGTGTAGACGGCGCAGCCGCGGGCCTTGTCGCCGACGCCCAGCGCGTCGAAGGCGTGGAAGGCGTTGGGCCCGAGCTGGATGCCGGCGCCGATCTCGCCGATCTCGGGCGCCTGCTCGAGCACCGTGACGTCGAACCCGCGGCGGACCAGGGCCAGCGCCGCGGCGAGGCCGCCGATGCCGCCGCCGCAGACGATGACCGGGAGGGCGCCGGGGCTTGCGTTCATTGGGGGCTCCTTGGCGTAGACTGACAATCAGTACACTGACGAAAAGTGTAGTGATAATGAAAGGCACACAGTCCCGGGTTAACCCTTAACCCGCGATCCCCTTCATGAGCTCGACGCCCTCGCCGACCATCGACCTCGACAGCCTGCCGGGCCACCACATCCGGCGCCTGCACCAGATCGCCGTGGCCGTGTTCCTGCAGGAGCTCGAGCCCCACGGTCTGACGCCCGTGCAGTACGCGGCGCTGCAGGCGGTGGCCAACACGCCGGGCACCGACCAGCGCTCGCTGGCGCGCACCATCGGCCTGGACACCTCCACGCTGGGCGGCGTGATCGACCGCCTGGAGGCGCGCGGCCTGGTGCAGCGCAACGCCTCGCCCGACGACCGGCGCGTGCGGCTGCTCACGCTCAGCCGTGCCGGCGGCGAACTGCTCGCGCAGGCCGTGCCGGCCATGCTGCGCGCCCAGGAGCGCATGCTCGAGCCGCTGCCCGCGCGCGAGCGCACCGCCTTCCTGCGCATGCTGCGCACGCTGGTGAAGGCCAACAACGAGCTCAGCCGCGCGCCCAGCGACGCCGCCTGAGCGTCGCCGGCACGCGACGACCCCGCGACGGGGTTGCGCAAGGGGACTGTATGCCCATACAGTATCGGCATTCAGGAGACGCCCCATGAGCAACCCAGCCACCGCCGCCCGCGCGCCTCGCCTGCGCCAGCACTACCGCCCTTCGCGCCTGCGCGCGCCCGCCTGGCTGCGCCAGCTGTGGGCCTGGCTCTGAGGCCGGCAAGCCGGGAACGCGTGACCTTCTGACGCCTCAGCCCAGGCGGCCGAGGCCGCCCTCGCCGCCGGGCCCGATGCCCGCGGCATCCAGCGCCCGGCAGGCGTCCTCGTAGCCCTGCTGCGCCGCCTCGGCATAGCGTCGCCACTCCAGCATCCCGATGCGCGGCATGGCCGGGCGCACCACCAGGTCGGCCTCCTGCACCGCGGCCCGCTGCCGCGCGATGCCGTGCAGGGCCGTCACGTTCATCAGGTAGTTCGGCAGGCTGGGCAGCCGGTAGCGGCGTCGCGGGCGCGGCCGCAGGCGGTCGCGCAGCAGCTGCCAGGGGGTGGGCATGGCCTCGAAGTCCAGCCGGCGCGGCGTGCCCAGGCCCAGGTCCACCCCGATGACGCGGCCGATGCCCCAGGTGGCGCGCATCGCATCCACCGGAAAGTTGTTGAGCACGCCGCCGTCGCACAGCAACTCGCCGTCCACCAGCACCGGCGGCAGCGCGCCCGGGATGGCGCAGCTGGCCATCACGGCCGGCACGAGCGGCCCCGACGACAGCACCACCTCGCTGGCGCGCGACACGTTGGTGGCGATGCAGGCGTAAGGCTTCCAGAGGTCTTCGATGCCCAGGCCGGTGCCGCCGCCGAAGCGCTGCTCGGTCTGCTCCATCATGGCGCGCAGGCGCGCGCCCTTGACCAACGACAGCAGCGGCAGCAGCGTCCAGTCGCCCGTGGGGTTGGCGGCGAAGTGCCGCGCGAAGGTGTCCTGCACCGTCGGGGCCGTCAGGTCGAAGGCCATCACAGCGCCCAGCACGGCACCCATGCTGGTGCCGGCAATGGCGTCCACCGGGACGCCGCGCTCGCACAGCGCGCGGAACACGCCCACGTGGGCCGCGCCGCGCGCGCCGCCGCCCGACAGCACCAGACCCACGCCGCGCCGGCCCACCAGCCGGCCCAGGCGGGCCACGCCGGCGGCGTCGTTCTCGCGCAGGTGCACGTGCGCGCGCAAGCGCCGCGGTGCCAGCCAGCGGGCGGTGTCCCGGGGCCCCAGGCGGCCGGCGGGCTGCAGCAGCACCAGCACGGAGGCCGGGGCAGGGCGGCCGTCGTCCCCGGCCAGGCGGCAGGCCTGCTCGATGGCGCCGGGCGCGGGGTCGTCGTCGGCATGGGCCAGCAGCAGCACCTCGTCGCCCTGGCGGGCGCAGCAGCGCGTCCACGCCGTGGGCGCGGCGTCGGCCAGCAGCAGCACCACGTCGTGCGCGGCCTCGATGCCGTCCAGCGCCACGGCCATGCGCCGCGCCGACTCGGCATCGTCGCCCGGTGGCAGGCCCATGTGCGCCGCCAGCGAAGCGGCATCGACCTGCGCCACGCGACCATGGCGCGAGAGTTCGGCGGCCACGCCGTCGGCCAGGCGCCGCGCCGCGGCGGCATCGACGCGGCCGCCCAGGGGCACGAGCGCGACGACCACCGGCCGGTCGGGCCGCTGGTCGCGGCCCTGCGTCTGCAGCCGCGCGATGATCTGCCGCGTCAGCGCCATCGACACCGCCGGGTGGCGGCGCAGCAACTCGTCGAAGCCGGGCCGGTCCAGCCGGGCCAGCACCGAGTCGCGCACCGCCACCAGGGTGGCCGAGCGCGGCGCGTCGGTGATCAGGCTCATCTCGCCGACGACCTGGCCGCGCGTGATCTCGCGCACCGTTCGCAGGCGGCCGTCGGCGCCGGCGATGCTCACGCGCAGGCGCCCGCTGACCAGCACGTACATCGCGTCCCCGGGCTCGCCCTCGCGCATCAGCACGCCGCCGGCCGGCAGCTCCTGCCACGCCAGGCCGTCCTGGAGGGTGCGGATGGCGCCGTCGTCGGTGTCCTGGAGGAACGCCGCCAGTTGGGCGTGGAGCTGCTGGTCGAGCGGGTGGTCGGGGCTGGTCACGGCGCGACAGGATAGCGCCTGTGCGTGCCGGCCGAGCCCGGCGCCGCGGCATGGACGGGGCCCGGGACGGCGCGTCTCTTGTCGCCTACGATGCCCGGCCCGCAGGCACACCGCCCGCGATGCCAGGAGATTCGCCCGATGCACCGATCGTCCTTGTCCTCAGGCGGGCAGGCTGCGCCCGTCCCGCGCCCGAGCGGGGGCTGACATGGTCGCCACCGCCCTGTCGGCCGCGCCGGTGCTCGTCACCGGCGGCAGCGGCTACATCGCCGGATTCCTGATCCGGCGCCTGCTGGATGCCGGCTGCACCGTGCACACCACCGTGCGCCGGCGCGAGCGCGAGGCGCCGCTGCGCGCGCTGCTGGCCGCCCACGGCGGCGACGGCGGCGATGGCGGCGACGACGGCATGAGGCTGCGCGTCTTCGAGGCCGACCTCATGGCCGACGCCGGCTGGGCCGAGGCCGCGGCCGGGTGCGCGCTGGTGGCCCACGTGGCTTCGCCGCTGCCGCGGGGCGTGCCCAGGCACGCCGACGAGCTGGTGGTGCCCGCGCGCGACGGCGCGCTGCGCGTGCTGCGCGCGGCGCGCGACGCCGGTGCCCGCCGCGTGGTGATGACCTCGTCGGTGGCGGCCATCGCCTACGGCCGCGGACGCGGGGAACACCACTTCACCGAGGCCGACTGGACCAACACCGCCCGGCCCGGCCTCACGCCCTACATCCTGAGCAAGACCATCGCCGAGCGCGCGGCGCGCGACTGGGTCGCGGCCGAGGGCGGCGGCCTCGAGCTGTGCACCATCAACCCCTCGGTGGTGCTGGGCCCGGTGTGGAGCGGCGACTACTCGGCCTCGGTGGTGCTGGTGAAGATGCTGCTCGACGGCCGCATCGCCGCCTGCCCCGACATCGGTTTCGGCGTCGTCGACGTGCGCGACGTCGCCGAGCTGCACGAGCGCGCCCTCATCGCGCCCGGCCTGGCGGGCGAGCGCTTCATCGCCTCGGGCCGCTTCTTCAAGCTCATCGAAGTGGCCTCCGTGCTGCGCGCCGGCCTGGGTGCCCGCGCCGCCCGCGTGCCCACGCGCACGCTGCCCGACTGGCTGATGCGGCTGGCCGCGCCCTTCAGCAGCGTGGCGCGCGCCGCCGCCACCGAGCTGGGCTCGGTGCGCCACCAGAGCCCGGCCCACACGCTGGCGGTGCTCGGCTGGAAGACGCGCCCCGAGGAGGAGAGCATCCTCGACTGCGCGCGCTCGCTGCTCGACCAGGGGCTGGTGCGGGCCTGAAGGCCGGGCCCGCCCGTGCCCTGGCAACGCCAGCGTTCGACAACGGGCCATCGGGCCCTTGCCGCCACCCAGCGCGAGTGGCCATGCCGTCATCGAGGCGGACCCTGGGGCCATCCCCGGCACCGGGCAGCCTGGGCCTGAGGGGGTGGGCATGGACCGCCCGCGACGCGCCGGTGATCGAGCCCTGCCCTGGCAGCTCGCGGCGGCCGCTACACTGAATCGCCATGATCGTCCTGCCACGGTACTACCGCATCTGCCTTCGGCTCAGCGTCTTCGAATGCTGCGTGGCCTTCACGATCGCGCTGGCGCAGTGGGTCAACCTGATGCCGATCTGGATCGCGATGCCCGACGCGCAGCAGCTCAGCGACTTCGAGCGCTACATGACTGCCGGCTACGGCTTCTGGGGCGCGGCCTGGGCCATTCCCTGCTACCTGATGCTGGGCTGCACCGACCGCGCCACGCTGCTGCGCTGGGCGTGGCTGGCGGCCGGGCTGTACGCGCTGTGGTGGGTGTTCTGGTGGCACCAGATTTGGAACGGCACCTGGCAGTGGTACGTTCTGGTGGGCTACCTGCCGTTGCGCGCGTTCCAGCTCGGCGCCCACCTGTACTTCGGCCTGCGCCCGCCCGCCGCGACGCAGGCCTGACGGCAAGGCCCATGGTAGAGCCGCAGCCGCACGCACCGGCCTACCCGCACGACGCGGTGGAGGCCATCGGCGACGACGTGTTCGCTGTCCGCGGCAGCCTGCTGATGGGGCCGCTGTTGCGTATCTCGCGCAACATGGCTGTCGTGCGGCACGCGGGCGAGCTGTCGCTGATCAACCCGATCCGGCTCAACGACCACGGCATTGCCGCGCTGCAGCAGCTGGGCCGCATCAAGCGCATCGTGACGCTGGGCGCGCTGCACGGCATCGACGACGCGTGGTACCGGCAGCAATTCGGCGTCGAGTGCTGGACGCGGCCGGGCAGCCGGCGCTACCCGCCGCCGGCGGGCTACCACCGGCTGGACGAGAGCACGCCGCTGCCGTTTCCCGACGCGCGCGTGTTCTGCTTCAACGGCACGCAGCCCGAGTCGGCGATCCTGCTGACGCGCGGCGCGGGCCTGCTGCTGACCTGCGACGCGATCCAGCACTACGGCGACTACCGCCACGCCAGCACGGCGGCGCGGCTGCTGCTGCCGCTGTTGGGATTCCCGAAGACCACGCTGGTCGGGCCGATCTGGCTGAAGGCCGTCACGCCGCCCGGGGGCTCGATGCGCGCCGACTTCGAGCGCCTGCTGCAGTGGCGCTTCGACCGCCTGTTCGCGGCGCACGGCAGCCTGTTGCCCGGCGGCGCCCATGCTGCGGTGCAAGCGGCGGTGCGCAAGGCCTTCGACTGACGCGCGGCGCCAGCGGCGGCGCGGCCGGCCCGGCCGCCGCGCCTGCTCACGGCAGAGCGCTCAGCAGCGCCTGAGCATCGCGCACGTCGGCCAATGCGGCCCCTTCGGCGATGTCGCGCAGCGCGGTCTCCAGCAGTTCGCGCGCCAGTGCCGTCTGGCCGGCCGCCGCCTGCAGCCGCGCCAGCGCGGTGGCCGCACGCAGCGCCCACACCACCGCCCGCTGCTGCCGCGCCACGGCCAGCGCACGCTCCAGGTCGGCCTGGGCGTGCGCATGCGGGTCCGACCCGGGCGGCGGCACACCCGCCAGCAGCAGTTCGCCGCGCAGCCGCAGCAGCTCGGCTTCGTAGAAGCGTTCACCGCCGGTCGCGACCAGCGCCAGCGCCTCGGCGACGAGGGCCAGGCCGCGGGCGGCGTCGCCCTGCCGCAGACAGGCGGCCGCCAGCACCGCCAGCGCGCCCGTGCGCGAGGTGCGCGCGGGGCTCGCCCGCATGGCCTGCAGCGCGCTGCGCATGTGTTCGATGCCTTCGTCCACGGCGCCCTGCTCGACGGCGGCGCAGCCCAGCATCAGCGTGGCCCAGGACTGCAGCGGCGTGAAGCCCTGGGCCCGCGCCAGCGCCAGCAGTTCGGTGGCGTACTCGGTGGTGCGTGCCGCGTCGCGCCGCAACTGGTGCAGCACGGCGCTGAAGTGCAGCGCGTAGGCCAGGCTGAAGGCGTGGCCGCTGGCGCGCGCCAGCGCCAGGGCCTGCCCGACGCGCTGCACGGCCGCTTCGGCCCGGCCCAGGAACAACAGCGACCAGGCGCCGTAGCACAGGCAGCCCACGCCCGGGTCCAGCCAGTACAACGCCAGCTGCCCGCGGTGGCGCTCGGGCCGGTACAGCGCCCAGCCGGCCTCGCAGTGGCGCAGCGCGTCCTCGAAGCGGCCGGCGTGCAGGCCGTTGATGCCGTGGGCCCGGTGCGCCTGCATCAGGCAGCCGTCGTCCTGCGCACTGCGCGCCAGCGCGAGCAGTTGCGCCGCCAGCTGCTGCGCGGCGTCGAACTCGCCCTGCACCTGGCGGTTGGACCACAGGCTGAACAGCACCGGGAAGAACTGCTCGGTCTCGCCCAGCGCCTCGCACAGCTCGAAGGCGCGCTGGTTGAGCGCCACCACTCCGGGCGCGGCCCAGCCTGACGTCACCGCCAGCGGCACGCCCAGGGCCAGCAGCAGCTTCAACTCCTGCCGGTCGCGCCCGGCGCCGCCCGGCAGCGTCTTCAGCAGCTCCAGCGCCTTGCCCAGGTGCTGGATGGCTTCCTGGTTGGCCGACTGCTCCACCGCGTGCAGCCCGGCGCGTTCCCAGTGGTTGACGGCCGGGGCCGCGAGGCCGGCCTCGGTGTAGTGGTGCGCCACCAGCGCCGGCTGCAGCGCCGCCTGCTCGGCCCATTCGCTGCACAGCAGCTCGGCCACGCGGGCGTGGGTCTGCTGCCGGCGCCTGATCAGCAGCGACTGGTAGGCCGCGTCCTGCACCAGCGAGTGGCAGAAGGCATAGCGCGCGTCCGGGCCGGCCTGCTGGCGAAGCAGGATGCCGACTTCGCACAGGAGTTCCAGGCCTGCCGACAGCGCCGCGTCGTCGGTCCCGGTCAGCGCGCGCAGCCAGCCCGTGCTGAATTCGCGGCCCAGCACCGCGGCGGTCTCGGCCAGGCGGCGCGCGTGGCCCAGGCGGTCCAGGCGCGAGGCCAGCGCGTCCTGCAGCGAGAACGGCACCGCCAGCGGTGGCAGTTCGCCCTTCAGATAGAAGCGGTCACCGGCGTCGTGCAGCAGCGGGCTCTCGAGCAGGTCCTTTGTCATCTCCTCGACGTACAGCGGCACGCCGTCGGTCTTGCGCACCAGCTGGTCCAGCACGGCCTGCGGCAACGGCTTGCCGGCCACCGCGGTGGCCACGCGGCGCACCGCGTCGGCGTCCAGGCGGCCGAGTGTCAGCTGCGCGAAGGTCTCGCCGGCGGACCAGGGGGGGTTGAACTCGGGCCGGCTGGTCAGGGCGATCAGCACCGGCGCGGCGTGCATCTGGGCCACCACCAGCGACAGCATCTCCAGGGTCGATGGGTCGGCCCAGTGCAGGTCCTCCAGGATCACCAGCCCCGGCTGGCCGGCGCCCACCCGCAACAGCCAGCGGGCCAGCGCCTGCAGCGTCAGGGCCTTGCGCTGCTCGCGGCCGAGCGTCGGCTCGGCGCAGCCCTCGGGCAGCGGGATCGACAGCAGCGTCGCGAACAGGACGCGATTCGTCTCGGTCAGCAGGCCGGCGCTGCCCAGCAGCTCGCCCAGGCGTTCCCAGCGTGCCCCGGGCGTGTCGTCCGCATGGGCCTGCAGGCTGTGGCTGAGCTGTTCGACCACCGGGAACAACGGGCTGCTGGCGTGGAACGGCGAGCAGCGCAGCACCAGGCGCACTGCGCCGTGCTGGTGGGCCTGCTGGCTCAGCGACTGGATCAGGCGCGACTTGCCGATGCCCGCCTCGCCGCGCAGCAGCACGGCACGGCCGCGGCCACTGCAGGCGTCCTGCCAGGCCTGCAGCAGGCAGGCCCGTTCGGGCTCGCGGCCCTGCATCGGCGCCAGGCCCTGCTCGGGCAGCGCGTCGACGCGATGGCGCTCGCGCGCGTGGTGCACGCGCAGCAGGCGCACGGGCTCGGCGATGCCCTTGAGCTCGCGCACGCCCAGGTCCTGGCAGTCGAACCGGGCCCGCACCAGGCGGTGCGTGTCGGCGCTGATCACCAGCGTCTGCGGGTCGGCGCTGGCCTGCACGCGGGCGGCGATGTTGGGCGTGCGCCCCAGCGCCAGCCGCTCGGCGCGCGTGCCAGCGCCGACGGCGCCGATCACCGCCAGCCCGGTGTGCAGGCCGAGGCGCACCTGCAGCGGCACGCGCGTGCGCAGCGCCGCCACCGCGTCCAGGATGTCCAGCCCGGCGCGCACGGCGCGGGCGGCGTCGTCCTCGTGAGCGGCCGGGTAGCCGAAGTACGCCAGGATGCCGTCGCCCAGGTACTGGGCGATGTGGCCTTCGTAGCGCTGGATGATGTCGCGGCTGGCCTGCTGGTAGGCGTCGACGATCTCGTGCAGGTCCTCGGGGTCCAGTTGCTCCGACAGCGCGGTCGATCCGACCAGATCGCAGAACATCACCGTCAGCTGCCGGCGCTCGCCGTCGGCGACCGGGGCCTGGGCGGCGGCCTCGGTGCTGGGGCCGGTCCAGACCAGCACCTTGCCGCCCTCGTCGGCGGCCACGCGTTCGGCCTCGACGAGTTCCTCGGCCAGGTCCTGCAACGTGGCGTCGTCGAGATCGAACTCGCGCGCCAGCCCACGATAGGAGATGCGGCCCTTGCGCTGCAGCAGGGCCCGGGCGGCATCGACCAGTTCGGTGAACTTCAAGAACGCGGTCCTCGGGTCTCGTCGGACGGCGCCGAACGAGTGTGGGGTGTGGAGCCGGGCTCGGGCCTTGCGTGTCGGCGCTCTGGCGACCCTGGCCCGACAGATGCGAGCGGCCTTGCAGGACACCGGGGCACGGCCAGCGACCAAGAATAGCGCAGCCGCTGCTACAGTCCGCGGCGCTCAACGCGGCAGGAGCACAGCAAGGTGAGGATCTGTCTATCGGGTTCTGCAAACCGGTTCGAGCGGGCCGAACGCGAGCGCACGCTGTTCGCGCAGCGCCAGGCCTATGAATGGGTGCATGCGCCGGGCATGCCGCCTCATTGCAAGGACCTGCCTGCCGGCGAGGAGTCCAGTGCGGCGCAGAACCGCTGGATGGTGATGGACATGGTCGAGAGCGTGGCCGACTACGCGCTGGCCACGATGTCGCGCCTGTTCAGGAACTGCAGCACCGTCCGGAGCTTCCGCCTCTACTACCCGCTGCGGTCGCTGCCCGAGGTGGCCGGGCGCTGGATTCAGGACGAGGAGTTCGCGCGCCAACGCCTGGACGGCATCAACCCGGTGCTGCTGAAGCTCGTCACCGAGATGCCGGCGAACTTTCCGCTCAGCGACGCGCAGGTGCAGGGCGTGATCCCGCCCGACACCAGCCTGGCCGCGTTGCTGGCGGCCCGTCGCCTGTTCCTGCTGGACTACGAGATCCTGCGCGGGCTGGAGCCCGACTACGGCCGCTTCTGCGTCGCGCCGATGGCCTACTTCTGGCTCGACGGCAACGGCCGGCTGATGCCGCTGGCGATCCAGCTCGGCCAGTCGCCCGAAGAGGCCGTCACGGTGTTCACGCCCAAGGACGACCACTGGACCTGGCTGCTGGCGCGCGCCTTCGTGCAGTGCGCCGACGGCGCGTTCCACGAGATCGTCGCCCACCTCGGCGGCACGCACCTGGTGATGGAGGCGTTCTGGGTGGCGACCTGCCGCACGCTGCCGGCGCAGCACCCGCTGCACGTGCTGCTGAAGCCGCACTTCGACGGCACGCTGGCGATCAACCATGCCGCGCGCACCAAGCTGCTGGCGCCGAACGGCCCGATCGACCAGGCCATCGCCTACGGATCGGTCGGCTGCCTGACCCTGCTGGGGCTGGCCTACGAGCGCTGGTCCTTCGAAGACACCGACCCCGTCGCGCAGATGCGCGCGCGCGGGGTGCTCGACAAGGACGTGCTGCCGAACTACCACTACCGCGACGACGCGCTGGCGCTGTTCGCGGCCATCCAGGACTTCGTTCGCGACGTGCTGCGGGTCTACTACCCCGACGACGCCACGGTGCAGCAGGACGGCGAGCTGCAGGCCTGGGCTGCCGAGCTGTCCAGCCCGCAGGGCGCGGCGGTGAAGGGGCTGCCGTACGGCGTCGCCGGCATCGAGACCTTCGAGCAGCTGCACCGGCTGGTCGCGCAGGTGATCTTCAACTGCAGCGTCGAGCACGCGGCGGTGAACAACGGGCAGTACGCGCAGTTCGGCTGGATCCCCAACACCCCGGGCGCGCTGTGCCTGCCGCCGCCGAAGGACCACGGCCCCCGCAATGAAGCGAACTTCGTCTACGCGCTGCCCGACGGGCTGGGCGTGGCCGCGCAACTGGCGCTGGTGCACCTGCTGAGCGAACGCACCGAGCAGCCGCTGGGCACCTACAGCGAAGACTTCTTCGCCGGCGTGGCGCCGGTGCGCGACGCGCTGGATCGCTTCCGCGGCCGGCTGGACGACATCGGGCGCGCGATCCTCGAGCGCAACCGGCAGCTGCGCGTGCCCTATCGGTTCCTGCAGCCCTGGCTGGTGGCGCGCTCGATCTCGATCTGAGCGTCCGGCGCGTCAGGGCGGGTTGGCCATCGGCGGCACGCCGACCCAGTCCTTGGCCTTGCGCGATTCGGGGATGGCCTTCGGCACGCCGGTCAGCAGGTAGCGCAGCAGCCGCGCCCGCACCGCCCACACGCCAGCCATCCGCAGGTGGTTGAGCGAATGCGCGTCGTCGATGCTGCGCGCCTTGGGCACCGGCAGTGTCTTGGGGTGGTGGCTGATGTCGAACCACGTGAGGTTGCTCTCGCGCACCGACATCGCCTCGGTCACCTCCAGGTCGGCCAGGTCCAGGTAGGGGAAGGCCTGCTCGTCCCAGGCCACGATGGCCGCGATCCACTCGGGCTGGATGGTGCTGTCCGGCGGCGGCAGGCGCAGCTGGATCTGCAGCTTGTAGCGCATCACCTCGCCCGCCTCCAGCGCCTGGCGCGTGGCGTCCTTCAGGTAGTTGCGGTTGCGCGTCTCGTCCGGCAGCGGGTTCTGCAGCCAGGCGTGTTTGCGATCGAATTCGTCGGGCAGGCCGGTCTCGACACCGTCGAACGGCACCGGCACCAGGCGGTAGCGGCAATACCGGAACACGTCGTCGCGGCCGATGAAGCCGAAGCTGGTCTGCGTCTGGTAGACCAGCTTGTGCAGCGAGACCGGGTCGCGCCGCACGCTGTCGCCGCCGCCGATGGCGGCCTGCGGGTGCTTCTTCAGGTACGGCACGTAGTGCTTGCCCTTGCCGGCGATGGAGCGGCGCATGAACTGCATGAAGGTGCGCGCGTTCCAGAACAGCGGCAGCCGGCCGGTGTTCATCAGCAGGTCCAACGGCGACTTGCCGCGCGTGTCGGACAGCTTCAGCGACGCGCTGCGCACCACCAGCTTGGCGTCGTCGTTGAACGACGCGGCACCGTGGCGCACGCGGCAGCCGAAGGTGCGGCCCTGCTCGAAGAAGTCGTGCTCGGGCACGCGCGCGTCGGCGTTCACACGCAGCCGGCCGCGCAGCGTGATGCCGTTCGTGTGCGACATGCGCACCTTGCCGATGAAGCTGTTCAGCGCGATCAGCAGCGTGATGCCCAGCGTGCTGAGCGCCAGCACCACGCGGTCGAAGAGGGCGGCCAAAGCCAGGAAGAACTTGTGTTCGATCACGGGGGGCACTCCTGCGCCGGACGCCGAGCGGACAGTCTACCAACCCGGCGCGGCAACGCTGCCGGCCCGGTTCCAGCGGGACGGTCGGGTCGAGCGTGACGTGCAGCTTCGGCGGCGGCGCGTCGATGCGGCCCCACAAGCCCGCGGCCGCTGCGGGCTGCAGCCATCACCTGTCGCGTCGCCCTCGGTCCCCGCGCCGGGCAGAAGGTGCTGACCCTGCAGGGGTGCGATGCCTCGCGAGGGCGAAGCGCGCCAACCCCTGTGCGCCGACATCGACGGGTTCAGGCTGCACGCCGCGGTGCGGGTCGAGGCGCACGACCGCCAGCGCGCCCGCGGCGTCGTACGGCTGACCGGTCACGAGGTCGGGGCGGTCGTTGGAGGAGCCGCGCCGCGCAAGACCGCTGTCGGCCAGGGCCGCCGCTCAATCGCCAAGCCTGGGTGGCGTCACCCGCCCGGCCCCCTGCCACGACAGGGGCATCGGCCGTGGCCAGAATCGGGCGCAGTCCACCCCAAGAGCCTGCCATGAACGACGATCCTCGCTGCTGCGGCAGCGGCACCTGCATCATCGACGCCGAGGGGCGCTGCTGGTGCGGCCAGCAGTGGAATGGCCACCAGATGGCGGCGCCGCCGCTGGCGCCCTGCGCCGCCAGCCCAGCCGAGGGCACGGCGGGCGTGGCCCTCGGCGCTGACGCGCAGCCCTGAGAGCCTGCACCATGGACCGCGCCGATGCCGACCGGCTGTGGGCCGAGGTGCGCGCCCTGCTGAGGGCCCCGGCCCCCGCCGACGACGCCGAGCTGCGCCGCGCGGCGCGGTTGCTGGCGTCGTCGCGGGCTGACGCCGTGGAGCTGCTGCTGGCGCGCTGGCTGGCCGCGCAGCGCAGCGGGGCCATCGCTCAGCCCGAACAGGCCGCGGTGTCTCCGGCTGCTGCGGCCGCTGCGGCCGATCCAGCCCGCCCGAGCGCCACGGCGCCGGCACGCCCCGGCTTCGGCGCGCGCGAGGCCCTGCTCGTGACCGGGGGCCTGGTGGGCGGTGCCTTCGTCGCCGATCTGCTCGACGACACCGACGGTCTCCTGCCCTAGGCTGCCTGCGCCGAGCCTTGCCTCAGCCGCGCCGCCGGCGCGCCACCGCACCGACCACGCCCAGCCCGGCCAGCAGCAGCGCCCAGGTGCCGGGCTCGGGCACCGGCGTCAGCTGCCACAGCGCGGTGCCGGGGTTCAGGCCGTCGGCGCCCTCGTTGGCCACCGCCAGGTAGGTGGCGCCGTCCAGCTCGAAGGCCGTCAGGCCCTCGGGGCGCAGCAGCCGCGCAAAGCCGCCGCTGCCGTCGGTGACGAGCAGGCGCACGAAGCTGGCCGCGGTCGGGTCGGTGATGTCGAAGGCCGCGACGGCGCCCGACAGCATGCGCTCCAGCCCGATGAAGGCGTAGGTGCGGCCACCGATGGTCAGCAGCGCCACGCCCTCGGGCTCGACGCCCTTGTCGCGGCTGCGACCGTCGTCGTACAGGCCGGCGGCAGCGGCCTCGCGGTCGAGGATGGAGCCGCTGTCGTAGACCAGGTTGCCGTCCTCGTCGCGGATCGAGAACGAGCGCGTGCCGGCGGCGAAGCGGCCGTCGGTGGTGACGCGCAGCCGCGACTCCACGCCGCTGCCTCCGAAGGCCACGCGGTCGGCGTTGTCCTCGCGGAAGTCGCCCTCGTTGGCCATCACCGTGTAGGTGCGGCCGCCCACGCTGTAGGCCACGATGGCGTCGGGCATGAACAGGCCGCGCACCGGCACGTTGACGAAGCCGATGCTGGCGCTGTCGCGCGGGTCGATCTCGTTGCCGGGCAGGTTGAAGTCCTTGCTGCCCAGCCCGATCAGCCGCGTCGCGCTGTTGGTGGCCAGGTCGATCACCGCGATCGCGTTGTTCTCCTGCAGCGTGACGAAGGCCTTGCTGCCGTCGGGCGCGATGGCGATGTACTCGGGCTCCCAGTCCATGCCGGGCTGACGCACGTTCAGGCCCATGTTGCTGGCCTGCGGCACGAGGGCGGCGAACGTGGGCTGCGCCACCACGCTGCGCGAGCCCATGTCGATGATGCTGACGCTGCCCACGGGGTCGGGCAGGCCGTAGGCGGTGTCGGCCACGGCGTTGGGCGTGCCCTCGTTGGCCACCAGCAGGCGGCTGCCGTCGGGCGTGAAGGCGAGCATGTCGGGCAGGGCGCCCACGCTGATGGGGCTGGCACCGGCCAGCGGCGCGCGTGTGGCGGTGTCGAACAGCACCACCAGGCCGGGCAGGCGGCGGTCGCTGGCGTTGGCGAAGGCCAGCGCCGCCAGGCCGCCGTGGATGGCCACGCTGTTCAGGTCGCCGAAGGAGCGCGTGTCGATGAAGCCCAGCCGGGCGCCGCTGGCCACGTCGAGCACGTCGACGCCGCCGGGCCCGCTGACCCACAGCGTGCGGCTGGCCGCCTCGAAGCTGACGATCTCCGACAGGAACGGCGTGCTGCCGGCGCCGGAGTGGGTCTGCGTCCACTGCAGGCTGGCGGTGCCGAGCGTGGCGGCGGCGGGCAGGGCCAGCAGGGCGGTGGCCAGGGCGACGATCGAGCGGCGGAGCGGCATGGCGATGGTGCGTGGATGACAGGGTCGCCGCATGCTGGTCGCGCTTCGTGACAGCACCGTGACCGGACCATGACGGCCGCTACCCACCCCCGCGACGGCGGGGGCGTGCTACGGTGCGGGCTGCCCCGCCGCCATCAACCCCTGCCGATGCACGTTGCCGTCTACAGCACCCGCCGCTACGACCGCGACTTCCTGGAGCGCGCCAACGCCGCCGGCCGCCACCGGCTGAGCTACTTGGAGGCGCGCCTGGAACCCGCCACCGTGGCCGCAGCGGGCGAGGCTGACGCCGTGTGCGCCTTCGTCAACGACCGGCTCGACGCCGAGGTGCTGCGCGCGCTGCACGGGCGCGGCGTGCGGCTGGTGGTGCTGCGCTCGGCCGGCTTCAACCACGTCGACCTGGCGGCGGCCGCCGCGCTGGGCATCGCGGTGGGCCGCGTGCCGGCGTACTCGCCGCACGCCGTGGCCGAGCACGCCGTGGCGCTGGTGCTGGCGCTCAACCGCAAGATCCACAAGGCCTATGCCCGCGTGCGCGAGGGCAACTTCGCGCTCGACGGGCTGCTGGGCTTCGACCTCGTGGGCCGCACCGTGGGCGTGGTGGGCACGGGGCAGATCGGCACCGTGTTCGCGCGCATCATGGCCGGCTTCGGCTGCACGCTGCTGGCCCATGCGCCGGTGCAGGAGCCGGCCTGCCTGGCGCTGGGCGCGCGCTACGTGCCGCTGCGCGAGCTGCTGGCCGGCAGCGACATCGTGAGCCTGCACTGCCCGCTCACGCCCGACACCCGCCACCTGATCGACGCCGCGGCGCTGGCGCAGATGAAGCGCGGCGCCATGCTCGTCAACACCAGCCGCGGCGGCGTGATCGACACGCGCGCCGTCATCCGCGCGCTGAAGACCGGCCACCTGGGCAGCCTGGGGCTCGATGTCTACGAGGAAGAAGGCGACCTCTTCTTCCGCGACCTCAGCGGCGAGGTGCTGCGCGACGACGTCTTCGCGCGGCTGCTGACCTTTCCCAACGTCGTCATCACCGGCCACCAGGGCTTTTTCACCGAGGAGGCGCTGGCCGCGATCGCGCAGACCACGATCGACAACCTCGACGCCTTCGCGGCCGAGGGCCGGCCGCGGCACCCGGTGTCGGTGGAGCGCGTGGTGTGAGCGGCGCTGCGCAGCGCGTGCTGGTCACCGGGGCCACGGGCAGCATCGGCCGCGCCACGGTGGCGGCGCTGCTGCAGCGCGGCCACGACGTGGTGGCGGTGGTGCGCCCAGGTGCAGCCGCGCGCGCCGCGCTGCCCGCGGCCTGCCAGGTGCGCGAGGCCGACGTGCTCGACGCCACCGCGCTGGCGCGCGAGGGCCTGCGCGGCGAGCGCTTCGACGCCTGGGTGTCGTGCCTGGCCTCGCGCACCGGCGAGCCGGCCGACGCCTGGGCCGTGGACCACCGCGTCCACCAGCAGCTGCTGGGCCTGGCGCGCGGGCACGGCGTGCGGCACGCCGTGCTGCTGTCGGCGCTGTGCGTGCAGAAGCCGCGGCTGGCCTTCCAGCACGCCAAGCTCGCCTTCGAGGCCGAGCTGCAGGCCTCGGGCCTGCGCTTCAGCATCGTGCGGCCCACGGCCTTCTTCAAGTCGCTGTCGGGCCAGCTGGCGCGGGTGCAGGCGGGCAAGCCCTTCCTGGTGTTCGGCGACGGGCGGCTCACGGCCTGCAAGCCCATCAGCGACCGCGACCTGGCCGACTACCTCGCCGGCTGCCTGGACGACCCGGCGCGCCACGACCGCGTGCTGCCCATCGGTGGTCCGGGCCCGGCGATCACGCCGCGCGACCAGGCCGCGGTGCTCGAGCGCCTGCTCGGCCGCCCGGTGCGCGTGAAGGCCGTGCCGGTGGCGCTGCTCGACGCCATCGCCGGGGCCCTGGCCGTGGTCGGCCGCGTGCTGCCACCGCTGCGCGCCAAGGCCGAGCTGGCGCGCATCGGCCGCTACTACGCCACCGAATCGATGCTGGTGTGGGACCCTGCGCGCGGCGCCTACGACGCCCAGGCCACGCCCGAGCACGGCCGCGACACGCTGCAGGCGCACTACGCCCGGGTGCTGCGCGGCGAGGTGGGCGACGATCGCCGCGAGCACGCCGTGTTCTAGCCTGGATGTTTCACGAGGCATGAAGTAGGCGACCTGCCTTCGTTGTGCGTTTTCATAGGTATTCGACGTCTATGGAACCGAACCAACGAGGGAGGTCGCCCAATGCCAAAGTGTACGGATCGCAGGATGGAGCTTGG
>CAIKLM010000051.1 GCA_903828235.1 uncultured beta proteobacterium | reverse complement strand
GGTAAACACGCCCGCCGGCCGCGCATCCAGCACTCAACCGTGCCGAATGGCCCCCGCCGCGCCACTCAGGGCCACGATCCGTGCCTCAGGCCCTTGCCGGAATCATCCAGTACGTCACTCGTGAAAGATCCAGGCTAGCGCGCGTACAGCCGGCACAACTCCGCCAGCCGCCCGGCGTGCCAGGGCTGCACCTCGGTCCACCGGAAGCGCCAGCGCCACCAGCCGCTTTCCTGCCCCGGGTAGTTCATGCGGCACTCGGTGGGCAGGGCCAGCACGTCCTGCATCGGGTGCACGGCGGTGTCGGCCACGCTCATCATCGCGGCGCGGATCATCGTCCAGGGCATGTCGTGCCCGTCGGTGTCGAGGTAGCCGCGCGCGAAATGACGCTCCTGGTCGCCGGCCTTGGCCCACCAGCCGGCCACGGTGTCGTTGTCGTGAGTGCCGGTGTAGACGACGGTGTCGGGCTCGTGGTTGTGCGGCAGGAAGCGGTCGGTGGCGTCGCCGCCGAACGCGAACTGCAGGATGCGCATGCCCGGCAGATTGAACGCCTTGCGCAGCGCGTCGACGTCGGGGGTGATGACGCCCAGGTCCTCGGCGATGATGGGCATCGGGCCCAGCGCCTGCGCAATGGCCTCGAACAGCGGCGCGCCCGGGCCCGGCTTCCACTCGCCCTTGATGGCGGTCGGCTCGCTGGCCGGGATCTCCCAGTAGCCGGCGAAGCCGCGGAAGTGGTCGATGCGCACGATGTCCACCAGCTCGAAGGTGCGCCGGATGCGCTGCACCCACCACGCGTAGCCGTCGCGCGCGTGCTCGGTCCAGCGGTACAGCGGGTTGCCCCAGCGCTGGCCGGTGGCGCTGAAGAAGTCCGGCGGCACGCCGGCCACCACCGTGGGCCGGCCCTCGGCGTCGAGCTCGAACAGGTGCTGGTTCGCCCACACCTCGGCCGACAGGTAGGCGATGAAGATCGGCGTGTCGCCGATGATCTGCACGCCCTTGCCGTTGGCGTAGGCGCGCAGCTTCAGCCACTGGCGGAAGAAGCACCACTGCGCGAACTCCCAGAAATGCACGCGCGTGGCGTGCTCGGCGCGCGCCGCGGCCAGCGCCGCGGGCTCGCGGTGGCGAAGCGGCGCCGGCCAGCCGTGCCAGTCGGCCCAGTGCAGCTGCTCGCAAAGGCTCATGAACAGGCTGAAGTCGGGCAGCCAGTCGGCGTGGCCGGCGCGGAAGCGCTCGAACGCCTCGCGCTGCGCGGCGCTGCCGTCGGCAGCGAAGCGCAGCGCCGCCTTGTGCAGGCGCTCCATGCGGAAGGGGTGCACGACGGCGTAGTCCACCGCGTCGTCGGCCAGCCCCGGCACGGGCTCGAGGTCGGCGGCGTCGAGCCAGCCCTGCTCGTGCAGTTCGGCCAGGTCCACCAGCAGCACGTTGCCGGCGAAGGCCGAGTTGCTCATGTAGGGCGAGTTGCCCGGGCCGATGCCGGCCAGCGGCAGCACCTGCCAGAGCTTCTGGCCGCCAGCCACCAGCCAGTCGACGAAGTGGTAGGCCTCGCGTCCGAGGTCGCCGCTGCCGTGCGGGCCGGGCAGGGAGGTCGGGTGCAGCAGCACGCCGCTGGCACGGGGGAATCGCATCGGGGGAGTCTCCGTCGGTCAAGGTGCCGCGTCACGCAGCAGCACCACGCTGCGTGCGGGCAAGTCGTAGTCGGTGGGGCTGTCGCCCGGGCCGTGCCGCCAGTCGCTGCGGCCGTCGGGCGAGGTGCTGTCGAGCTCGCAGACCCAGCGGCCTGGCGGCAGCCGGAAGCCGGCATCGCGGTCGCGCCCGTTGATCAGCAGCAGCAGCGGCGCGCCGCCTCGCCCCGGCGCGCCGATCCAGGCCCCCAGGATGCGCGACATGCGGTTGTTCCAGTGCTCCGGCGCCATGGGTTCACCGGTGCGGCGCAGCCAGGCCAGGTCGGCACGGCCCTTGGCGTCGGGCAGTCCGGTGTACCAGCGCGGCGCCAGGGGCAGCAGGCGGCGTCGCAGCGCGATCAGGTGCCGGGTGTAGGCCAGCAGGCTGGCGTCGGCCGCGGCCCAGTCGATCCAGGTGACGGAGTTGTCCTGGCAGTACGGGTTGTTGTTGCCGCCCTGGCTGTGGCCCAGCTCGTCGCCGGCGGCCAGCATCGGCGTGCCCTGGCTCAGCAGCAGGCTGGCCAGCAGCGCGCGCTGCAGCCGGGCGCGGCGGGTCAGCACCTCGGGGTCGGTGGTGGGGCCCTCCCAGCCGCAGTTCCAGCTCAGGTTGTGCCCGTGGCCGTCGCGGTTGCCCTCGCCGTTGGCCTCGTTGTGGCGCAGGTCGTAGCTCACCAGGTCGGCCAGCGTGAAGCCGTCGTGGCTGACGACGTAGTTCACGCTGTCCAGCGGCGGGCGCTGGCGTGGCTGGTAGAGGTCGGAGCTGCCGGCCAGCCGCAGCGCGAACTCGCCGCGCGTGCAGTCGCCACCCAGCCAGAAGGCGCGCGCCGTGTCGCGGAAGCGGTCGTTCCACTCTTGCCAGCCGCGCGGGAACTGCCCGAGCTGGTAGCCGCCGGGGCCCAGGTCCCAGGGTTCGGCAACCAGCCGCACGCCCTGCAGCACGGGGTCCTGCAGCACGGCCTTGAAGAAGGAGCCGTCGCGCTCGAAGCCGGCGTCGCCACGGCCCAGCACGGGTGCCAGGTCGAAGCGGAAGCCGTCGACGCCGTAGTGCTGCACCCAGTGGCGAAGGCTGTCCATCACCATCTGCAGCACGCGCGGGTGGCGGATGTCCAGCGTGTTGCCGCAGCCCGTCCAGTTCTCGTGCTGCTGCTTCGCATGCCCGTGCAGGCGGTAGTAGCTGGCGTTGTCCAGGCCGCGCCAGGCCAGCGTGGGGCCGCGCTCGTCGCCCTCGGGCGTGTGGTTGTAGACCACGTCGAGCAGCACCTCGATGCCGGCCTCGTGCAGGCGCCGCACCAGGGCGCGGAACTCCTCGCGCACGCCGGCGCCGGTGGTGGCTGAGGCGTAGCGCGGCTCGGGGCAGAAGAAGCCCAGGGTGTTGTAGCCCCAGTAGTTGACGAGCCCGCGCGCCGCGAGGTGGGCCTCGTCGAGGTGCTGCTGCACGGGCAGCAGGCACACCGTGGTGACGCCCAGCTGCCGGAGGTGGCCGATGGCGGCCTCGTGGGCGAGCCCGGCGTAGGTGCCGCGCAGCGGCTCGGGCACCCCGGGCAGCTGCTTAGTGAAGCCGCGCACGTGCAGCTCGTAGATCACGGTGTCGGCGCCCGGCGGCGCGCCCAGGCGCGCGACCGTGGGCTCGGCGGCCACGACCCGGGCCTTGAAGGCGCCGGGGCCGTTGTCGCGCGTGTCCAGGTCCTGCGGGTGCTCGCGGTCGGCCCCCAGGTGCGGGCCCTTCCAGTCGAAGCCGCCGGGCGGCGCCACGATCTCGCGCGCCCAGGGGTCGAGCAGCAGCTTCTGCGGGTTGAAGCGGTGGCCGCGGTCGGGCCGCCAGGGCCCGTAGGCGCGCAGGCCGTAGACGAGGCCGGCCCCGGCGCCGGGCAGGTGGCCGTGGAAGACGTCGCCGCTGCGGCCAGGCAGCGGCAGGCGCTTGAGCTCGGTGTGGCCCTCGGCGTCGAACAGGCACAGCTCCACGCGCGTGGCGTGCTGCGAGAACACCGCGAAGTTCACGCCCTCGTCGTCCACGGTGGCGCCCAGCGGCCACGCGCGGCCCGGCTGCAGCGCCGTCAGGGCGGCGACGTCGCGGCGCGCCATGTCCATTTCAGCGTGAGAGCTCCAGGAACACGGTGGCCAGCGGCGGCACCGTCAGCACCACGCTGTGCGCGCGCCCGTGGCTGGGCAGCTGCTCGGTGCTGCACTCGCCCAGCGGCGTGCCGACGTCGCTGCCGCCGTAGTGGCGGCTGTCCGTGTTCAGGCGCTCCACCCAGCGCCCGGCCGCCGGCACGCCGAAGCGCAGGCCGTGGTGCACCACCGGCGCGAAGTTGCACACCACCAGCACCTGCTCGCCGCCGCGGCCGTGCCGCACGAAGGCCAGCAGGCTGCGGCGCGCGTCGTCGTGGGCTATCCACTCGAAGCCGGCCGGGGTGAAGTCCTGCGTGTGCAGCGCCGGGTTCGCACGGTGCAGTCGGTTCAAGTCGCGCACCAGGCGCTGCACGCCGGCGTGCCGCTCGTCGTGGAGCTGGTGCCAGTCCAGACTGGCGTCGTGGTTCCACTCGCGGCCCTGCGCGAACTCGCCGCCCATGAACAGCAGCTTCTTGCCGGGGTGCCCCCACATGAAGCCGTAGTAGGCGCGCAGGTTGGCGAACTGCTGCCAGGCATCGCCCGGCATCCGCGCCAGCAGGCTGCCCTTGCCGTGCACCACCTCGTCGTGGCTGAGCGGCAGCACGAAGTTCTCGGTGAAGGCGTAGACCAGGCCGAAGGTCGTCTCGCCGTGGTGGTAGGACCGGTGGATGGGGTCGCGGCCCATGTACTGCAGCGTGTCGTGCATCCAGCCCATGTTCCACTTGTAGTGGAAGCCCAGGCCGCCGGCCCAGGTGGGGCGGCTGACGGCGGGGAAGGCAGTGCTCTCCTCGGCCAGCGTCACGGCCTGCGGGCACTCGCTGCCCACCACCTCGTTCACGCGCCTGAGCAGCGCGATGGCCTCGAGGTTCTCGCGACCGCCGTGCACGTTGGGCACCCACTCGCCGGCCTTGCGGCTGTAGTCGCGGTACAGCATGGAGGCCACCGCGTCCACGCGCAGGCCGTCGATGCCGAAGCGCTCGATCCAGTACAGCGCGTTGCCGACCAGGAAGTTGCGCACCTCGGTGCGGCCGAAGTTGTAGATGAGGGTGTTCCAGTCGTTGTGGTAGCCCTCGCGCGGATCGGCGTACTCGAACAGCGCGGTGCCGTCGAAGCGGCCCAAGCCGTGCGCGTCGGTCGGGAAGTGCGCCGGCACCCAGTCGAGGATCACGCCCAGGCCGGCCGCGTGCGCACGCGCAATGAAGCGCTGCAGGCCCTCGGGCGGGCCGAAGCGGGCCGTGGGCGCGTACAGGCCCAGCGTCTGGTAGCCCCAGCTGCCGTCGAAGGGGTGCTCGCTCACCGGCAGCAGTTCCAGGTGCGTGAAGCCCATGTCGGCGGCGTAGGGCACCAGCTCGTCGGCCAGCTCGTCCCAGCTCAGCCAGCGGTTGCCCTCCTCGGGCCTGCGGCGCCAGGAGCCCAGGTGCACCTCGTAGATGCTGACCGGCGCGTCCAGCGCGTTGGCGGTGCGGCGCGCGTCCGAGGGCGGCTGCACCGGCGGCAGCGGCGCCACCACGCTGGCGGTGGCCGGGCGCAGCTCGGCGGCGCGGGCGTAGGGGTCGGCCTTCTGCGGCAGCAGCTGGCCCTGGCGGTCGAGCAGCTCGAACTTGTAGGCCGCGCCCACGCCCACGCCGGGCAGGAACAGCTCCCAGACGCCGCACTCGCGGCGCAGCCGCATGGGGTGGCGGCGGCCGTCCCAGTGGTTGAAGTCGCCGACGACGCTGACGCGGCTGGCGTTGGGCGCCCACACCGCGAAGGCCGTGCCCGCCACGCCGTCCATGGTGCGCGGGTGCGCGCCCAGCACCTCGAAGGGCCGCAGGTGCGTGCCCTCGCCCAGCAGCCAGACGTCCATCTCGCCCAGCACGGTGCCGAAGCGGTAGGGGTCCTCGAGCACGGTCTCGCCGCCCCCGCCCCAGCGCAGGCGCAGCAGATAGGGGCCGCGGGCGGCGGTCTCGCCCTCGAAAAGGTCGGGCAGGCCGTCGGCGTCGCGGCGCTGCAGCGGCCAGGCGTGCGGGCCGGCGACCACCGTCACGGCCACGGCGTGCGGCGCGAACACGCGCACCCAGGTGGCGCCGTCGCCCCGCGGGTGCGGGCCGAGCACGGCAAACGGGTTGCCGTGGCGACCCTCGCAGAGGGCGCGCGCCTCGGCCTTGTCGAGTTTCATCGGGTGTGGTCGGCGGTCATCCCTTGGCCTGCAGGCCCCAGACCTCGCGAGCGTACTCGCGGATCGTGCGGTCCGACGAGAAGAATCCCATGCCGGCCACGTTCAGGATGGCCTTGCGCGCCCAGGCCTCGGGCTGCTCGTACAGCGCGTCGACGCGGGCCTGCGCGGCCACGTAGCTGTCGAAGTCGGCCAGCAGCATGTAGGGGTCGCCGCCCCACAGCAGCGAGTCCACCAGCGCGCGGTAGCGGCCGGGCTCGTCGTCGCTGAAGGCGCCGCCGGCGATGGCGTCGAGCACGGCCTTCAGGCGCGGGTGGGCCTCGTACAGGCGCAGCGGCTGGTAGCCCTGCGCCTTGTGCTGCGCCACCTCGGCCGTGGACAGGCCGAAGATGAAGATGTTGTCGTCGCCCACCTGCTGGCGGATCTCGATGTTGGCGCCGTCGTCGGTGCCGATGGTCAGTGCACCGTTGAGCGCCAGCTTCATGTTGCCGGTGCCCGAGGCCTCGGTGCCGGCCGTGGAGATCTGCTCGGAGAGGTCGGCCGCCGGCATGATGAGCTCGGCCACCGAGACGCCGTAGTTCGGCACGAACACCACCTTCAGCCGGCCGGCGACCACCGGGTCGTCGTTGACCACGCGGCCCACGTCGTGGATGAGCCGGATGATGCTCTTGGCCGCGTGGTACGAGCTCGCGGCCTTGCCGGCGAAGATCACCGTGCGCGGCGTCCAGTGCGCGTTCGGGTCGGCCAGCATGGCCTGGTAGCGCGCCACCACCTGCAGCACGTTCAGCAGCTGGCGCTTGTACTCGTGGATGCGCTTGACCTGCACGTCGAACAGGCTCGTCGGATCGACCACGATGCCGGTCGCCGAGCGGATGTGTTCGGCCAGCCGCCGCTTGTTGCCCTGCTTGACAGCTGCGAAGGCCTGGCGGAACTCGGCGCGCTCGGCGTGCGGCTTGAGGCGCTCGAGCTGGTTCAGGTCGAGCCGCCAGCCGTGGCCGATGGTGCTGTCCACCAGCGAGGCCAGGCCGCCGTTGGCCTGGGCCAGCCAGCGGCGCGGCGTCACGCCGTTGGTCATGTTGGTGAAGCGGTCGGGCCACATGGCGGCAAAGCCGGAGAAGATGGTCTTCACCAGCAGCTCGCTGTGCAGGGACGACACGCCGTTGATCTTGTGGCTGCCCACCACGGCCAGGTGCGCCATGCGCACGCGCCGCTCGCCGCGCTCGTCGATCAGCGACAGGTCGCGCAGGAAGTCGTTGTCGCCCGGCCGGTGCGCCGCGGCCTGGGCCAGGAACTCGGCGTTGATGCGGAAGATGATCTCCAGGTGCCGCGGCAGCACCTGCTGCATCAGCGCCACCGGCCAGGTTTCCAGTGCCTCGGGCATCAGCGTGTGGTTGGTGTAGCTGAACACCCTGCGGGTGATGGCCCAGGCGGCGATCCAGCCGAAGCCGTGCTCGTCGACCAGCAGCCGCATCAGCTCGGCCACGCCGATGGCCGGGTGAGTGTCGTTCAGGTGGATGGCCACCTTGTCCGCCAGGTTCGTGAGGCGGCCGTGCTCGGCCAGGTGCCGCGCCAGGATGTCCTGGATGCTGGCGCTGGTGAAGAAGTACTCCTGGCGCAGTCGCAGCTCGCGGCCGGCGGGTGTGCTGTCGTTGGGGTACAGCACCCACGAGATGTTCTCGTACTCGTTCTTGAACTCGGCCGCGCGGGCGTAGTCGCCGCTGTTGAAGGCGTGCAGGTCGATCTGGCTCGGTGCCACGGCCTTCCACAGGCGCAGCGTGCTCACGCGCTCGGTGCCGTGGCCGGGCACGACCATGTCGTAGGCCTTGGCGTTGACCTCGCCGGCATGGCGCCAGGTGGGCACCAGGCTGGGGTCGGTGGCGGGCTCGACCCAGCCGCCGAAGCGCACGCGGTAGCCGACGTGGCTGCGCGGGAACTCCCAGGGCGTGCCGTCCTCGAGCCAGGGGTCGGGGTACTCCACCTGCCGGCCGCCCTGGATGTGCTGCTTGAACATGCCGAACTCGTAGCGGATGCCGTAGCCCACGCTGGGCAGCTCGACGGTGGCCATGCTGTCCAGGAAGCAGGCCGCCAGCCGCCCGAGGCCGCCGTTGCCCAGGGCCGCGTCGGCCTCGGTGGAGGCCAGGTCCTCCAGGCTGGCCGCGTGGGTGCGGGCGGCGGCGCCCATCTCGCCCTTGAGATCAAGCGCCGCCAGCGCGTTGCCCAGCGTGCGGCCGATCAGGAACTCCATCGACAGGTAGTACACCCGGCGCGCCTTGGCGGCGCGGTCGGCCTGTTCGGCGGCCACCCAGCGTCGGGACAACTGCTCTCGCGCCACCTGCGCCACCGCGTGCATGATCTCGGTGGGCGTGGCCTGGGCCGGCACGGCGCCTACCGTGTGCAGCAGGTGGTGCTCGACGGCGGCGGCCAGCGCGCCGGCGACGGCGGGCTGGGCAGAGGTGGACAGATGGGAGTCGCTCATGCGGGGAGGGCGGCGCGAGGTTTGCTTGCGCTCGGCAGGGTGCGGAGTGGATGGTCCGGAGTGTCCCGAACGGTGCCCCCAGCGTCAACCGCCTGTTCGTGCTGGCGTGTGTAGTTCGGCTACATTTTTGCGGGCTGCTGAATCTTGCCTCCGCTTCCGAGGAAGGGCGTTACCGAATTCAAATCAATGCGCTGCGTAGGATTTCTAAGGTTCAACTTCACTTAAAAGGGTGTGTCCTTGGCGAATTGCATCACTCTTCAGCATCGATCGATTCTGTAGTTTTGCTGCATCGGCCTTGCGACAACCCGCACCAGGAGACAGCATGGATTCGATCGATGTCGCAGCAGGCCTGGACCTGCCGCGTCGTGCCGTGGCGCTGGTCCTGGCCGGCGGCCGGGGCAGCCGCCTCAAGAACCTGACCGACTCGCGCGCCAAGCCCGCGGTCTACTTCGGCGGCAAGTTCCGCATCGTCGACTTCGCGCTCAGCAACTGCCTGAACAGCGGCATCCGCCGCATCGGCGTGATCACGCAGTACAAGTCGCACAGCCTGCTGCGCCACATCCAGCGCGGATGGGCCTTCCTGAAGAGCGAGATGAACGAATTCGTCGACCTGCTGCCTGCGCAGCAGCGGGTGGACGAGGAGAGCTGGTACCGCGGCACCGCCGACGCCGTCTACCAGAACCAGGACATCCTGGCCGCCTACCGCGCCGAGTACGTGGTGGTTCTGGCCGGCGACCACATCTACAAGCAGAACTACGCGCTGATGCTGGCCGACCACGTGGCGCTGCACCGCCGGTTGGGCAGCGAGTGCACCGTGGCCTGCGTGGAAGTGAATCGCGACGAGGCGCGGGCCTTCGGCGTGATGGCGGTCGATGCCGACCGCCGCATCACCGACTTCGTCGAGAAGCCGCCCGAGCCGCCCGAGATCCCCGGCAAGCCCGGTCGCAGCCTGGCCAGCATGGGCATCTACATCTTCAACGCGCGCTACCTGTACCGGGAACTGCAACGCGACATGATGGACCCCAACTCCAGCCACGACTTCGGCAAGGACATCATCCCCCGCGCCGTGCGCGCCGGCGTGGCCGCGGCCCACCCCTTCGACCTGAGTTGCGTCGGCGGGCGCCCCGGCCAGGAACCCTACTGGCGCGACGTCGGCACCATCGACGCCTACTGGGACGCCAACATCGACCTGACGGCCACCGACCCGCTGCTGAACCTGTACGACACGCACTGGCCCGTCTGGACCTACCAGCCGCAGCTGCCGCCGGCCAAGTTCGTGCACAACGCCGACGACCGGCGCGGCATGGCCATCGAGAGCCTGGTGTCCGGCGGCTGCATCGTCAGCGGCAGCGTGCTGCGTTCGGTGCTGTTCTCGCAGGTGCGGGTGCACTCGCACGCCCAGGTGCAGTGGAGCGTAGTGCTGCCGGGCGTGGAGGTGGGTCGCCACGCGCGCCTGACGCGCTGCGTGGTCGACCGCGACTGCATCATCCCCGACCGCATGGTCATCGGAGAGGACGCCGCGGCCGACGCGGCGCGCTTCCACCGCACCGACAGTGGCATCACGCTGATTACCCGCGAGATGCTGCGCGCGCTCGGATGAGGCCCGCCGCGCCCGCCCCGAACGCCGCGCCGCGCGTGCTGCACGTGGCGGCCGAGGTCTTTCCGCTGGTCAAGACCGGCGGGCTGGCCGACGTGGTGGCCGCGCTGCCGGTGGCGCAGGTGGAGCAGGGCGCCGACGTGCGCCTGCTGCTGCCGGGCTACCCGGCGGTGATCGAGAGCGTGCAGGGCGCGCGCCAGGTCATCGACATCGGCGCCTGCTTCGGCGCGCTGCGCGTGCGGTTGCTGCTGGGCCGCATGCCCGGCTCGGCGCTGCCGGTGTACGTGGTCGACGCGCCTTACCTGTACCGGCGCCGCGGCGGCCCCTACCAGGCCCCCGACGGCGAGGAGTGGCCCGACAACCTGCAGCGCTTCGCGCTGCTGGGCTGGGTGGCGGCCCACCTGGCGGCCGACGACGCCGACCCGGCCTGGGTGCCCGAGATCGTGCACGCCCACGACTGGCACGCCGCCATGGCCTGCGCCTTCGTGGCCGAGCACCTGCCCACGGGCGCGGCCAGCGTCTTCACGGTGCACAACCTGGCCTTCCAGGGACTGTTTCCCATGCACGACTGGCCCTTGCTGGGGCTGGCGTCGCGGCTGATGTCGCCGGCCGGGCTCGAGTACCACGGCCAGCTCAGCTTCATGAAGGCGGGCCTGAAGTTCGCCGACCGCATCACCACCGTGAGCCCGAACTACGCGCAGGAGATCCCCACGCACGAGTTCGGCTGCGGCCTGGACGGCGTGATCCGCGGCCGCGGGGCGGCCGTCAGCGGCATCCTCAACGGCATCGACGACGCGGTGTGGAACCCCGCCACCGACCCGGCCATCGCGCAGCGCTACGACGCCGGGCGGCTGGCCGGCAAGGCCGCGTGCAAGCGGGCGCTGCAGGCCGAGCTGGGCCTGTCGCCCGACCCCGGGGCCCTGCTGATGGTGGTGGTGAGCCGCCTGACGGCGCAGAAGGGCATGGACCTGCTGCTGGCCGCCTTGCCCGAGCTGCTGCCCCAGGGCGTGCAACTGGCGGTGCAGGGCACGGGCGATCCCGCCCTGGAGGCCGCCTTCCGCATGGCCGAGCAGGCGCACCCGGGGCGCGTGCAGGTGCACGTGGGCTACGACGAGGCGCGCGCACACCGGCTGGTGGCCGGGGCCGACGTGATTGCCGTGCCCTCGCGCTTCGAGCCCTGCGGGCTGACGCAGCTCTACGGCCTGCGCTACGGCACGCTGCCGCTGGTGCGGCGGGTGGGCGGTCTGGCCGACACGGTGACCGATGCCGACGAGGCCGCCTTGGCCCAGGGCCGTGCGACCGGCTTCGCCTTCGATGCCGCGTCGCCGCGCGCGCTGCTGCAGGCCGCGGCGCGCGCCCTGGCCCTCTGGCGCGATCCGCCCACCTGGCAGGCCATGATGCGCCGGGGCATGGGCCAGCCGCTGTCGTGGCGGCAGCCGGCGCAGCAGTACCTGGCGCTGTACCACGAGGCGCTGCGCGCCAAGGCCGGCTGAGCTGTCGCTCGCTTGGGCTGGGGGGTGGCACGGTGCGCCTAGAATGCGCGTCGCCCGGACAGGTGGATGAGCGGTTTAAGTCGCACGCCTGGAAAGCGTGTGAGGGTTAACAGCCCTCCGCGGGTTCGAATCCCGCCCTGTCCGCCAGCACACTCCCTGACCCCAGCGCGGCTGCTGTCCGAGCGAGCTGTGAGGTTCCTCTGCCTGCCCCTGCCGTGAGGCCTGGCGCCCAGGTGCGCAGCCCAGCAGTGGGAAGAAGCGAGTGACAGCGCTGCCCCCGACCCGCCACCAGCACACGGCATAGTCCGCCACCGCTTCAGCCTGTGCTGCTGCAGTGCATCCCAGCCGGTGGGCGGACTTCGGCAGGAGCGCGGGCCCGCCCCAGGCACGGTTCGTGGCGGCGACCCGCACCGCCCTGGCGGTTATCTGCGTTGGCTGTTCCAAGAGATGTGCGGGATGACTCGGATGACATCGGCCTGCTCACCCATGACCCTCCGACGGTCGACACCGTGCCACGGGGGGGCTCAGCCCATGGAATTGATCACTTTGGCTGGTAGCCTGTCGCGTTGAACCTCAGAACAGCTGATCAGCGAAGGGAGTGAGATGGCAGACCCGCGTCGTGACCGCCTTGAAGGCATCCTGCTGACCCTATTGCCCGTCGACGGCGGCAAGGTGCCGAACGGCCAGTTGCGGCCGAAGTGGGTACAGGCCGCGGCCGCGGCGGGCGACACCGTCACCGAGGCAGAGTTCGACGCCATCCGTGACCGCATGGTGGCCGCTGGGCTGCTGGTGAAGGGCCCTGGGCGGGGTGGAGCGACTGGCCGCGCAGCGGGCGCAGCGCCGGGCGCCGACGACTTTGAACTGCAGACGGGCGAGGTGCCCGACGAAGAGCCAGCCGCCAAGGCCAAGCACGCCGCGAAGACCAAGGGCAAGGCAACGCCTACCCCGCGGGCGGCGGCTGATGAGCCCGCCCAGGTCATCAGCTACCGCCATGCCGACCGCCGGAAGAACAATCCCGAGGTCGGCCTCGTCAGCGAAGCCAGCGACCCGCAGCAGCCGAAGAAGGAATGGGCCTACAGCCCGCACCTGGACCCGGTTCTGAACTTCGATTCGAGCCGGGCCGAGCTAGAGAACCTGGTGGTCGATGCCCTGAGCAGCGGCCTGGAGCACGACGCTCAGCAGCAGGGCGAAGTGCTGGCCTCGCTCGACCACGCGCTGGCCGGTGGCGACGCTGCCGCCATGCGCGAGGTCATCACCAATCTGCGCGAACGGTTGTTGAAGCAGAAGGCCGAGCGGCCCGAGCGCAAGGCCCTCGAGGAAATCCAGCGTCGCGGCGCGCCCTACCTGCAGTGGGCCGGCAAGGCCGAGCGCACCAGCTTCGAGGTGGACACCGTCAGCCTGCACGTGCACGAGCGCATCGACCCGATGAGCATCCTCTCCGCGGTGCGCAAAGGCGGCCCGGGCCAGAAGAACGCGAAGCCAGCCGACGAAGCCAAGATTCGGCAGGCCAGCCTGTTCGAGGCGCCGTTCGAGAACCTGCCGCTGCGTGACGCGGTGGACTTCTACCGCCACGACAAGGGCTGGGCCAACCGCCTGGTCAGCGGCGATAGCCTGCAGGTGATGAACAGCCTGCTGGTGAAGGAGGGTATGGCCAGCCAGGTGCAGATGGTCTACATCGACCCGCCTTATGGCATCAAGTACGGCAGCAACTTCCAGCCCTTCGTAGGCAAGCGCGACGTCAAGGACAAGAGCGACGCCGACCTGACCCAAGAACCCGAAATGATCAAGGCGTTTCGGGATACGTGGGAATTGGGCATCCATTCCTACCTCACTTACTTGCGAGACCGTTTGTTGGTCGCGCGCGAGCTACTAAGTGAAAGCGGGAGCGTGTTTGTGCAAATCTCCGAGGAGAACCTTCACCTTATTCGAAATCTGCTTCAGGAGATCTTTGGCGAGGAGAACTTCATCAGCGTTGTGACGGTGGTCAAGACCAGCGCACAAGAAGCGGACACGCTGCCAAACGTCTGTGACTACTTGGTCTGGTACGCAAAGTCGAAGAGTCAGCTCAAATATCGAAAGCTGTGGCTAGAGAAGGACGATGACGATGCTGGCTTTTCTGAGTACAACCGCCTGGAGATGCCGGACTTCCGCCGCAGACTGATGACCGCTGAGGAGTTGGAAGGGTCAAAACCACTGCCAGCCGACGCAGTTCGCTACCGACAAGACAACATTGTTTCCCAGCGCCCACCTGGAAACTTTCCAGTGCCCTTCCAAGGTACAGAGTACGTACCGCTATCTGGCTACTGGAAGACCGGTGTAACCGGCTTCGAGCGTCTCATTCGCGCAGGGGAGCCTGTCCGGAATTTTGTGTGCGGGGCATAGCATGACCAACAGGAGCATGTATGCCTACCAGCAGGAAGACGACGAAGGCGGCCATGGCCGCGGCGGCGACGATGCCGTCGATCCCGAAGGAACTCATTGACCAGT
>CAIKLM010000050.1 GCA_903828235.1 uncultured beta proteobacterium | reverse complement strand
GGGGTAAACACGCCCGCCGGCCGCGCATCCAGCACTCAACCGTGCCGAATGGCCCCCGCCGCGCCACTCAGGGCCACGATCCGTGCCTCAGGCCCTTGCCGGAATCATCCAGTACGTCACTCGCGAAAGATCCAGGCTAGGAGCCCGTCGCCTGGCGCGGCGCGGCAACGCCGCCGAGCGCGTCGAGGTCGTCGGGCGTGTCCACGTCCTGCAGCACGCCGGGATCGGCCAGTTCCACCGCCACCCCCGGGTAGCGCGCCACGACGCGGCACGCGCCGTCGTCGCCGTCGAGCTGCACCAGCTCGGAGTAGAGCTCGGCCGCGAAGCCCACCGGGTGGCCACGGCGGCCGCGGTGCTGCGCCCACACGACGATCTGCTGCGACAGGGCCGCCGCCACGGCCTGCAGCGATGCAGGCTGCACCCGCGGCATGTCGCCCGGCAGCACCAGCCAGCCGGGCGAGGCCGAGCGCTCGGCCACGCCGGCGGCGATGCTGTAGCCCATGCCGCGCACGGCCTCGCCGGCGCTCAGCACCAGCACGTCGCGGCGCGGCAGCTGTCGCCAGGCCAGGGGAGCCAGCTCGGCGGTCGTCACCACCAGGCAGGGCAGCTGCGAGGACAGCACCGCGCGCAGCGTGCACTCGAGCACGCTGCTGCCGTCGAGCGGCTGCGCGAGCTTGTGGCCCAGGCCGCCGGCGCCGCTGAAGCGGCTGCCGCGGCCCGCGGCGGGCACGATGAGGGTCGGGCTGGCTTTCATGCGTGTTGTGGCGACGACGACCGTGCCCCGGGTGCACACGGTGCCGACGTCCTCCTTGGGGCTCAGGATGGCGACGCCGGCCTGCGCCTTGAAGTGGGAACTCCCCTTAAGTCGTTCTCCGTAAGGGATGCACCCATGGCCCGCTTCCTATACTGGCTCTCATGAGCATCCCCATCGCCGACCTGCGCAAGAGCTACGAGCGCGACGAGCTCGACGAATCCGCGTCCGCCGCCGACCCGCTGCAGCAGTTCCGCACCTGGCTGGACCAGGCCCTGAAGGCCGAGCTGTCCGAGCCCAACGCGATGACGCTGGCCACCGTGGGCGCCGACGGCCGGCCCTCCACCCGCGTGGTGCTGATCAAGGGCTGCGACGAGCGCGGCATCGTCTGGTACACCAACTACGACAGCCGCAAGGGCCGCGAGCTGGCGGCGCAGCCCTTCGCGGCGCTGCAGTTCCACTGGGTGGAGCTCGAGCGCGTGGTGCGCATCGAGGGCCGGGTGGAGAAGACCGGCGCCGACGAGAGCGACGCCTACTACGCCAGCCGGCCGCTGGACTCGCGCCTGGGCGCCTGGGCCTCGCCGCAGAGCCAGGTGATCGCCGGCCGCGCAGTGCTGGTGGCCGCGGCGGCCAAGGCCGCCGTGACGCACGGCCTGAACCCGCCACGGCCGCGGCACTGGGGCGGCTACCGCCTCGTGCCCGACCGCTGGGAGTTCTGGCAGGGGCGCAAGAGCCGGCTGCACGACCGGCTGCGCTACCGCCTCGAAGGCGGGGCCTGGGTGCGCGAGCGGCTGGCGCCCTGACCCAGGGTCTGCGGGGCGCGCTGCCGCCGTCGAACAGGGCCGTGCCTGCGGCACCCCGAACCGGCGTGGCTCACCAGCGCCACTGCACGCCGGCCGCGAGCGACCGGCCGGCCGCCGGCGACAGGCCGCGCACCGAGGCCACGGCGGCGGCATTGAAGGCCAGCTCGTCGGTGGCATTGCCGAGCCGGGCGTGCCAGGAGAGCCCGGGCACCGCCTCGAAGCGGCCCCGCGCCCACAGGTCCAGCACCGTCGCCGCCGGCGTGGCGGTGTCGGTGGCCGGCACGCGCCCTTGGCGTGCGGCGTGGCGCAGGTCGGTGCCCAGCGTGGTGGCGCCCAGGGTCCAGGCCACGCCCACGCGCAGGCGCAGCGGCGGCAGCCGCGGCAGCGGCTCCCGGCGGTCGAGATCGTCGCCGCGCACCAGGTCGAGCGTGGCGCTGAGTCGCAACGGCACGCCGGCCGGCGCCAGTGTGGTCGCGGCCTCGATCTCGGCACCCGAGAGCCGCGCGCGCACACCCTCGAACCGGTACTCGGGCACCTCGGTGGCGGGCTCGCCCGGCTCCTCGGCCGGGATGGCGACGACGTTGCCGGTGTCGCGCAGCGCGATGTAGCGCGCGAAGCGCGTCGTGAACACGTTCACCGCCACCCGGCCACCGCCACCGCGGAAGGCCAGGCCGAACTCGACGTGCCGGCTGCGCTCGGTCCCGAGGTCGGGGTCGCCCACCTCGTAGGCCGCAGTGGCCAGGTGCAGGCCGTTGGCGTGGAGCTCGTGGTAGGCCGGCGCACGCTCGGTGCGGCCCAGTGAGCCCGAGGCCTGCCAGCCACCGCCCAGGTCGAGTCGCACCGCCAGCGACGCGCTGCCCGGCGAGAAGCGGCGCGAGCGCGGTTGGCCGAAGCGCGGCTCTTCGGCGTCGGGCGCGTCGCCGTCGGACGAGACCGTCACGCGCTCGCGGCGCAGCCCGGCGCTGAAGGTGGCGCTGCCGAGCCTGAACTCCTCGAGCAGGAACACGGCGTGGCTGCGCGTGGCGGTGCCGGGCACGAAGGCCTCCTCGCCCAGCGCCGAGAAGTCCAGCCGCTCGCCCTGCAGGCCCAGCACGCCCTCGAGCCCGGCCAGCGGCCTGTGACGCAGCTCGGCACGCCACTCGTCGCCCTTGCTCGCGAAACGCGTGCCGACCTCGCCGCTGCCCTCGACCTCCTCGTGCGCGTAGCGCGTGCGCGAGGCCTTCAGGGAGACGCTGGCCAGCGGCCCGGGCAGCGCCCGCCACTCGCCGGCGAAGGCCGCACGCTCGCGCAGCAGGCGGATGGTCACGTCGGGCTCGACGGTGACGCCGTAGTCGTGGTCCATGCGGTCCAGCGACACGCCGGCGTGGCCGCTGACCGAGACCCAGCCGGCGCCGACCGCGCCGGCCCGGCTCGAGGAGGCGGAGTTGCGCGCGCGGCTGGCCGGCGCCAGCGGTTGGCCGTCGGCCAGCGGCGTGAAGCGCGGCGTGCGCAGGTCGCCGCTGCGGCGCCCCGCCACGTCGGCGTGCCAGGCCAGGCCGCCGGCGCCGCCGTCCAGCACCACGGCGCCGGCGCGCTCGGAAGCCGCCCCGCCCAGGCGAACCTCGGCCCGGCCGGCCAGGCCGGCGGCGGGCTCGCGCGGGATGCGGTTGTCCAGCACGTTGACCACACCGCCCGTGGCGTTGCCGCCGTACAGCAGCGCGGCCGGGCCGCGCAGCACCTCCACGCGCTCCACCACCAGCGGGTCGATGGCCACGGCATGGTCGAAGCTCAGGTTGCTGGCGTCCACCAGCCCCGAGCCGTTGTCGAGCAGCCGGATGCGGTCGCCATCGAGGCCGCGGATCACGGGCCGGCTGGCGTTGGCGCCGAAGCCGCTGCCGGCCACGCCGGGCAGGCCGTCCAGCGTCTCGCCCAGCGTGCCGGCGCGGCGCATCACCAGGGCATCGCCGGCCAGCACGACAGCCGGTCGGCTGGCGTCGTCGCGGCCCAGCGGGTTGCCGGTGACGACGACGGGGTCCACGCGGGTGGCGGGGGCGGGCTGCGCGGCGGCCGTGACGGCGGCGGCAGCGGACAGCAGCAGGCAGCTGAGCATGGGCATGGGCATGGGCAGGCGGGCGGCGGCCACGCAGCCGCGCCGCAGCCGGGCGGCAAGGCGGTTCATGGGCATCCTTCGGGAACGGTCGAACACGGCCCGGGAGCCAGGAGCGGCCCGGGCGGACAGCGGTGCTTGTCGAGAATTCATTCCCAACAGCGTAACAGGTCCGTCAAGTCCGGCCCCGCCTGCCGCAGCCCTTTGCCGCTGGCGGCCTGGCCACGCCACCTCGCGGCGCTAAAGTCCGGCCCCCATGAACCTGATCATGTTCCTTGGCGGCCTTGTGCTGCTGGTCATCGGCGCCAATGCGCTCGTGCGCGGCGCGTCCAAGCTGGCGCTGTCCTTCGGCATCAGCCCGCTGGTGGTGGGCCTCACCATCGTGGCCTTCGGCACCAGCGCGCCCGAGGTCGCGGTGAGCGTGGGCGCGGTGCTCGACGGACGCGCCGACATCGCCATCGGCAACGTCGTGGGCAGCAACATCTTCAACGTGCTGTTCATCCTGGGCATCAGCGCGCTGATCACGCCGCTGGTGGTGAACATCCAGCTCATCCGCCAAGAAGTGCCCATCATGCTGGGCGCCAGCCTGCTGCTGCTGGCGCTTGGCCTCGACGGCAAGCTGTCGATGTTCGACGGAGGCGTGCTGTTCGTACTGCTCCTGGCCTACACGGTGTTCCTGGTGGTGCAGTCTCGGCGCGAGACGCAGGCCGCCAAGGACGAGTACGCGTCGGAAGTCAAGCCGGCGGAGGCCGGCGCCTGGGACGACCGCCTCGTCTCCCAACTGGCGCTCATCGTCGTGGGCCTGGCAGCGCTGGTGTTCGGATCGGAGTACCTGGTCAACGCCGCGGTGTCGTTCGCGAAAGCCATGGGCGTCAGCGACCTCGTCATTGGGCTGACCATCGTCGCCGCCGGCACCAGCATGCCCGAGGTCGCCACCAGCATCACCGCGGCCATCAAGGGCGAGCGCGACATCGCGGTGGGCAATGTGGTGGGCAGCAACACCTTCAACATCCTGGGCTGCCTCGGTCTGTCGGGCCTGGTGTCGGGAGACCTGGGCCTGGTGATGGCACCGTCGCTACTGGCCTTCGACATCTGGGTGATGCTGGCGGTGGCCCTGGCCTGCCTGCCCGTGTTCATGACGGGCCGGGAGATCGCACGCTGGGAAGGCGGCGTGTTCGTGGGCTACTACGTGGCCTACGTGGCCTACCTGATTCTGGCGGCGCAGCAACACGATGCGCTGCCGGCGTTCTCGGGCGTGATGATGGGCTTCGTGGTGCCGCTCACCATCGTGACGCTGGTCGTCGCCATGTTCGGCCGTCGCAGCGGCGGCGGCGGGGCCCCCGGTCAGGGCAAAGGCTGATCTTTCGGCGGCGGCGCCACGCTGGCCTCGCGCCGGTGCAGGGCCGCCTGCGCCAGCAGGTTGGCCGAGACCGGCGCCGTCACGAAGACGAACAGCGTGATCAGCAGCTCGGCCACCGACAGCGAGCCCTGCGCCACGCCCGCCGCCATCGCCGCCAGCAGCACGCCGCCCACCCCCAGCGTCGAGGCCTTCGTGGGGGCGTGCAGCCGCATGTAGAAGTCGCGAAAGCGCACCAGGCCGATCGCGCCCACCAGCGCGAACACGCCGCCCACCAGCAGCATCGCGATGATCACGGCCTGCCAGGCCGGCGGCAGTTGCTCCAGGGTGTTCATCAGCGCGCCCTCACTCGATGACGTCGCCGCGCTGCAGGTAGCGGCCCAGCGCGACGGTGGAGACGAAACCCAGCAGCGCGATCAGCAGCGCCGCCTCGAAGTACAGCCCCGTGCCCTGGCGGATGCCCAGCAGCACGACGAAGGCCACGACGTTGACGTAGAGCGTGTCCAGCGCCAGCACGCGGTCGGGCAGCGTGGGCCCGCGCAGCAGCCGCCAGCCGCAGAGCAGCATGGCCAGGCCCACGGCGCCCAGCGCGAACAGCAGGGCCAGCGAGATGAACGAGGGCGCTGCAGACGTCATGACTCGAAGATCTCCATCAGCGGGCGCTCGTAGCGCGCCTTCATCTGCTCGGCGGCGCCGGCCGGGTCGTCGCAGTCCAGCGCGTGCACGAGGATCTCGCCGCGCAGCTCGTCGACCACGCAGCTCACGGTGCCGGGCGTGGTGGTGATGATGGTGGCGAACAGCGCGATCGCCGTGGGGTGCGTGGTGTCCAGCTTCACCGGCACCCAGGCCGGCCGCGGGTTGGACACGGGGTCCAGCACGATGCGCGCCACGGTGATGTTGGACACGACGATGTCCCACAGCACGATGCCGGTCAGGCGCACGGCCGTCCACGCCGCGCGCGGGCGCGAGGGCGCGCCCAGGAAGCGGTGCAGCAGGCGCGGGATGCCCAGGCCAAAGATCGCCGCCCACAGCAGGTCGGCCGGGCCGGCGCTCTCGCGCAGCAGCAGCCAGGCCGCCGCCACCATCAGCGACAGCACCGGGTGCGCGAACCAGCCAGCGGCAGGGGGGTCGTGGGGCTTCATCGCGGGGCCTCGAAGCGGTAGGGGCGCGTGGTCTGCGCGCCCTCGCCCAGCACGGCGCGGCCGTAGGCGGCGCGGTCGCCAAGTTGCTCAGCCGCGGCCTGCGCGTAGCGCTGCACGGGGCCGGCGAACACGCTCAGCGCCACGCTCAGCGCCAGCAACAGCGCGGTCGCGCCCTGCAGGCGCGCGCTGCCGCCGCTGGACGTGCTGGCCGGCAGGTCCTCGCGCACGCTCCAGAACAGGATGCTGCCGGCGCGCGCCAGGCCCACGATCGTCAGCAGGCCGGCCACCAGCACCACGGCGAACACCAGGCCCATCCACGGGTGCGCGGCCGCGGCCTCCAGCAGCATGGCCTTGCCGATGAAGCCCGGCAGCGGCGGCAACCCGGCCGCCGAGGCCGCGGCCAGCAGCAGCGCCAGGCCCAGCAGCACCGGCTGGCCGACGGCGGGGCCGGGCTCGAGGTGGTCGGCAGCGTCGCCGCGCTGCGCGGCCACGATCTCGCCGAGCAGGAACAGGCCCGCCACCACCAGCGTGCTGTTGACCATGTAGTACAGCGCCGCGCCCCAGGCCGCCGGCGTGAACAGCCCGATGCCCACCAGCACCGTGCCGACCGAGGCCACCGTGAGCCAGGCCACCAGCCGCGCCAGCGTGCGCGCAGCCAGCGCGCCCATCACGCCCACGGCGCAGGTGACGAGCGCCAGCGGCAGGATCCACGGCTCGGCCGCACCCGCCGGCCCGCCCTCGCCGCCGCCGAACACCACGCCGTGCACGCGCAGCAGCGAGTAGACGCCGACCTTGGTCATCACGGCGAACAGCGCCGCCACCGGCGCGCTGCTGGCGGCGTAGGTGCCGGGCAACCACACCGCCAGCGGCATCAGCGCGGCCTTGAAGCCGAACACCACCAGCAGCACCAGCCCCGCGGCCTGCGCGATGGCGGCCTCGGCGCCCTTGAGCTGCGGCACCTTCAGCGCCAGGTCGGCCAGGTTCAACGTGCCCGTCATCGCGTACAGCAGCGACACGCCGATCAGGAACAGCGCCGAGGCCACGAGGTTCAGCACCACGTAGTGCAGGCCGGCCTTGAAGCGCTCGCGGCCCTGGCCGTGCAGCATCAGCACGTAGCTGGCGATCAGCAGCACCTCGAAGAACACGAACAGGTTGAACAGGTCGCCGGTGACGAAGGCGCCCGCCAGCCCCATGAGCTGGAACTGGAAGATGGCGTGGAAGTGACGGCCGTGGCTGTCCCAGCCGCCGCTGGCGTACAGCAGCACCGGCAGCGCCACCGCGGCGGTGAGCGCAACCATCAGCGCGCCAAGACGGTCCACCACCAGCGCGATGCCGAAGGGCGCCGGCCACTCGCCGACGCGGTAGACCAGGATCTCGCCGCCGGCCACGCGCTGCACCAGCAGCGCGGCCAGCACGCCGAACAGCACCACCGAGGCCATGGACACGCGGCGCGCCCACCGCAGCGGGTGGTCGCCGTGGCCGCCCTGCGCGTCGCTGCCGCCGTCGCCGATGAACAGCAGGGCCACCGCGGTGAGCGCCGGCAGCACCACCACGAGCACCGGCAGGTGGTCCAGCCAGGTCATCGCCGGTCCTCCGGCGGGCGGCCGTGGCGGTGCCCGTGCGGGTGCTCCCGGCGGCGCTGTTCGTCGTCGGACAAGCCGTCGACGTGGTCGCTGCCGCCCTCGTGGTGGTTGCGCAGCGCCAGCTCGATGACGAAGCCCGTGGTCGCGAAGCCGATGACGATGGCCGTGAGCACCAGCGCCTGCGGCAGCGGGTCGGCGAAGACGGTGGCGCCGGTGCCCAGGATGGGCGGCGCGCCGGTCCACAGCCGGCCCATCACGAAGATGAACACGTTGACGGCGTAGCCGATCAGGCTCAGGCCCAGCACCACCGGGAAGCTGCGGCCGCGCAGCAGCAGCAGGATGCCGCAGGCCGTGACCCAGCCGATGCCGGTGGCGACGAGCAGTTCCAGGCTCAGCGTCATGCGCCCCCCCCGGCCGGCTGGCGGCGAGCCGGCTCCTTGGAAGCCGCGCCCAGTGCCGACAGCATCAGCATGGTCGCGCCCACCACGGTGATGTAGACGCCGAGGTCGAAGATGGCGGCGGTGGCCAGCGGAGCTTCGCCCAGCAGCAGCAGCACCGGGTTGCCGTGCGCGCTGGTGAGGTACGGCCGGCCCAGGAAGAAGGCCCCCAGGCCGGTGAGCGCCGCGATCAGCAGCCCGCTGCCGATCCAGCGCGTGTAGCGCGTGCCGCCGCCGGCGCGCAGCACGCCCTCGGCCCAGCCCTGGCCGCGCGCCATGTACTGCACCACCAGCGCCACGGCCGTGATCAGCCCGGCGATGAAGCCGCCGCCCGGCAGCCCGTGGCCGCGCCAGAAGATGTAGGCCGTGACCACCAGCGCCAGCGGCAGGATCAGCCGCGCCACCTGGCGCAGCATCAGCGGCGGCTGGGCGAAGCTCCAGGCGCGGCCGCCGTCACCCAGGCCCAGGTCGGCGCGCGGGCGCTGCGCCCGCAGGCCGTCGAGCAGCGCCAGCACGCCGACGCCGGCAATGCCCAGCACCGTGATCTCGCCCCAGGTGTCGTAGCCGCGGAAGTCGACCAGGATGACGTTGACCATGTTCGTGCCGCCACCCTTGGGCACCGAGTTCTCGATGAAGTACCAGCTGATGCTGTCGAAGTCGCGCGTCAGCACCAGCCAGGTGATCCACGCGATGCCGCCGCCGCCGGCCACGGCCAGGGCGCCGTCGCGCCAGCGGCGCCAGGGGGCCGATTCGGCCCGGCCCAGCTGCGGCAGCAGCGCCAGCCCCATGAGCAGCAGCACGGTGGAGACGGCGTCGACCGAGATCTGCGTCAGCGCCAGGTCGGGCGCCGACAGCCCGAGGAAGGTCAGCGAGGCCACCAGCCCCACGCCGCCCACCAGCACCACGGCCACCACGCGCTGGTGCTGCAGCACCACGGCGGCGGTGGCCGCGCCCACCGCCAGCAGCCACACCACCACGGCCATCGGCGTGGCGGCGGTGGCGGCCCGCGTGCCGGCCACGGGGGCGTCGCCTGCCGGCACCACCAGCGCCCAGGCGGCCACCACCAGCACCGAGCCCACCATCCAGGCGACGTAGCTCTGCAGCGAGCGGCTCTCCACGCGGTGCGTGAAGCGGCCGGCGGCGCCGAACAGGCGGTCGTTGAGCCACCAGAACAGCGCCTTGGCCTGCACCCAGCCCGCGGGCGCGCGGTGCAGCCAGCGGTCGCGCATCGCCCAGGCGTACAGCGCCGCGCCGCCGGCCACCGCGATGGCGCTCATCAGCAGCGGCACGTTGAAGCCGTGCCACAGCGCCAGCGAGAACGCCGGCGGCGCCTCGCCCAGCACCGCGGTGGAGACAGCCAGCACCAGCGGGCCGGCGATCGTCATCGGCATCAGGCCCACGGCGATGCACACGCCCACCAGCAGCAGCACCGGCGCCTTCATGCCCCAGGGCGGCTCGTGCGGGTGCGGGTGGGGCAGGTCGGTGGCGGGCGCGCCGAAGAAGGTGTCGTGCACCAGGCGCAGCGAGTAGGCCGCCGACAGCAGCCCGCCCAGCGTGGCCAGCACCGGGATCAGCCACCCGAAGCCGCCCCACAGGCCGTTGCCGGGCGCGTAGAGCGCCTCGTGCAGCATCATCTCCTTGCTGATGAAGCCGTTGAACGGCGGCAGCCCCGCCATCGCCGCGCTGGCGATGATCACCAGCGTACCCACCACGGGCAGCGCGGTGAGCAGGCCGCCGAGCCGTCGCATGTCGCGCGTGCCGGTCTCGTGGTCGACGATGCCGGCGCTCATGAACAGGGCCGCCTTGAAGGCCGCGTGGTTCAGGATGTGGAACACCGCCGCCACCGTGGCCAGCGGCGAGGCCAGGCCGATGAGGAAGGTCACCAGGCCCAGGTGGCTGACGGTGCTGTAGGCCAGCAGGCCCTTCAGGTCGTGCTTGAAGAGGGCCACGCCGGCCGCGAACACCATGGTCACGAGGCCGGCCGAGGCCACCAGGCCCTCGAACAGCGGCGTGCCGCCGATCACCTCGTCCAGGCGCAGCAGCAGGAACAGGCCCGCCTTCACCATGGTGGCCGAGTGCAGGTAGGCCGACACCGGCGTCGGCGCCGCCATCGCCTGCGGCAGCCAGAAGTGGAACGGCACCTGCGCGCTCTTGGTGAAGCAGCCCAGCAGCACCAGCACCAGCGCCGCCGGGTACAGCGGGTGGGCCTGGATCATCGCGGCCTTGGCGACCATGGCCGAGAGCTCGTAGGTGCCCGCGATCTGCCCCAGCAGCACCACGCCGCCCAGCAGCGCCAGGCCGCCGCCGCCGGTGACGGCCAGCGCCATGCGCGCGCCCTGGCGCGACTCCTCCAGCCGCCCCCAGTAGCCGATGAGCAGGAAGCTCGAGATGCTGGTGAGCTCCCAGAACACCACCAGCAGCAGCAGGTTGTCCGACAGCACGATGCCCAGCATCGCCGCCATGAACAGCATCAGCGACGGGAAGAAGCGGCGCACCGGGTCGTCGGCGTGCAGGTAGAACGCCGCGTACAGGATGACCAGCAGGCCGATGCCGGTGATCAGCGCGGCGAACATCCAGGCCAGCGCGTCGAGCCGGAAGCCCAGGTTCAGGCCGATGCCGGGCACCCACTCGGCCTGCCACAGCAGCAGCGGGCCCGACATCGCCGCGGGCGCCAGCAGCAGCAGCAGCAGGAACGAGGCGCCCGCCACGGCGCCGGCCACGGCAGCCGTGAGCCGCCGGCGAGCCGGGCTCTCGTCTCCCGCCGCCCAGGCGGTGAGCACGGTGCCGGCCACCAGCGGCAGCAGGACGATGATCGGAAGCAGCGCGCCGCTCATGCTTGTGGTGTGGGATCGGATGTCATCGTGGCGCGGCGCAGCCCGGCCGGGCCGCCACTTCCTCCGATTCGGCGCAGGAGTGTAGTGGCTCGATCCTTGAAGGCCGCTGACGAATCCCCGCCCTTGGCAAGGCCCCTCGCCGCGCGCGGCTGCTTCAGCCGGCCCCGCCCGCCGGCCGCGCCTGGTGCAGCACCCGTTGCGGGAACGGGATCTCGATGCCGCGCTCGGTCAAGGCCTTCAGGATGGCCACGTTGACGGCCGTGCGCGCGTTGACCTGGCCGTTCTCGGGGTCGCCGATCCAGAATCCGAAGGTCAGCTCCAGGCCGTCGGCCGCGAAGGCGGTGAGGTTGGCGACCGCCGGCGGCTCGGCCAGCACGCGCGGCACGGCCCGCACCACCTCCAGCAGCTCGGGCATCAGCCGTTCCACGTCGGTGCCGTAGGCCACCTGCACCACGGTGTTCAGCAGCATGTTGCTGTCGGCCAGCGAGAGGTTCTCGATGCGCTGCGTGATCATCATCTCGTTGGGCACGATGCTCTCGCGGCCGTTGAGCGCGCGGATCTTGGTGTAGCGCGTGGTGATGTCGGTGATGCGGCCCTCGAAGTTGTCCACGCGCACGAGGTCGCCGATGCGCATGCTGTTCTCGGCCAGGATGACGAAGCCGCTCACGTAGTTGGCGGCCAGCTTCTGCAGCCCGAAGCCGATGCCCACGCCCAGGGCACCGCCGAGCACGCCCAGGGCCGTGAGGTCCAGCCCGGCGGCCGACAGCGCCACCAGCAGGCCCACGAACAGCAGCAGCGCGCGCAGCGCGTTGGCGGCCATCTTGCGGATCGACAGGTTCTCGACCGCACCGTTCAGCAGCTTCTGCTCGAGCAGCGAGCTCAGCCACAACGTCACCATCAGCACCACGATGGCGCTGACGGTGCCCTCCAGCAGGTTGCGCACCGACACCGTGGTGCCGCCGAGCTTCCAGGAGATCCTGTCGAGCTCGGCCAGCAGCAGCGGCAGCACGCCGGTGATCCACAGCACGACGGCGATCCACGCCAACCACGAGAACGAGCGCTCGAACACGCGCACCAGCCGGCTCGTCGGGAAGGCCTGGTGCAGCACGCGAACCGTCAGGCGGATGGCCGCCAGCGAGATCAGGATGGGCACCACCAGCTTGAACACCGCCGTGGGCACGTGGCTCTGCATCAGCCAGCGCGCCAGCAGCGCCAGCAGCAGCGCCAGCAGCGGGAACATCACGCCGTCGACGATGCGCTGGCCGAACCACACCGAGTTCTCGCGCGGCGCGTCGCTGCCCTGCAGCAGCCGCACCAGGCCCCAGGCCAGCGCCAGGCAGCCGACGAAGACCGTCAGCTCGACCAGCGCCGAGCGGCTGGCGAGGTTGGCAACGAGGATGGAGAACTCTCCGGCCGCCGCGGCCGGCTCCGTCGCCGGGGCCGCCATCAGGCGACGTCCGCCAGCACCCGAAGGTGCGCCGCCACGCTGCGCGCCAGGGCCGAGAGGCTGTAGCCCCCCTCCAGGCACGACACCACGCGCCCGCCGGCGTGGCGCCGGGCCACGTCGACGAGCTGCCGGGTGATCCAGGCGTAGTCGTCCTCGACCAGCGCGAGCTGGCCGAGGTCGTCCTCGCGGTGGGCGTCGAAGCCGGCGCTGATGAAGATCATCTGCGGCCGGAAGGCCTCCAGCGCCGGCAGCCACTGCGCGCTGATCGCCTGGCGCACGGCCGCGCCCCGGCTGTAGGGATCCACCGGCACGTTGACCATGTTGGTGCCCTTGGGCACGGCCCCGCTGTAGGGGTACAGCGGGTGCTGGAAGAAGCTGACCATCAGCACGCGCTCGTCGCCGGCGATGATGTCCTCGGTGCCGTTGCCGTGGTGCACGTCGAAGTCGACGATGGCCACGCGCTCCAGGCCGTGCACATCGAGCGCGTGCCGCGCCGCCACGGCCACGTTGTTGAAGAAGCAGAAGCCCATGGTCTCGTCGCGCGTGGCGTGATGGCCGGGCGGGCGCACGGCGCAGAAGGCGTTCTGCGCCTTGCCGGCGATCACGGCGTCGGTGGCGGCCACGGCGGCGCCGGCGGCGCGCAGCGCGGCGGCCAGCGTGCCCGGCGCGGCCACGGTGTCGGGGTCGAGGTGGCGCGGCTGCCCGTCGTCCTGCACGGCGCGCAGCCGCTCGAGCAGTTGGCTCACGTAGTTGCCGGCGTGGGCGCGCGCCAGCTGCTCGGGGGTGGCCGGCGGCGCATCCTGGTGGTCGAGGAAGAGGTCCAGGCCCGTGGCGCGCAGGTGGTCGGCAATGGCGTCCAGCCGCTGGGGGCATTCGGGGTGGCCGGCGCCCATGTCGTGCCCTCGGCAGGCGGGATGGCTGTAGAACGCGGTGCTCATCGTGGCTTCGGGCTTTCCGGGCTTGGGGTAAGGTGCAAGGATGAACGCCCGCATCTCCGCCGCAGCCCGCACCACCCAGTTGTCTCGGCTGGTGGACCAGATTAGCACGATCGTCGTGGGCAAGCGCCCGCAGGTCGAGGACGCGGTGGCCTGCCTGCTGGCCGGCGGCCACCTGCTGATCGAGGACGTGCCCGGTGTCGGCAAGACGACCCTGGCGCACGCGCTGGCCGTGAGCCTGGGGCTGGATTTCCGCCGCGTGCAGTTCACGGCCGACCTGATGCCGTCGGACCTCATCGGCGTCAGCGTGTTCGAGCGCGCGCAGGAGCGCTTCGTCTTCCACCCGGGCCCGGTGTTCGCGCAGGTGCTGCTGGCCGACGAGATCAACCGCGCCGGCCCGAAGACGCAGAGCGCGCTGCTCGAGGCCATGGAGGAGCACCAGGTCTCGGTGGACAACGAGACGCGCCCGCTGCCCGAGCCCTTCTTCGTGATCGCAACGCAGAACCCCTCCGACCAGCTCGGCACCTACCCGCTGCCCGAGAGCCAGCTCGACCGCTTCCTGCTGCGCATCACGCTGGGCTACCCCGACAGCGCCGCCGAGCGCGAGCTGTTGTCCGGCGGCGACCGCCGCCAGGCCGCGCAGCAGCTGGGCGCCGTGCTGCCCCCGGCCGACCTGCTGCTCGCGCAGCAGGAGGTGCTGGCCGTGCGTGCCGCGCCGCCGCTGCTCGACTACCTGCAGGCCCTGATCGCCGCCACGCGCAGCGGCCGCTGGTTCGCCCAGGGCCTGAGCCCGCGCGCCGGCATCGCCGTGCTGCGCGTGGCCAAGGCGCGCGCGCTGATGGCCGGCCGCGACTACGTCGCACCCGACGACCTGCAGGCCATCCTGCCGCAGGCCATTGCGCACCGGGTGGTGCCCGTGCCGGGCGCCGGCCGCGGCGCCGTCGAGCAGGTGCGGGCGATGATCGAGGCCACGCCCATCCCGTGACGCCCCTGCGCAGCACCTTCGGCCCGGCCGAGCCGGTTCCGCGGCAGCCTCATGGCCTGCCCTGGGTGCGCCAGCGCTTCCGCGCCTGGTGGCAGGCGCGGCTTCCGCTCACCGACCAGTGGGCGCTGGGCCAGCGCAACGTGTACATCCTGCCCACGCGGGCGGGGCTGATGTTCGCGCTGACGCTGGTGGTGATGCTGCTGGCCAGCATCAACTACCAGCTCAACCTGGGCTACGCGCTGACCTTCCTGCTGGCCGGCGCGGGCCTGGTGAGCATGCACCTCACGCACGGCAACCTCAGCGGCCTGACGCTGCACCTGCGGCCCGTGGCCAGCGGCTTTGCCGGCCAGCCGGCGATGCTGGAGGTGGTGGTGCACAACCCCGGCCGGCAGCGCCACGGGCTGGCGCTGCGCTTCGACGACCGCGCGCACCACGGCGGCCACCCCGCGCTGTGCGACGCCCCGGCCGGCGGCGAGACGCACGTGCAGCTGAGCTTCACCCCGCCGCACCGCGGCTGGCACCGCGTGCCGGCGCTGGTGCTCGAGACCGACTACCCCTTCGGCCTGTTCCGCGCCTGGAGCGTGTGGCGCCCGGCCGGTCGGGTGCTGGCCTGGCCCGTGCCCGAAGCCGCGCCGCCGCCGCTGCCGGCCCAGGGTGCCGCAGCCGGCGACGAGCGGGCCGCCCAGCGGCGCAGCGGCAGCGAGCTCGACGGCGTGCGGCCGTTCCGCCGCGGCGACTCGCTGCGCCAGGTGGCGTGGAAGAAGGTCGCCTCCAGCGGCGAACTCGTCAGCCGCGAGACGGCCGGCCTGGCCAGCCGCTCGCTGTGGCTGGACTGGGCCGAGACCGGGCTGTCCGGCACCGAGCCGCGCCTGGCGCGGCTGGCCGCCTGGATGCTGCAGGCCGAGCGCGCCGGCATCGACTGCGGCCTGCGCCTGCCGGGCCGCGAGCTGCCGCCGCGCCAGGGCGAGGCGCACCGCCGCGCCGCGCTGGACCTGCTGGCCGAGTGGAGCGGCGCATGATCGCCGGCTTTGCGCTGCCGCGCCCGTCGCAGCTGCCGCGCGACGCCCGCGACACGCTGTTCCTGCTGGCCGTGATCGCCTGGACGGTGGCGCCGCACCTGATGCACCTGCCGATATGGTGCGGCGCGATGACGCTCGCGGTGCTGGCCTGGCGCGGCTGGCTCACGCTGAAGGCCGGCAGCCTGCCCAGCCGCTGGCTGGTGGCCGGGCTGCTGATGCTGGCGGCCGCCGCCACCTGGTGGCAGGAGCGCACGCTGCTGGGCAAAGAAGCGGGCATCACCATGCTGGTGGTGCTGGTGGCCCTGAAGACGCTGGAGCTGCGGGCCCGGCGCGACGCCCTGGTGGTGTTCTTCCTCGGCTTCTTCCTGGTGCTGACGCACTTCCTGTACTCGCAGGCGCTGCTCACGGGCCTGTGGCTGCTGGGCGCGGTGTGGGGCCTGCTCACCGCGCTGGCGCTGGCCCACATGCCGGTGGGCCGGCCGCCGTTGTCGCGCGCCGGCGCCGTGGCGGCCCGCGCCGCCCTGCTGGGCCTGCCGCTGATGGCGATGCTGTTCGTGCTGTTCCCGCGCATCGGGCCGCTGTGGGGCCTGCCGCAGGACGCGGCCGGGCGCACCGGGCTGTCGGGCTCGCTGCGCCTGGGTGGCGTCGCGTCGATCGCCGAGGACGATTCCATCGCGCTGCGCGTGCGCTTCGAAGGCGCGGTGCCGCCGCCCGACCAGCTGTACTTCCGCGGCCCGGTGCTGTCGACCTTCAACGGGCGCGAGTGGACGCGGCTGGTGCCGAGCTTCCCGGCGGCGCAGCGCCCGCGTCTGGAACTGCAGGTCGCGGGCCCGCCGCTGCGCTACGAGATGACCGTGGAGCCCAGCCAGCTGCCCCTGCTGCCGCTGCTGGAGATGACGCCCGACCTGCCCGGCGCCGCGCCCAGCATCCCGGGCTGGCTGATCACGCAGCGCGTGGACGGACAATGGCAGACCGACCGACCGCTGCTGGAGCGCCAGCGCGTCACGGCCACCGCCTACCTGCTGCACCGCCACGGCCCCCAGGAAGACGTGCTGGGTCTGCGCGACCTCGTCGACCTGCCGCCCAACGCCAACCCGCGCACGCTGCAGTGGGCGGCCGAGTTGCGCGCGCAGCCCGGCATGGCCACCGCCGGCGGCCTGCAGCTGGCCGACGCCGTGCTGCGCCACATCCGCTCGGCCGGCTTCACCTACACGCTGGAGCCCGGGCCCTACGGCGAGAACGCCATCGACGAGTTCTGGTTCGACCGCAAGCTCGGCTTCTGCGAGCACTTCGCCAGCGCCTTCGTCGTGGTGATGCGGGCCATGGACGTGCCGGCGCGCATCGTCACCGGCTACCAGGGCGCCGATCCGGTGCTGCAGGACGGCTACCTCATCGTGCGCAACAGCAACGCCCACGCCTGGGCCGAGATCTGGGTGCCCCAGCGCGGCTGGGTGCGCGTCGATCCCACCGCAGCCGTGGCGCCCGAGCGCGTGCGCCGCAGCCAGCGCCTGGCGCCGGCGCCGGGCTTGGTGGCCGGCGCCGTGAACACGCTCGACCCCGCGCTGGCCGAGCGGCTGCGCGCCGCCTGGGAGACGGTGAACAACCGCTGGAACCAGTGGGTGCTGAACTACTCGCGCGGGCAGCAGTTCGACCTGCTGCGCCGGCTGGGCGTGGAAAGCCCCGACTGGACCGACCTGGCCCAGGCGCTGATCGCGCTGCTGTGCGGCGCGGCGCTGGCCGGCGCGCTGTGGGCCTGGTGGGATCGCCACCGGCAGGACCCCTGGCAGCGCCTGCAGGCGCGCGTGGGCGCGCGGCTGGCCACGCTGGGCGTGACGGTGGCCGCCCACCACGCCCCCCGGGAGCGCGCGCGCCTCGTGCGCCAGCACCTGGGCAGCGCCGGCGAGCCGCTGGCCTTGGCGCTGGAGGCGCTGGACCGGGCCCGCTACGGCGGCGACGCGCCGCTGCCCCGCGCCGAGATGCGGCGCTGGTGGTCGGGCTTCGCGCGGACGGCGGCCGCGGGCTCAACTTCGGCAGGGCGCGGCCGATAGCGACGGGATGCCTCCCCGCCGGGGGGGCCTCCTCGTCCGCCACCGCCGCCCATGAAAGTCGCCGCCCCTGCCCTGCCCCCACGCACCGACGTCGTCGAGCGGCGCCTCGCCCTGCTGGGCTTCACCGCGCCCGAGCGTCAGCAGCTCGAGGCCGCGCTGCGCCCAGCGGACGGTCGCGCCGTGCGCTACAAGCTCGTGGCCGACCCCGCCAGGGCCGAACTGGCCCTGGCCGATGCCGACGACGCCGAGGCCCAGGCCACGGTCCGCCGGCTGGGGCTGCTGGCGCTGCACGTCGGCAGCGGCCAGGGCGGCGGCACCATGCCGCTGCTGCTGCGCCCCATCGACGCCACCCAGGTGCTGCGCGCGCTGGAGCCGCTGGCGCAGCGCGGGCCGGCGCCCTCGCCGCAGGTGCAGCGCGTGCTCGACGAGCTGGCCCGCGTCTCCGGGCTGCCACCGCAGCCGCGCGCGCGGGTGCTCGTGGCCGCGCAGGACCATGTCGCCACGCCGCTGCTGATGGCCCCGCTGCAGCGCGCCGGCTGCGAGCTGCTGCGCGCGCGCAGCAGCACCGAGGCGGTCGAGCGGGCGCGCGACGCGGCGATCGACCTGGTCATCATCGACGCCGGCCTCGACGGCCTCGACGGCTATCACGCCTGCCGCAGCATCAAGCAGCGCGCGCTCGCCGAAGGCCGCGTGGCGCCGACGGTGGTGCTGATCGCCGCCGGGCCCATGGGGGTGAACCGCGTGCGTGCCGAGATGGCCGGCGCCGACCGCCTGCTGCCGGCGCCGCTGGATGCCGAGTCCGTGCTGGCGCTGCTGGCGGCGCCGGCAGGTCTGCCCGGCGGCTGAGCCCGGGCTGAATAATCGGCGGGTGACCACCTCCCGCCGTACCCTTGCCCGCCGCCGCGGCCTGCAGGCCCTGCTCGCGCTGGCTGCCGCGGCCGTTCTGCCGTCGGCCGGCGCCACCGGGGCCGGGGGCGGTGCCCGGCCGGCCCGCCGCCG
>CAIKLM010000049.1 GCA_903828235.1 uncultured beta proteobacterium | reverse complement strand
CGCGGGCGGCCGGCGCCTGCCTGGCGGCCAACGAGCGCCGCCGCGCGCCCGAGGGCGTCAAGCTGGCGCTGGACGTGGCCGCCGCCGCCGTGGCCGCCAGCGGCCACGACGCCCGCACGCTGCCCAGCGTGTTCGCCTCGGCGCACGCCGACCTGGCCGTCGTCGACGCGCTGTGCGACACGCTGGCCGCCGACCCGCTGCTGCTGTCGCCCACGCGCTTCCACCACTCGGTGCACAACGCCGCCTCGGGCTATTGGGCCATCGCCAGCGGCTGCACCGCGCCGACCAGCGCCGTGGCCGCCGACCGCCACAGCTTCGCCGCCGGCTGGATCGAGGCCGCCACGCTGATGGCGGCCGAGCAGCACCCGGTGCTGCTGGTGGGCTTCGACACCGAGGCCTGCGGGCGGCTGCAGGCCGTCAACGACAGCCGCGGGCTGCTGGGCGTGGCGCTGGTGCTGTCGCCCCGGGCCGGCCCGCGCAGCACGCACGCGCTGCGCTGGCAGCTGCACGCGGCCGACGAGGCCGGCACGCCGGCGGCCACCACGCCGCTGCGCAGCGCCGCCGCCCGGGCGCTGGCCGGCAACGCCATGGCCGACGCGCTGCCGCTGATGGAACTGCTGGCCGGCGCCCGGCCCGGCCGCGTGCAGCTGGCCCTGGGCGGCGGCGGTGCATTGGGGCTGACGCGCGAATGAGCGGCGCCGGCGTGGACAATCCCCGGCGTTCCCACCGGTCACCCTCGGAGAGCCCGATGTCCCCAGCCGCCCCCGAAGTCCCGCTGCACGAGATCGTCGTCATGGGCGGCGGCCTGGCTGGCCTGACGCTGGCGCTGCAGCTGCGCCAGCGCCTGCCCGACGCCGACGTGCTGGTGCTGGAGCGCCGCAGCCACCCCGTGCCCGCGGCCTGCCACAAGGTGGGCGAGAGCAGCGTCGAGATCGGCGCGCTGTACTTCGCCGACGTGCTGGGCCTGCGCGGGCACCTCGAGCAGGACCAGCTCAAGAAGTTCGGCTTCCGCTTCTTCTTCAGCGAGGGCGAGCGCGACCTCTCGCGCGTCACCGAGCTCGGCGCCAGCCGGCCGCTGCCCACCGGCAGCTTCCAGATCGACCGCGGCCTGTTCGAGAACTTCCTCGGCCAGGAATGCCAGCGCCACGGCATTCGCTTCGTCGACGGCGCCGTCATCCGCGACTTCACGCTCACCGAAGACGGCAGCCCGCACACCGTGCACTGGCAGCGCGAGGGCGAGCCCGTGCAGACGGCGCGCGCGCGCTGGCTCATCGACGCCAGCGGCCGCGCCGCCCTGGTGAAGCGCCGGCTCGGCCTGGCGCAGGACAACGCGCACGCGGCGCACGCGGTGTGGTTCCGCGTCGGCGAGCACATCGCCATCGACCAGTGGCCGGTGGCCGATGCCGCCTGGCGCGCGCGCTGCGCCACGCCCACGCGCTGGCTGTCGACCAATCACCTGGTGGGCGCCGGCTACTGGGTGTGGCTGATCCCGCTGGCCTCGGGCTCGCACTCGGTGGGCATCGTGGCCGACCCGCGCTACCACCCGCTGGAGCGCATGAACACCTTCGACAAGGCCATGGACTGGCTGGCCGAGTTCCAGCCGGCGCTGCACGCCGACCTCGAACCCAAGCGCGGCAAGCTGCAGGACTTCGCCTTCTTCCGCCGCTTCAGCCACGACTGCCGCCAGGTGTTCAGCGAGCACCGCTGGGCGCTGGCGGGCGAGGCCGGGCGCTTCCTCGACCCGTTCTACTCGCCGGGCAGCGACTTCATCGCCATCGGCAACACCTACATCACCGAGCTCGTCGCGCGCGACCGCGCCGGCCTGCGGCTGCGCGCCCACACGCAGGTCTACGAGCAGATCTTCAAGAGCTTCTACGACAGCACGTTGGCGCTGTACGTCGACCAGTACGGGCTGTTCGGCGACCCCGAGGTGCTGCCGAACAAGGTGATCTGGGACTACACCTACTACTGGAGCGTGCTGGCCCAGCTGTTCTGCCAGCAGCGCCTGGCCGACATCGACTCGATGGGCCACCTGCGCGACGCGCTGCTGTCGTGCCAGAAGCTCAACCTGGCGGTGCAGAAGCTGCTGAACGACTGGGGCGGCGTCAGCGCGCGCCGCAACCCGCCGGTGATGCTGGACCAGGCCTCGGTGCCGTGGTTCGTGGAGCTCAACCGCAGCCTGCTCGACGGCGCGCTCGACGACGCCGCCTTCCGCGCGCGCATCCGCCAGGCCGAGCGGCAGCTGCAGCGCCTGGCGGTGCAGCTGGCACAGCGGGCCACCGCCGACCACCCGGCGCTGGACGTCTCGGCGCTGCGCGCGCTGGTGCCGGCCGAGTGCTGGGCCGACGCCGGCGAGCCGCTGCTGTTCCCGCGCGCGGAGGCGCTGGCCGAGGCAGTCTGAGTCCTCGCTCAGGGCTGGAACGGCGGCAGCCGCCGCCAGCGCCGCCACAGCAGCGCGGGCAGGCGCAGCGCGAAGCCGAACATCAGCCGCGTGTGCATCCACGTGAGCAGCAGGTTGTCGCGGCCGTAGCGGAAGTGCGAGACGCCGCCTTCGTCGGCGCGCAGGTACTTCACGGGGGCGTCCACGTTCAGCGGCTTCAGGCCGCGCCAGGCCAGGCGCACCACGGCCTCGGTGTCGAAGTCGAAGCGCCGCATCCAGCGCTGGCCGCGCATCACCGCGATCAGTGCGCGCACCGGGTAGACGCGGAAGCCGAACAGCGAGTCGCCCACGCCGGCGCCCAGCGTCTCGAGGTTGGTCCAGGCGTTCGAGACGCGCCGGCCGCGCACCCGCAGCAACGGCGCGCTGGCATCGAACACCGGCCGGCCCAGCACCATGGCCTCGGGCCGCTGCTGCGAGCGGCGCATGAACTCGCCGATGAGTTCGGCCGGGTGCTGGCCGTCGCTGTCCATCGCCAGCACGTGCGTGAAGCCGGCGGCATCGGCCCGCTGCAGGCCGTGCAGCACGGCCGCGCCCTTGCCCTGGTTCTGCGCCAGCACCTCCACGCGCAGCAGCGGGTCGGCCGCGGCCAGGGCCTGCAGGCCCGCGGCCGTGCCGTCGGTGCTGCCGTCGACCACCACCCACACCGGCGCCCACTGCGCGCGCGCCGCGCGCACCGTGGCGTACACCTGCTCGCCGGTGTTGTAGCTGGGGATCAGCACCAGGTGGGTGCGGCTGGCGGCGGGCGGCGGCGAGGTCATGGCGATGGCGTGCGCACGCCCGCGCGCAGGTAGGCCTCGATCTCGGCGCGCAGCGCCTCGGCGTCGGCCGGCGGCTCGAAGCGGCGGCCCAGCCGCACCGAGAACTCGACGGGCAGCGGCGGCAGCCGCCACAGCGGCCAGCCCTTGCACAGGTAGGGCGAGGTGGTGTCGATGAACAGCGTCTGGATGGGCGCACCAGCGCGCTGCGCGATGGCCGTGAAGCCCGGCCGCAGCGGGTTCAGCGGGCCGCCCTCGGTGCGCGTGCCCTCGGGGAACATCACGAGCTGGCCGCCGCGCTTCAGGTCGGCCACGGCGTGGCGCACCAGGCCGCGCGGCGTGTCGTTGCGGATGTAGCGCGCCAGCCGCGCGCCGGGGGCCAGGAAGGGGTTGCGCATCAGGCTGGCCTTCATGATGCAAGCTGCCCGCGGCAGCCGCGCCACCAGCAGCGGGGCATCGACCATGCTCGGGTGGTTGGCCACGATGATGAGCCCGGGCTCGTCGCGCAGCGCGTCGACGGCGCGCGTGTCCAGCCGCATCATGCGCACCGCCTTGGCCGCCCACCAGAACAGCCGGTAGCCGTAGGCGATGGCCGCGCGGCCCACCTGAAGCCCGCGCTCGCGCGGCAGCAGCGCGTACAGCAGCAGGGCCACGCCGTTCCAGAGCAGCGAGCCCAGGCCCAGCATCGCCAGCATCGCCAGCAGCGCCAGCCACTGCAGCAGGCGCAGCGGCGCGAGCCATGCGGTCGAGGTGGCCACGCCCGCCCTCAACGCGCCACCGGCACCTGGGCCGCCGAACGCGCGAACACCCAGCTCGCACCCAGGCCGAAGGCCGTGCCCTGCCGCGCGCGCACCAGCGGGCTGTCGTCGACGATGGAGCCGCCGACGACGTCGTGGCGCACGAAGGCGCCCAGCCACAGCCGCCCCACCCGCCGCGACGCCCCCAGCGTGAGCTGCCAGCCGGCGTCGCCCGCGCGGGCGGCGTAGGCCGGCCGCGCGGGCAGGGCCTGCGCCGCCGTCACGCCGTACAGGTGCTGGTGCAGGCGACGGTCGCCGCGCACCGCGCCCACCAGGGCACCGAACTGCAGGCCCTGCCAGTCGACGTCGACGCCCACCGTGGGCTCCAGCGTCCAGCCCAGCACGCGCGGCGAGGACTGCAGCGCCACCACGGCCCGCAGCGGCACGCGCAGATCGGCGCGCCAGTGCGCGCCCTCGGCCAGCCGCACGTTCAGCCGCGGGCCCAGTTCCACCGTGGGCGGCAGGGCGGGCATGCCTTCGCGGGCGCCGCCGGGCTCGTCGCGCGTGGGCGGGCCGGCCCCGAAGCCGAGGTCGAGCTCGACGCGGCCGCGGCGCGCCAGCTGCGCACGGGCGCCATCGCGGTCGGCGCGCAGGAAGTCGCCGCGGTAGACGAGGTAGGGCACCGGCAGCAGCCACTGGCGCTGGCGGTCGCTGCCGCGGTACAGCGGCAGGCTCAGCGCCGCCGCACCGAGGCCGGCCTCCCACAGGGGCTCGGTGGCCACCGTGGGGCTGGGTGTATCGCCAGCCGTCGCCGCGGACACCGCGGACGCGGCCAGCAGCATCGGCAGGGCCAGCGAGGCGGCCCTCACGCCTGACCTCCGGGCGCCATACCCGACACCCACAGCGCCACACGACCATCCCCCAGCAGCGCCAGCGCCGCTCGCGAGAAGGTGGGGCTGCGGGGCCCGAACCGCCTGGAGCAACGCCAGGCCGGCACCTGGCGCGGGTTCTCCAGCGGCCGCGGCGCCACGGTGCCGGCCAGGAAGCGCAGCGCGAGCCCGCCGCCGCGGGCGCTGATGCGCGGCAGGTGGTTCCACGGGCGCAGCGGATGCGGGCGGCTGCTGTCCTCGAGCGCATGGAACAGCGCACCGTAGGCGTGGCGGGCCGCGTCGGCGGGGTCGATCAGCTGCTCGATGACCGGCGAGCCCTGCAGCGGCGGCAGCGGCAGTGCGTCCATCAGCGGCGCGCGCCCATCGGCGCTGGGCTTCGCCCGCGCGCCGGGTGCCGGCGCAGCGCCCGGGCCCTGCCCACCAGCCTCGCGGCACCTGTCGGGCGCTTCATGCGGCGCGAAGAGCCGGCGCTTGGCCGGGGCCTGCCGGCCGCCCAGCGGCCCGGGCGTGCGGGGTGAAGTCGTGCGGGTGAGACGTCATGCATCAAGGGGCGCCGGCTCGGCCGGGGCACTGGGCAGCGCCTGCAGGGGCGCCTCCGTAAGGCGAAAAGATCGGGCCCGGTCGGCACGCACTCCGGCGTGGAATCCCGCCACGCTGCTGCCCTATTATCTCTGCCGTCGTCATGCCCTCGCGCACCGCGCCACGCCCACCCGAAGCCGCGAGCCCGCCCTGGCGCGCCGAGCTCGGCAACCGCATGGCAGACAGGCTCGTCATCAAGGTCGTCAGCGTCAGCGTGTTCGTGGCGCTGTTCTTCCAGGGCTACTTCCACACGCTGCGCCAGCCGGTGAATCCGGTGACGACGATGCCGCTGACGCCACTGGACACCTGGATCCCGTTCGAGCCCTGGGCCATCGTGCCGTACTTCTCGCTGTGGTTCTACGTCGGCATCGCCCCCGGCCTTCTGTTGCGCTGGCGCGACCTGATCGTCTACGGGCTGTGGGCCGCGGCGCTGTGCGCCGGCGGGCTGGCGATCTTCCACGCCTGGCCCACCGAGGTGCCCGCGCGCGCGCCCGAGATGGCCGGCCTGCCCGGCTTCGCGCTGCTGGCCGGCGTCGACGGCGCGGGCAACGCCTGCCCCTCGCTGCACGTGGCCACGGCGGTGTTCACGGCCACCTGGGTGGAGCGGCTGCTGCGCGCCGTGGGCGCACCCGGCGCGCTGCGGGCGATCAACCTGCTGTGGCTGCTGGCCATCGTCTGGTCCACCGTCGCGGTGCGGCAGCACGTGGTGCTCGACGTGGTCGCCGGCCTGGGCTGGGGGCTGCTGTTCGCGGCCCTGTCGCACCGGCTGAGCCCTGGGATCGCCTGGAGGCCCGGGCAGTGAGCGGCGGCTATCATCCGCACATAGCGCCGGCGCAGGGAGGACTGCCACCGGCCTGGACGCCGAAAGAAGCCCAATGAGCTGCCTGAAGGACCTGCAGGACCTGATCCACGAGAAGTACGGCGTCACGGCCGAGCAGCTCGATCCCCACGCGTCGATCCGCGCCACCGGCATCGACTCGCTCGCGCTGGTCGAGTTCCTGTTCGCCATCGAGGACCGCTACGGCATCTCGCTGCCCGACGAGAACTCCAACATCGACACCCTGGCTGACCTGGCCGCCGCGGTCGACCGTCTGGTCGCGGCCCGCAAGACCCCCGCGTGAACCGCGACGTCGTCGTCTCCGGCCTGGGGGCCGTCGCGCCCCATGGCGACGACCCGCAGGCCCTGTTCGATGCCCTGATGGCCGGTCGGTCGGCGGTGCGCGAGTTTGCAGGCGACACGCCGCGGCCGGCGGCGGTGGCGGCCGCGGCCTTCGACGAGACGCGCTGGTTCACCAAGCTGCAGCTGCCCGGCGTCGACCGCGTCAGCCAGCTGGCGGTGGCCGCGGCCGAGCTCGCGCTGGCCGACGCCGGGGGCCTGGGCGACACCGACCGCGAGCGCGTCGGCGTCTATGTGGGCTGCGGCATGGGCGGCGCCACCGCGCTGGAAGCGGCCTACCGCGCGGGCCTGGCCGCCGGCGGCCGCGTGCCGCCGCTCACCGTGCCGGCCTTCATGTCCAACGCGGCGGCCGGCCACATCGCGATGCGCCAGCGGGTGCTGGGGCCGGTGCTGACCTACTCGGTGGCCTGCGCGTCGTCGGCGGTGGCCATCGCCGAGGCTGCCAAGGCCGTGCAGCGCGGCGAGGTCGACGTGGCCATCGCCGGCGGCACCGAGGCGCTGCTGGTGCCCGGCGTGGTGTCGGCCTGGCAGGCCATGCAGACGCTGGCCTCGTTCACCCCGGGCGACGCCGACAGCGCCGCCCGCGCGTGCCGGCCCTTCGCGGCCGACCGCAGCGGCTTCGTGCTCGGCGAGGGCGCGGCCTGCCTGGTGCTGGAGCCGGCCGAGCGCGCACGGGCCCGCGGCCGCGCCGCCTATGCCCGCCTGGCCGGCTGGGGCCTGAGCTGCGACGCCACCCACCTGACCAAGCCCGACGCCGCCGGCCAGCAGCGGGCGCTGCGCGCCGCGCTGGCCATGGCCGGCCTGTCGCCGGCCGAGGTGGGCTACTGCAACGCCCACGGCACGGCCACGCGCGTGGGCGATCCCGTCGAGGCCGAGGCGCTGCGCGGCCTGTGGGGCGACGCGATCGACGGCCTGCAGGTCAGCTCCACCAAGGCCCTGCACGGCCACCTGCTGGGGGCGGCCGGGGCGCTGGAGGCGCTGATCACGGTGCTGGCGGTGGCCCGCCGGCAGCTGCCACCCAACGCGCCGGGCGCCGTCCCCGACCCCGCCCTGGGGCTGCGCCTGGTGGCCGATGCCGGCGCCGAGGCGCCCGCGCTGGAGGCCGCCATCAGCAACTCCTTCGCCTTCGGCGGCACCAACGCCACGCTGCTGTTCCGGCGCACCTGAGCGCGCCGGGCGCGCCGCGCGGGGCACCCCGTGCCGGGGCCGTGCCGCCGCGGGGCGATCCCTAGAATCCGACGACCATGTCCGCCCCGCACCCCAAGGCACCCGCCGCCCCCGCCGCCCCCGCCGCACCCGCCGCCAACTTCCTGCGCGGCATCATCGAACGCGACCTCGCCGCCGGCACGCTGCAGGGTCGCCGCTGGGGCGGCAGCCCGGGCGACGCCGCGCACCACGCCGCCGGCGTGCCCGACCCGGCGAGGATCCGCACGCGCTTCCCGCCCGAGCCCAACGGCTACCTGCACGTGGGCCACGCCAAGAGCATCTGCCTGAACTTCGGCCTGGCGCGCGACTTCGGCGGCGTCTGCCACCTGCGCTACGACGACACCAACCCCGAGAAGGAGGAGCAGGAGTACGTCGACGCCATCGCCGAGGCCGTGCGCTGGCTGGGTTTCGACTGGACCGCCGGCGGCACCCCGCACCTGTACTACGCCAGCGACTACTTCGATTTCATGTACCGCGCCGCCGAGGCGCTGGTGCAGGACGGCCTGGCCTACGTCGACGAGCAGAGCGCCGACGCGATGCGCGCCAACCGCGGCGACTTCACGCGGCCGGGCGTCGACAGCCCCTACCGCGGCCGCACGCCGGCCGAGAACCTGGCGCGGCTGCGCGAGATGCGGGACGGCCTGCACGCCGACGGCAGCATGGTGCTGCGCGCGCGGATCGACATGGCCTCGCCCAACATCAACCTGCGCGACCCCACGCTGTACCGCATCAAGCGCGCCACGCACCACAACACGGGCGACCGCTGGTGCATCTACCCCATGTACACCTTCGCGCACCCCATCGAGGACGCGCTGGAGGGCATCACGCACAGCATCTGCACGCTGGAGTTCGAGGACCAGCGCCCGTTCTACGACTGGCTGCTCGAGAACCTGGCGCGCCTGGGCCTGCTGGCGCACCCGCTGCCGAAGCAGTACGAGTTCGGGCGCCTGAACCTGAGCTACGTGGTCACCAGCAAGCGCAAGCTGCGCGCGCTGGTCGAGGAGGGCATCGTCGACGGCTGGGACGACCCGCGCATGCCCACCGTCTTCGGCCTGCGGCGGCGTGGCTACACGCCGGCGGCCATCCGCGCCATGGCCGACGGCACCGGCGCGAGCAAGACCAACATCTGGCTCGACTTCTCGGTGCTCGAGCAGTGCCTGCGCAACGACCTCGAGGGCCAGGCGCCGCGCGCGATGGCGGTGCTCGACCCCGTGCCGCTGGTGCTGGAAAACTGGGCCGAGGTCTACGGGTCGGCCGCCCATGTGGAAGCCTGCAGCGCGCCCGCCCATCCGCAGCGGCCCGAACTGGGCACGCGCCACTTCGGCCTGGGCCACACCGTCTGGATCGAGCGCGACGACTTCGCCGAGGTGCCGCCCAAGGGCTTCTTCCGCCTCTTCCCGGGCAACCGGGTACGGCTGAAATACGGCCTGGTGGTGGAGTGCACCGGCTGCGACAAGGACGCCGCGGGCACGGTGACCGCGGTGCGGGCGCGCGTCGTGCCCGACACCCGCAGCGGCACGCCGGGGGCCGACGCCGTCAAGGTCAAGGGCACCATCACCTGGGTGGGCCAGGCCGACGGCGTGGCCGCGCCGGTGGTGCTGTACGACCGCCTGTTCAGCGAGCCGCAGCCCGACGCCGACGGCCGCGACTTCCGCGAGGTCGTCAACCCCGGCAGCAAGGTCGTGGTGCAGGCCTGGCTCGAGCCCTCGCTGGCCGGCATGGCCGCCGAGAGCCGCTTCCAGTTCGAGCGCCACGGCTACTTCGTGGCCGACCGCGAGGCGCACCGGCCCGGCGCGCCGCTGTTCAACCGCATCGCCACGCTCAAGGACGGCCGGGCTCCGGGCTGAACGGCCCGCGGCGGTAAAGATCGGCAAAGGCCGTTGGCAGGCAGCCGCCGGCTTTGGCAGCATGGTGGCTCGTTGCGAGACCCTGGAGGATCAGGCCATGACCCGAATCGCCCGCCGTCCCACGGCCCTGGCCGCCCTGGCCCTGGCCACCCTGCTGAGCGCACCGCTGGCCGCCCAGGCCGCGGGCCGCGTGCAGGTGAAGTGGATCGAGCCCGAGAAGTTCTCCGACGCCGGCCGCGGCGCCTTCGACCGCGACCGCACGCTGCAGTCCCTGGGCGAGCACCTGCAGAGCCTGGGCCGACGGCTGCCCGACGGCCAGACGCTGGACGTGGAGGTCACCAACGTCGAACTCGCGGGCGAGCTGGAGGCCTTCGGCCGCTTCCACGACGAGGTGCGCGTGCTGCGCGGCCGCGCCGACTGGCCACGCATCAGCCTGCGCTACACGCTGAGCGAGGGCACGCGCACCCTGGCCAGCGGCCAGGCCGAGCTGAGCGACCCAAACTACTTCCACCGCCTGCCGCGCGCCGGCCACCAGGGCGCGCTGGGCCACGAGAAGCGCATGCTCGACGACTGGGTGGCCTCGCTGGCGGCCACCGCCCCGCCGCGCTGAGGCGGCCGCCACCGGCGCTCGGTGCTGGTAGCCTACGCCGTCCACCCTGAACCCCGAGCGCCATGCCAGCCTTCCAGCACCTCTTCGCCACCGGGCCCGCCCTGCGCCGCGGGTTGGGCGCCGCACTGTTGTCGATGCTGCCGCTGCCGCTGCTGGCCCAGACGGCCACCGCGCCTGCGCAGGCCCAGCCGCCGGCGGCACGGCACCCGGCGCTGCAGGCCGCCGCCGGCCAGCCCGGCGCCGTGGTCACCGCCAGCGGCCTGGTGTTCCGCGCGCTCGAGCCCGGCCAGGGCGCTGCGCCCAAGCCCACCGACGTGGTGCGGGTGCACTACCGCGGCACCTTCCCCGACGGGCGCGAGTTCGACAGCTCCTACTCGCGCAACCAGCCCGCCAGCTTCGCGCTGAACCGCGTGATCCCGTGCTGGACCGAGGGCCTGCAGCTGATGAAGCCCGGCGGCAGCGCCCGCCTGACCTGCCCGGCCGACATCGCCTACGGCGAGCGCGGGGCCGGCAACGGGCTGATCCCGCCCGGCGCGGTGCTGGTGTTCGAGGTCAAGCTGCTGGCCGTGACGCCCGCGCCCTGAGGGCCTTCACGGCTCAGGCTGCCGCCGCCCGGCCGCGCAGCCTGGACACCGCCAGCACCAAGGCCAGCACCACCGCACCCACGGCCACGCCCACCAGCGCCTCGGCCAGGGTGCTGGCCACGGCTGCCGCCAGCGCGGGCCACGGGGCCACGGCGGCGGCGATCGCGTGGTGCAGCGCCGGCACGCCATGCACCAGGATGCCGCCGCCGACCAGGAACATGGCGGCGGTGCCGGCCACGCTGAGGGCCTTCATCAGCCAGGGCGCCGCCCGCAGCACGGCGCGGCCCGCGGCCTGCGCGGCGGCGCCCGGTCGGCGGCTCAGCCACAGGCCGGCGTCGTCGAGCTTGACGATGCCGGCCACGAGCCCGTAGACCCCCACCGTCATCACCAGCGCGATCGCGGCCAGCACGGCGGCCTGCGTGCCCAGCGGCTGGCCCGAGACGGTGCCCAGCGTGATGGCGATGATCTCGGCCGACAGGATGAAGTCGGTGCGCACGGCGCCCTTGATCTTGTCGCGCTCCAGCGCCACCAGGTCGGCACCGGGGTCGGCCAGCGCGGCGGCGAGCGCGGCGCGGTGGGCGGAGTCGTCATGGGCGCCGGGCAGCAGCTTGTGCGCCAGCTTCTCGACGCCCTCGTAGCAGAGGAACGCGCCGCCGATCATCAGCAGCGGCGCCACCAGCACCGGGGCGAAGGCACCGATGGCCAGCGCCGCCGGCACCAGGATCAGCTTGTTGACCAGGGAACCGCGCGCCACCGCCCACACCACGGGCAACTCGCGGTCGGCGCGCACGCCGGCCACCTGCTGGGCGTTGAGGGCGAGGTCGTCGCCGAGCACGCCGGCGGACTTCTTGGCGGCGACCTTGGACAGCACCGCGACGTCGTCGAGCACGGTGGCGATGTCGTCGAGCAGCGCAAGCAGACTGGATGCCATGACAGCGATTGTGGCTTCTGCGCACGCCGGAGGCAGCGCCGAGGCTCAAGAGCGGCGCGCCGCGGCCGATACGCAGCCAAGGCCCCCGCTGGCCTGGCCCCGAGGAACATGACCGAGACCCACACCCTTTCCCCACCGGCCGAGGCCGCGCCGGCCGCGCGGCCCGCCAGCGGGGCGACGCCCTCACCGCTGGCCCGGCGCATCGGCGACGAGCTCGACCGGGCGCGCCGCAGCGGGCCGCTGAACCGGATCACGATACCGCCCTGCCCCGAGCAGCTGGTCCGTCTGCGCTCGGCCCTGAACAGCCTCGATGCCGACCCGGCGCGCCTGTCGGGCATCGTCACCAGCGACGCCGCCATGGCCGCCACGCTGCTGCGCAACGCCAACAGCGCACGCTACCGCACCGCGGGCACGCCCCCGGCGCAGACCGTGGGCCAGGCCCTCAACCGCATCGGCCTGCGCGAGTCCGAGCGCATCCTGACCGAGGTGATGCTGCGCCAGGCCATCCCCACCCGGCATCCGCTGCTGCAGCGCTTCTGGCAGCAGGCGGCGCAACGGGCGGCGGCCATGGGCTTCATCGCCCGCCAACTGCCCGGCACCACGCCCGAGCTCGCGCAGCTGTTCGGCCTGTTCTGCCACGTCGGCGTGCCGGTGCTGCTGCAGCGCATGCCGGGCTACGGCGGCACGCTGGCCGAGGCCGCGGCGCGCAAGGACCGCGGCCTCGTCGCCACCGAGAACGCCAACCACCGCACCGACCATGCCGTCGTGGGCGCGCTGGTGGCGCGCGCCTGGGGCGTGGCGCCCCCGGTGATGGTGGCGATCCGGCTGCACCACGATGTCGGCCAGAGCAAGGCCGACGCCCAGGTCGACCCCGAGGGCCTGACGCTGGCGGCCATGGGTGCCCTGGCCGAGCGCGCGATGCTCGTCCGCGAGGGCCTGGACCTCGACCGCGAGACCGAACGCGCGCTCGTGCCGGCGCTGCGCTGGCTGGGCATCACCGATCAGGAGACCGCAGACTGGCACGAGGGCCTGCAGGCCGAGTTCGACCGCTGCGAGCTGTTCTGAACGGGCGGCGGCGCCCGCGCCGCCGCTTCCTACAATCGGCGACCGAGTCCAACCCTTGCGCGCCGCAGTGGCGCGTCGAAGGCCGATGCCGCCGCTGCCGAGCCCGAGCGCCCTGCGCACGCTGTTCCTGCTCGAGCCGGGCCTCGTCTTCCTGAACCACGGGTCCTTCGGCGCCTGTCCGGCGCCGGTGTTCGAGGCTTACCAGCAGTGGCAGCGCGAGCTCGAACGCAACCCCGTGGCCTTCCTGGGCCGGCGCTCGGCCGCCTTGCTGCGCGACGCCCGCGAGCGACTGGCGGCCTTCGTGGGGGCGGCTGCCGACGACCTGGTCTTCGTGCCGAACGCCACCACGGGCGTGAACATCGTGGCGCGCTCGCTGCGCCTGTCGCCGGGTGACGAGGTGTTGAGCACGGACCACGAGTACGGGGCCTGCGACGCGACGCTGCGGGTGGTGTGCGAGCGCGCCGGCGCGGTGCTGCGGCGGGTGACCTTGCCCCTGCCCTTCGAGCCGGGCGAGTTCGTGCCGCGCCTGATGGCCGCGGCGACGCCGCGCACGCGGCTGGTCTTCGCCAGCCACGTCACCTCCACCACGGCCCTGGTGTTCCCGGTGGCCGAGCTGTGCGCCCGGGCGCGCGAGGCCGGCATCGCGACGCTGATCGACGGCGCCCACGCCCCGGGGCAGCTCGAGCTGGACCTCGCCGCGCTGGGCGCCGACTACTACACCGGCAACGCCCACAAGTGGCTCTGCGCGCCCAAGGGCGCGGCCTTCCTGCACGTGCAGCCCGGGCGCCAGGCGGCCCTGGACGGCGGCGTGGTCAGCTGGGGCTGGCTGGCCGAGGAGCTGGCGGCCGGCGGGGGCGGCCACACGGGCTTCGACGCCTACGTGGGCACGACGCTGCTGGAGCGGCGCCTGCAGTGGCAAGGCACGCGCGACATCGCGGCCTTCCTGGCGGTGCCGGCGGCGCTCGACTTCCTGGCCGCCCACGACTGGCCCGCGCACCGCGCGCTCGCGCGGGCGCGCGGCCGCGCCCTGCAGTCGCGGGTGTGCACCCGCAACGGGCTGGAGCCCATCGGCCCCGATGCCGCGCTGGCGCCGCAGATGGTGCCGCTGCCCGTGCGCACCGACGACGGCGAAGGCCTGCGCCGCTGGCTGGCCGAGTCGCGCGGCATCGAGGTGCCGGTGACCCAGCACGCCGGCCGGCACTTCGTGCGCGTGTCGGTGCAGGCCTACACCACCGACGAGGAGATCGCGGCCCTGGAGGCCGCGCTGGCCGAGGCCGGGGCCTAGGAGCCCCGGGCTTCAGCCTCAGCCGCGGCGGCGGCGCGCGGCCACCAGGCCGGCCACGCCCAGCGCCATCAGCAGCACGCTGGCGGGCTCGGGCACGGCCGTGAGCATGGCGCCGGCCACCAGGGACTGGGCGGCCGAGGTGGGGTGGATGCCGTCCCAGAACAGGTAGGTCGAGGGATCGCAGCCGAGGACGGCGCCGCAGGCGTCGGTGACGTTGGTGAAGCCGAAGCTGCCGGGCGAGGCGAGCACGCCGCCGATGAGCCCGGCGACGTCGAAGTACTGCACGCCGAAGGACTCGCCGGCCAGCCGCGCCTGCAGCGCGCTGTTGAAGGCACCCGAGATGGCCGTCGCGGCGCCCGCCACCGCCGGCCCGCCGGCCAGCGCCGCCGGCGAGCGACCCACGTCGGGCACACCCCAGACGACGATGCTCACCGCGCCACGCGCCTGAAGCGCGTCGATCATGTTGCCCACGCCGGTGGCATAAGCCGCGGCGGCCGTGCCGATGATGCTCAAGGCGTTGGCCGGGTCGGCCGCCACCGCCGAGCCGGTGTCGCGCACGTCGTTGCCGCCGATGGCGATGACGTACAGGCCGCTGCCGGCCAGCGTGGCCGGTGCGTTGGTCAGGAAGCCGCCCAGCTGCGTCGTGGCGCTGAACGGGAAGCCGGCCACCGGGCCGTCGATCGTGGTGCGGGCGCCACCGAAGGCGTAGGTGCCACCGCCGGCCAGGCTGGGAAGGGCCGACGGCGCGAGGCCGATACCGGCCGCGAAGCTGCTCACCCAGGTGGCCCCGTTGGAGTAGGTGCCGCTGGCGTAGGGCTGGCTGGGGATGTAGGTGTTGCCGGTGATCACCTGGGTGCCGTTGGCACCGATGACGAGCGCGTTGTTGCCGCTGTCGGTGAGGCTGTCGCCGAAGACCGTGAGGCTGCTGAACTGGGCCGCGGCAGGCGCGGCAGCGGCCAGCAGCACCGACGCGATGGCGGCCAGGCGAAGAATCGGGCGGGTGAACATGCGGTGTCTCCGGCAAACGGTGGGCCGCGGCTCGGCGGCCAGCGGTTCAGGGGCGGACGCTAGCACCGCGGCGTGCGCGCAGCCAGCGGGGAGCTTCCCAGGGGTCGACCACCCCCCAGATATAGGGGGGGTCGACCTCATCGCGGCTTGCCCCGCCGCGGGCGCGGCGCGGCGCCGTTCTCGCGCGGGGGCAGGCCCGTGTGCTGCGTCAGCAACCGACCCTTCGTGACGGGCGAGGTGCGCTCGCCGGCCGCGGTGCTGTTCTTGCGCCGTGCGCTGGTGTAGCCGGCCTCGCCGCTGGGCTGGAAGCTCGGTATCAGGTGGTGCTTGCCGTTGCCGATGAGGTCGGCACGGCCCAGGGCCTTGAGGGCCTCGCGCAGCAGCGGCCAGTTGGCCGGGTCGTGCCAGCGCAGGAAGGCCTTGTGAAGGCGGCGGCGCCTCTCGCCGCGCACGATGTCCACGCGCTCGGCACGCCGGTCGTCGCGGCTGATGCCCTTCAGCGGGTTGAGGTTCGTGTGGTACATCGCCGTGGCCGTGGCCATGGGGCTGGGGTAGAAGGTCTGCACCTGGTCGGCCTTGAAGCCGTTGCGCTTGAGCCAGAGCGCCAGGTTCATCATGTCCTCGTCGCTGGTGCCCGGGTGCGCGGCGATGAAGTACGGGATCAGGTACTGCTTCTTGCCCGCCGCGGCGCTGGCCTCGTCGAACAGCTTCTTGAATCGGTCGTAGGTGCCGATGCCGGGCTTCATCATCTTGGACAGCGGCCCGCCCTCGGTGTGCTCGGGCGCGATCTTCAGGTAGCCGCCCACGTGGTGCGTGACCAGCTCCTTCACGTACTCGGGGCTCTGCACTGCCAGGTCGTAGCGCAGGCCGCTGCCGATCAGGATCTTCTTGATGCCCTTCAACTGCCGCGCTCGCCGGTACAGCCTGATCAACGGCCCGTGGTCGGTGTTCAGGTTGGGGCAGATGCCGGGGTAGACGCAGCTGGGCTTGCGGCAGGCGGCCTCGATCTCGGGGCTCTTGCAGCCGATGCGCCACATGTTGGCCGTGGGGCCGCCCAGGTCGGACACGACGCCGGTGAAGCCCTCGACCTTGTCGCGGATGGCCTCGATCTCGCGCACGATCGAGTCCTCGCTGCGGCTCTGGATGATGCGGCCCTCGTGCTCGGTGATCGAGCAGAAGGTGCAGCCGCCGAAGCAGCCGCGCATGATGTTCACGCTGAAGCGGATCATCTCCCAGGCCGGGATCTTGGTCGGCCCGTCGTGGCCGCCGTCGGCGTCGGCATAGGCCGGATGCGGCGAGCGCGCGTACTCGAGGTCGAACACCCAGTCCATCTCGGCCGTCGTCAGCGGGATCGGCGGCGGGTTCAGCCACAGGTCGCGGTCGCCGTGGGCCTGCACCAGGGCGCGCGCGTTGCCGGGGTTCGTTTCCAGGTGCAGCACGCGGTTGGCGTGGGCGTAGAGCACCGAGTCGGCCTTCACCTGCTCGTAGGCCGGCAGGCGGATCACGGTGCGCTCGCGCGGCGGCAAGGCCAGTGCGCCGCTGGCCTTGCGGCTGGCGGGCATGGCCACCACGGCCTGCGCCGGCACGGCCGGCGCCGCCGCGCCCTCGTCCTTGGCGCAGGCCTGGCCCTGCTCGGCCGCGGCCTCGCTGGTGGTGAGGTAGGGGTTGATGTGGGCGTCGATGCGGCCCGGGCGGTCGACCTCGGTGGAATCGAGCTCGTACCAGCCGGCAAAGCGCGCGGCGCTGTCGGCATCGGTGCGGCGCATGAAGGCCGTGCCGCGGATGTCGGTCATCTGGTGGATGGGCTCGCGGCGCGCCAGCCGGTGCGCCACCTCGACCACCGCGCGCTCGGCGTTGCCGTACAGCAGCAGGTCGGCCTTGCTGTCGACCAGGATGCTGCGGCGGACCTTGTCCTGCCAATAGTCGTAGTGGGCGATGCGGCGCAGGCTGGCCTCGATGCCGCCGATGACCACCGGCACCTCGGGCCAGGCCTCCTTGCAGCGCTGCGTGTACACCAGCGTGGCGCGGTCGGGCCGCCGGCCGCCCGCGCCCCCGGGCGTGTAGGCGTCGTCGCTGCGGATCTTTCGGTCGGCCGTGTAGCGGTTGATCATCGAATCCATGTTCCCGGCCGCCACGCCGAAGAACAGGTTGGGCCGGCCCAGCGCCTTGAAGGGCTCGGCCGACTGCCAGTCGGGCTGGGCGATGATGCCGACGCGGAAGCCCTGGGCCTCGAGCACGCGGCCGATCACGGCCATGCCGAAGCTGGGGTGGTCGACGTAGGCGTCGCCGGTGACGATGACGATGTCGCAGCTGTCCCAGCCCAGGCGCTCCATCTCGGCGCGGCTCATGGGCAGGAAGGGCGCGCGCCCGAAGCGCTTGGCCCAGAACGGCTTCCAGGCCGTCAGGGCCTTGGCCACCGGGTGGGCGGGCGCCGGGTGGGGCGCGTTCGGGCGGTCGAGCAGCGTGGAGCTCACGGGGTGCGGGGCCGGGCTGGCGGCGGAAGCAAACCGTGGATTGTCGGCCCGCCCGGCTCAAGCTGCAGGGCGCCGCTGCCGATAGACGCCCCATGGAAGGCTTTTGGTTGACGCTCGGCTGGGGGCTGGCCGCGCTGCTGGCGGTGTCGGTGCTGATCGCGCTGGTGGAACTGCTGCGTCACGGCCTGCACCCACCGCTGCCGGCGCCACCGGCGCCGCAGCGTGCCGTGCGGGTGGACCTCGACGTCGACGCCCTGGAAGCCGGGGGCGATCCGCCCCCCGGCACCGCCGACCCCGAGGCCCGGCGGGCCGCGCTGGCCCAGGTGCTGCACCGCCTGCAGCAGCCGGGCCCCGAGGCCCCCTGGGTCGAGACCTCGCCGATGGTGCTGACGCCCCAGGCCAGCGCCGACCTCGAGCGCGGCTGAGCCGCGCCCGCCCTCAGATCACACTCTCAGGCCGCCAGGGCCCGGTCCGGCGGCGCGTCCTCGTCGTCGAGTTCCTCGGCCAGGAAGCCGCCGCTCTGGTGGGCCCACAGCCGCGCGTAGATGCCGCCCGCGGCCAGCAGGCTCTTGTGGTCGCCCACCTCCACGATGCGCCCCTTGTCCATCACGACCAGCCGGTCCATGGCGGCGATGGTGGACAGCCGGTGCGCGATCGCCACCACCGTCTTGCCCTCCATCAGGCGGTACAGGCTCTGCTGGATGGCGGTCTCGACCTCGCTGTCCAGCGCGCTGGTGGCCTCGTCGAGCAGCAGGATGGGGGCGTCCTTGAGCATCACCCGCGCGATGGCGATGCGCTGGCGCTGGCCGCCGCTCAGCTTGACGCCGCGCTCGCCCACGTGGGCGTCGTAGCCGCTGCGGCCCTTGGGGTCGGTGAGGCCGTCGATGAAGTCGGCCGCCTCGGCGCGCTCGGCGGCGCGCCGCATCTCGGCCTCGGTGGCCTCGGGCCGGCCGTAGACGATGTTCTCGCGCACCGAGCGGTGCAGCAGCGAGGTGTCCTGCGTGACCATGCCCACCTGGCGGCGCAGGCTGTCCTGGGTGACGCCGGCGATGTCCTGGCCGTCGATGAGCACGCGCCCCTCCTGCAGGTCGTACAGGCGCAGCAGCAGGTTGACGATGGTGCTCTTGCCGGCGCCCGAGCGGCCCACCAGGCCGATCTTCTCGCCCGGCTGGATGACAAGGTCGAGCCCCTCGATGACCTTGCGGCCGTTGCCGTACGAGAAGCCCACGTGGTCGAAGCGCACCTCGCCGCGCGTGACCTTCAGCTCCACCGCGTCGGGGCGGTCGACCACCGCGCGCGGCCGCGACAGCGTGGCCATGCCGTCCTGCACGGTGCCGATGTGCTCGAAGAGCGTCGCCATCTCCCACATCACCCAGTGCGAGATGCCGTTGAGGCGGAAGGCCATGGCCGTGGCCGCCGCCACTGCGCCCACGCCCACCACCGAGCCGGCCCACAGCTGCAGGCTCACCACCGCGATGCCGGCGATCAGCAGCACCGACAGCAGCTGGTTCACCGTCTCGAAGGCCGTCACGAGCCGCATCTGGGCGTTCACCGCGCCCAGGAATTCCTGCATGGCGCCGCGCGCGAAGTGGCTCTCGCGCTGCGCGTGCGAGAACAGCTTGACGGTGGCGATGTTGGTGTAGGCGTCGGTGATGCGACCCGTCATCAGCGAACGCGCGTCGGCCTGCGCCTCGGCCACCTTGCCCAGCCGCGGCACGAAGTACCACAGCGTGGCCACGTACAGCACCAGCCAGCCCAGGAAGGGCACCATCAGCCAGGCGTCGAAGGCCGCCATCACGCCCACCATGGTGGCGAAGTAGATGACCACGTAGACCAGGATGTCGGCGAAGATGAGCCAGGTGTCGCGCACCGCCAGCGCCGTCTGCATCACCTTGGTGCTGATGCGCCCGGCGAACTCGTCCTGGTAGAAGGCCATGCTCTGCGCGAGCATCAGGCGGTGGAAGTTCCAGCGCAGCCGCATCGGGAAGTTGCCGAAGATGCCCTGGTACTTGAACAGCGCCTGCAGCGCCGCGAACACGATGCTCAGGCCCAGCACGCCGCCCAGCACCGCCAGCAGCGACCCGTGCCGCTGCCACAACTCCGCGGGGGGTGTCTTGCCCAGCAGGTCCACCACGTGGGCCATCATGCTGAACAGCAGCGCCTCGAAGGCGCCGATGGCGGCCGTGAACAGCGTCACCAGCAGCAGGAACGGCCGCGCGCCCTTCGTGCAGGCCCACAGGAACGCGAAGAAGCTCCGGGGCGGATCGGCCGGGGGCTGCGGCGGATACGGATCCACCAGCCGTTCGAAGAAGGCAAACACGGGCGCTCCCTGGTTCGTCGTCGTCATGGCCCCGGCGCGGGGCCTGCCATCAACCCGCGCACCAGCGCCTCGGCGCGCGCGCTGACGGCGGCGTCCATCGCGATGGTGCGGCCCCACTCGCGGCTGGTCTCGCCGGGCCACTTGTTGGTGGCGTCCAGCCCCATCTTGCCGCCCAGGCCGCTGACGGGCGAGGCGAAATCCAGGTAGTCGATGGGCGTGTGTTCCACCAGCGTCGTGTCGCGCACGGGATCCATGCGCGTGGTGATCGCCCAGATCACCTCCTGCCAGTTGCGAATGTCGACGTCGTCGTCGGTCACGACGATGAACTTCGTGTACATGAACTGCCGCAGGAAGCTCCACAGGCCGAACATCACGCGCTTGGCGTGGCCGGGGTAGGCCTTGCGGATGGAGATGATCGCCATGCGGTAGCTGCAGCCCTCGGGCGGCAGGTAGAAGTCGACGATCTCCGGGAACTGCCGCCGCAGGATGGGCACGAAGACCTCGTTCAGCGCCACGCCCAGCACGGCCGGCTCGTCGGGCGGCTTGCCGGTGTGCGTGGAATGGTAGACGGGGTCGCGGCGGTGCGTCAGGCGCTGGATGCGGAACACCGGGAACCAGTCCTGCTCGTTGTAGTAGCCGGTGTGGTCGCCGAAGGGGCCCTCCAGCGCATGCAGGTAGCCGCCGATCTCCTTGAGCTTGACGCCGCGTTCGCTCTCACCCGCGAAGCCGGGCTCGGCGGGCGGGATGTGGCCCTCCAGAACGATCTCGGCGCTGGCCGGCACCTGCAGGCGGCGGTCGCCCTCGCCGACGCCGCTGTCCACCACCTCGGTGCGGCCGCCGCGCAGCAGGCCGGCGAACTGGTACTCCGACAGCGTGTCGGGCACCGGGGTCACGGCGCCCAGGATGGTGGCCGGGTCGGCACCCAGCGCCACCGCAATGGGGAACGGCCGCCCGGGGTTGGCGCGCGCGAACTCGCGGAAGTCGAGCGCGCCGCCGCGGTGGGCGAGCCAGCGCATGATGACCTCGCGGCGCCCGATCACCTGCTGCCGGTAGATGCCCAGGTTCTGCCGCAGCCGCGGCTGCGCCACGCCCTGCGGCCCGCGCGTGACCACCAGTCCCCAGGTGATGAGCGGCCCGGCGTCGCCCGGCCAGCAGGTCTGCACCGGCAGCCGGCCTAGGTCGACGTCGTCGCCTTCGATCACCACCTCCTGGCAGGCGGCGCGGCGCACCGTGGCGGGCTTCATGTCCCACAGCGCCTTGCCCATCTGCAGCAGCTTGCCGGCGTCCTTCAGGCCCTTGGGCGGCTCGGGCTCCTTCAGGCTGGCCAGCAGCGTGCCGACGTCGCGCAGTTCCGACACTTCGGAGGCGCCCATGCCCAGCGCCACCCGTCGGGGGGTGCCGAACAGGTTAATCAGGCAGGGCATCTCGTGGCCGGCGGGCGCGGTGCACAGCAGGGCCGGACCGCCGGATCGCAGGAGCTTGTCGCCGATGGCGGTGAGTTCGAGGTGCGGCGACACGCTTTCGCGGAGCGTCCTGAGCTCGCCCATCGCTTCGAGCTGGGACATGAAGTCCCGGAGGTCGGCGTACTTCATGACAAACAGCTATGTAATGAGCGCTTCATATTCTTGACCTGGTATTTAGCGCTTGTTAGAGTCCGCCCCGTCTTCGAGTTACGGGTTTTCCCGCAGCAACCGCTGCCGTTCATGGGGAACCCAGTCCGCGACAGCCGCGCCCGCCACACCCAGCCGGGCCCTGCGCCGGACGATTATGGGCAGCGCGCCCTTCGCGCCGGCTGCCGCCTGCGGGCCAACCCCGCGGCATGACGGGAGAGAGACGACGATGCGAGCCCACGAGATGCTGCGCCACGCCTGGCGCGCCACGCTGCGGTCGACGACGGTGTTTGCCGGCGACGTCGGCCGTGGCCTGCTGGCGGTGAGCCACAACACGCTGGCCGTGGTCGGCCTGGTGGCGCTGGTCGTGCTGGCCTTCGGCGCGAGCCGCCCCGACCTGCGCCACCAGTTCGAGCAGTCGGCCCTGCGCTGGCTGCAGGACCGCCACGAGGCCCGCGAACTGGCCAGCGGCAACATCCTGGTCAGCCTCGAGGAGCCCGGCGCGGTGGCCCGCGCCACCGCGCTGGACCCCAGGGCGCTGGCGCGCGAGCAGCAGGCGCTGACGCAGTGGATCGCGCGCCGCTACAAGGTGGCCCCCGAGCCCGTGGGCGCGCTGGTGCGCGAGGCCTGGGCCCTGGGCGAGCGCGCGCGTCTGGACCCGACGCTGATCCTGGCCATCGTCGCCATCGAGTCCAGCTTCAACCCCTTCGCGCAGAGCCCGATGGGGGCGCAGGGCCTGATGCAGGTGATGACGCGCGTCCACGACGAGAAGTTCGAGCCCTTCGGCGGCACCCACGCCACCTTCGACCCCATCACCAACCTGCGCGTCGGCGTGCAGGTGCTGCGCGAGTGCATCGCGCGGGCGGGCAGCGTGGCCGAAGGCCTGCGCGCCTACGTCGGCGCGGCGCTGCTGGACAGCGACGGCGGCTACGCCGCGCGCGTGCTGGCCGAGCAGGCCCACATGCGCAACGTGGCCGAAGGCCGGCCGGTGCCGGTGAACGCGTCCAACAGCCCATCGCCGGGCGCGCGTGACGCGGTGGCCGGCCCGATCGACGCCGCGGCGCCCGCCCAGCCGACGCCCGCGGCCGCGCCGGCCTCGGTGCCCAAGGGCAGCGTGGAGCGTGTCGCGCTGATGCGCTGACCCCCGGCGCTACACTGGCACCCTGCGCGACTGGCGATAGGGGCCGCCCGGCCCCGAGGTGGACGACCACCGGGAAGCGCAGGCCGGTCAGGCTGCGAAGGCCCGGCTGGCGTTTGCCGTTCGCCTGGGCAGCCCTCGGCCGTGCCGCACCCCCCCGTTCACCCCGGGCGATGGCGCGCACCCGTTGGCCCTTCTTCCCGAAGAGGACTGCCATGTTCGACCGTTCCACGTCTACCCTTGCCGCCGTCGACCCCGAGGTCTGGGCCGCCGTGCAGGCCGAGAACCGCCGCCAGGAAGAGCACATCGAGCTCATCGCGAGCGAGAACTACACCAGCCCGGCCGTGATGGCCGCGCAGGGCAGCCAGCTCACCAACAAGTACGCCGAGGGCTACCCGGGCAAGCGCTACTACGGCGGCTGCGAGCACGTCGACGTTGTCGAGACCCTGGCCATCGAGCGCCTGAAGCGGCTGTTCGGCGCGAACTTCGCCAACGTGCAGGCCAACTCCGGCAGCCAGGCCAACCAGGCGGTGTTCTTCGGCCTGCTGCAGCCCGGCGACACCATCATGGGCATGAGCCTGGCCGAGGGCGGCCACCTGACGCACGGCATGCCGCTCAACATGAGCGGCAAGTGGTTCAAGGTGGTGAGCTACGGGCTTGATGCGAACGAGGCCATCGACTACGTCGCGATGGAGCGCCTGGCGCACGAGCACAGGCCCAAGCTCATCATCGCCGGCGCCAGCGCCTACAGCCTGCGCATCGACTTCGAGCGTTTCGCCCGCGTGGCCAAGGCCATCGGCGCGGTGTTCATGGTCGACATGGCGCACTATGCCGGGCTGATCGCCGCGGGCGTCTACCCCAACCCAGTGCCGCACGCCGACGTCGTGACCAGCACCACGCACAAGAGCCTGCGCGGCCCGCGCGGCGGCATCGTGCTGATGAACGACGAGGCCATCGCCAAGAAGATCAATAGCGCCATCTTCCCCGGCATCCAGGGCGGGCCGCTGATGCACGTGATCGCCGGCAAGGCTGTGGCCTTCCACGAGGCGCTGCAGCCCGGCTTCAAGGCCTACCAGCAGCAGGTGGTGGCCAACGCCCGCGTGCTGGCCGAGACGCTGATCGAGCGCGGCCTGCGCATCGTCAGCGGCCGCACCGAGAGCCACGTGATGCTGGTGGACCTGCGCCCCAAGGGGCTGACGGGCAAGGAGGCCGAGGCCATCCTGGGCGAGGCCCACATGACCTGCAACAAGAACGGCATCCCGAACGACCCGCAGAAGCCCATGGTCACCAGCGGCATCCGCCTGGGCACGCCGGCCATGACGACCCGCGGCTTCAAGGAAGAGCAGGCGCGCCAGACGGCGCACCTGATCGCCGACGTGCTCGACCGACCGCACGACGCCGCCAACGTGGCGGCGGTGCGCGCCAAGGTGGCGGCGCTGACGCGCGACTTCCCGGTGTATCGATGAGCCCCCAGGCTTGCGGCTGCGCCGCCGCGCCACCCCCCGAGGGGGCTCGGCCGCCTTGGGGCGGCCCGTCGTCGGCCGGCTGACGATCGTGCGCTGCCCCTTCTGCGCCCACGAGGACACGCAGGTCGTCGAGACCCGCGAGTCCGACGAGGGCGACGTGGTGCGGCGCCGCCGCCGCTGCCTGCACTGCGAGAAGCGCTTCACCACCTACGAGCGCAGCGACATCCAGATGCCGTCGGTCGTCAAGAAGGACGGCACGCGCGTCGACTTCGACCCCGCCAAGCTGCGCGCCAGCATGAGCCTGGCGCTGCGCAAGCGGCCGGTCAGCGTCGAGCAGATCGACGCCGCCATCGAGCGCATCCAGGACAAGCTGCTGGCCAGCGGCGCGCGCGAGACGCCCAGCGCCCGGCTGGGCGAGCTGGTGATGCGCGAGCTCAAGCGCATCGACAAGGTGGCCTACGTGCGCTTCGCATCGGTGTACCGGCAGTTCGAGGACGTCGACGAGTTCCGGCAGCTGATCCGCGACATCTGAGCGCCCCCGGGGCCGGGCCGCGCCCAGCCCCCCACCCCCGGCCGGGGGCCCCGCCCGGGGGCCCTCGCCACGGGCCCACGCGCTGGGGACGCGGGGCCGATGGGCGCTTCCTAGAGTGGCCGCCATCGCAGCCCTCAGCCGGAGTTCCCGCCATGTCGCTCCCTCTCCGCCGGCGCCAGTTCGGCGCCAGCCTCGTCGAAGCCATGATCGTGCTGGCCATCATCGGCTTGCTGCTGGGCAGCGTGCTGCCCGGCTGGGCCGACGCCCGCGACCGCCGCAGCCTGGAGGCGGCCTCGGCCCAGCTGGCCACCGACCTGCGGCTGACGCGCAGCCTGGCCGTGGCCCAGGGCAGCCCGGTGCGCCTTTCGGTGCCGGCGGCGCAGGCCTGCTACGTGGTGCACACCGGGCCGGCCCGCGCCTGCAGCTGCGACGCCACTGGCGCGGCCACCTGCCGCGACGACGCGCAGGCGCTGCGCGTGGCCACGCTGCCCGGCTCGGGCCGCGTCGCGCTGAGCAGCTCATCGGCCTCGATGCTGTTCGACGCCGACCGCGGTACCGTCACGCCCACGGGCACGCTGCGGCTGCGGCTGGCAGACGGCCGCGCCGTGCACCATGTGGTCAACATCATGGGCCGCACCCGCACCTGCTCGCCCGCCGGCCGGGTGGCCGGGCATCCGGCGTGCTGAACCGCCCCCTCAGCTTGAGGGTGTGGTTGACAAGCGGCCGCCCAGCGGCGACGAACGGAAGCGGGCAGGTGGGTGCCCGGCGCGGGCGCACCCACAATGGCGGCGTGAACAAGTTCCGCCACGCTACCCCGCACCGCCGCGCAAGCGCCGGCTTCACGCTCATCGAGGTCCTGATCGTGTCCGTGGTGCTGGCCGTGCTGGCCGCGGTGGCGCTGCCGAGCTTCCTCGACTCGCTGCGCAAGAGCCGCCGTGCCGAGGCCTTCGCAGCGCTGTCGGCGGTGCAGCAGGCCCAGGAACGCTGGCGCAGCAACAACGCTGCTTACAGCAGCAACCTGACGGCGGCGCCCAGCGCTTCCACCCCTGGGCTTGGGCTGCCGGCCACCACGACCGGCGGCCTGTACACGGTGGCGCTCAGCGACACCAGCGCCACGGGCTACACGGTGTCGGCCGTGGCCGTGACGGGCAAGTCGCAAGACGCCGACACCGCCTGCCGCACCCTCGCGGTGCGCTTGACGGGCGCGCAGATCACCTACGCCGGCTGCAACGGCTGCAGCCTGGGCACGAGTGACTTTGCGGCCACCAACGTCTGCTGGAGCCGCTGACCGTGAGCCGGCTGCGCGCACCGAACCAACCGTCGGCCCGCAGGGCCGCCGGCCTGACGCTGATCGAGTTGATGGTCGTGGTGGCGATCGCCGTGATCATCCTGGGCCTGGCCGCGCCGTCGTTCAGCGAGTACATCGTCACGCAGCGGCTGCGCAGCATCCACGCGCAGCTGGCGACCGATCTGCAGTTTGCCCGCTCCGAGGCCGTGGCGCGCTCGGCTTTCGTCAGCGTCCGCTTCCAGGAGGGGACGGGCGGGATGACGTGCTACGTGATCTTCACGCGGCCGGATCCCACCAGCGGCGCTGACACCTGCGACTGCACGCAGAACCCGGGTTCGCGCTGCAACACGCACCCGACCACCACCACCGAGATCCGGACGGTAACGATTCCGGCCGAGTTGAAGGTCAGCGTGCGCACGCCCTCGGGGCAGACGGACACGCTGACTTTCGACGCGCGGGCCGGGACGCTCAGATTCCCCCCGTCGGACTCGGCGATCATCGTGAACAGCGGCTTTCAGGTCGAGTCGTCGGCGGATGCCACCCGGGCCTTGCGGGCAACAGTCAGCCCGGCGGGCCGCGCTGAGCTGTGCACGCCCACAGGCTCCAAGCTCGGGGGTTCTCCGTGCTGAACACCGCGGCTCGCCTTCGCCGCCACCAGCGCGGCTTGTCCTTGGTCGAGTTGATGGTGGGCATCACGATCGGGCTCATCGTCGTGGCCGCGACCACCGTTCTGTTCAGTGCCCAGCTTGCCGAAAGCCGCCGGCTGATCGCGGAGGCGCAGGTCCAGCAGGACCTGCGTGCTTCCGCCGACATCATCGCCAGGGAGTTGCGCCGCAGCGGCAACCTTGGATTCGATTGGGAATTGCAGTCGTATGTCTGGGCCACAGGGAGCACTGTGGAACCTTTGGCGAGCTTGGCTTCCAGGAGGCTGTCGTCCGTTGGCACCGGCGACGAGGTGGAGTTCGAGTACTACCCTTCCGGTTCCGGTTCGGTACCCTCTGACGGATTCGGCTTCAGGTTGGACACGACGCGGGGAGTGCTGCAGACGAGACTCGTCGCAGGGAGCTGGCAGGACCTCACTGATCCGGCCACCATGCTCGTGACCGAGTTTGCCGTGACCCGCTTGCCGGACATCGTGTCCAGGATCCCCTGCGCCAAGGATTGCCCCTCGAACGACACCTCTTGCTGGCCAAGTGTCAACCAGCGCAGCTTTGAGATCCGGATCACGGCGCGCCACAGGACCTTTCCGGAGATCGAGCGCACCCACGAGTCGCGCGTGAGGCTGCGCAACGACCACCTTGAGTTCTTCTCCGCCAACCCGACGTCGACCACCGGCGCCAAGTTCTGCCCATCATGAGGAATGCAAAGCAGCGGGGCGCGGCGACCCTCGTGGTCGTGATGGTGCTGTTCTTCATCATCTCGATGGTGGCGGCCTACACCAGCCGCAGCATGATCTTCGAGCAGCGGACGGGGGCCAACCTGTACCGCGCGTCTCAATCGTTCGAGGCTGCGGAAGCGGGCATGAACTGGGCCTTGATGATGCTCAATGGCGGACGCATCAATGCCCAATGCGGAGCCACGACGTCCTCCTCGAACGACACCTTTCGCCAGCGGTACCTGAACATCGACGCAGCCACCGGACTCATCACCGCGCGTTCACAGACCTCGGGAGATCCGCTGACGCCGACCTGCGTCTTCGATGGTCAAGCCGGCACCTGGAGCTGCTCCTGCCCAGTCGACTCGGCACCCGTGCTCAGCGCACCCACGGGCAATGCGGTGTCGCCCGCGTTCCGGATGCGCTTTCGCGTGCTCAACGTGGCGCCTGGCTCGCCGCAACCCGGACTTGTTCGCATCGACATCGTCGGTTGCACCCGGCTTGACAACGGCTGCCTGGACGTGGCTGGGGCGAGTCTGGCGAACGAGGGTCGCACGGTCACGGGATCCGTGCTCATGCTCAGCGGCCGGGCAACTTCGTTCCCGCTGTCTGCCCTCACCGCACGGGGTGCGGTCACGGCCAGCGGCATGAACCTGGTCAACACAGCCTCCACGGGCAGCGGCGTCACGGTACACGCGTCCGGAGCGATCAACACCTCAGGGCTCGCGCTCACCACCAGCGCAGGCAACGCACTCAGCGGCTCGACTCTGCCGTCGGATGCCGCCCTGGACCCGCCCGCCATCGCCGCATCCGGCACTGCGCCGGGCATCACGGCCGCCGAGCGCTTCTTCGCGGCGACGTTCATGCTGCCGCCCCAGCGCTGGATCCAGATGCCCGGCGTGGTGACGGTGGACTGTGGATCGAGCGACTGCGATGCCGCCACCGTCCGCACCGCCATCACGAACAACCCGGGTCGGCCGCTGTGGCTGACCGGTGGCCTAACGGTCAACAGTACGAATGACATCGGCAGCGCCACAGCACCGGTGATGATGGTGATCAACGGCAACCTCGAGTTCAGTGCAGCGGGTGTCACCGTCCACGGCCTGCTGATGCTCAGGCCGGCGGATCCGGCCGTCGGCTGGGACATCGGTGCGAGCACGGCGCTCGGCACCATCCGAGGGGCCGTCGTCGTCGACGGTGCCGTGACCCGGTCGGGGGGCGGCACCAGCTCCATCATGGCCGTCAACTACGACAGCGGCGTACTGGCGAACCTGCGCACGTCATCGGGCACCTTCTTCAGGGTCGCGGGTTCCTGGCGCGATTGGGCCCTGCCATGAAGCGCATGATGAATCAAGTCCGCGTGCGGCGGCGGGCCGCGGGCGTCTCGCTCATCGAGGCCCTGGTGGCGCTGGCGGTGATGGCCTTCGGCATGCTGGGGGTGGTGGGCATGCAGAGCACCATGCGCGCGGGGGCAGACATCTCGCGGCAAAGGTCCGAGGCGGTCCGCATCGCCCAGGAAGAACTGGAACGGCTGCGCAACTACAGCGTGGTGGCTTCAGCGCCTGGCAGGTTCGCATTCGCAGACATCATCACGGCCGCGCCTGCGTCGGTTGCGGCCAGCAACGCCAACACGACCTTCTTCCTCGAAACACTGGTACCCGCCGCAGCCGCTTCCGACGCGATGGCGCCTGTGCGTCAGGTGCGCGTGATCGTCACTTGGGCCGACCGTTCGGCATCGGCGCCCAACCAGCGCGTGGAACTGAGCTCTGCCATCGCGGGCCTGCCAGCGGAACTGTCTGCGCTTCACGCAACGAGAACCGACCGGACCTTCCTGGCACAGCCCTACGGGCGGAACGCGGCGATTCCCCGGGCTGCGGTGAACAACGGCGATGGAACGAGCACCTTCACACCGCCGGGCCTGACCGGCGTCACCTGGCGCTTCGACAACACCACGGCGCTGATCACCGTGTGCGCGCCGTTATGCACAACACTGACCAACCGACAACTGCTGTCGGGCTTCGTTGCCTTCGCGACAGGCGGCGCGCCAACCTCGGTCGAGGCAGAAACACCCACAGACCTGGTGGTCAGCCTGTCCATGCAGGTGCAGGTCACCCAGCCTACCCCGGCGTCCACGCAGACCTGTGCCGTCGAGCAGGTGGGAACGGATCGTTTCGCCTACTACTGCGCCCTGCCCACCGCTTTGACGGGGGCCGGACGTGTCTGGTCAGGCCGGGTCGAGTTCGGCACACTGTCGCTGTCCGGTGCCTTGGCCGATGCCACGTCAACCAAGTACAAGGTGTGCCGGTACACACCCGACAACCGCAACGTCCTGCCGGCGTCCAGCGGGATCCCGGACCTGCCGGCAGGCGAGACGGAAGGCTACTTCAACAGCCGGCATCCCTACTTCTACCGACGCGCCAACGGGCCACAGGTGAACAAGAACTTCCTGGTGATCAGCGCGGGCGACAACACCACGGCCTACAGTTGCCCCGCGGAAGACACTCTGACGCCCATCGAGAGCAACACGTGGCCCCACCAGCCGATCAGCTGACCCACGAACCCCGTTGTCCGGGCCTCAGGCCCCTCGATCGCGAACGTCTGCAGCAGGCCCGACGGCTGGCGGAAGCCAGCTTCGGGCTGACGGAGCCCAACCCGCGCGTGGGCTGCGTCATCGGGCTGGACGACGGCCAGGTGTTCGCCGAAGGCGCCACGCAGCAGGCCGGTGGCCCGCACGCCGAGGTGATGGCGCTGCGCGATGCGGCGGCACGCGGCGCCCACACCCACGGTGCCACGGCCTGGGTCACGCTGGAACCCTGTGCCCACCACGGCCGCACGCCGCCGTGTTGCGACGCCCTCGTCGAGGCCGGCATCGCCCGGGTGGTCATCGGATCGCCCGATCCCTTCCCCCAGGTCAACGGCGCGGGCATCAAGCGCCTGCGCGCCGCCGGCGTGCAGGTTGACCTGGCCGACGGCGCCGAGCGCGAAGCCTGCCGCGAGCTCAACATCGGCTTCTTCTCCCGGGTGGAGCGCGGCCGGCCCTGGGTGCGGCTGAAGGTGGCCGCCTCTGTGGACGGCTGCACCGCCTTGCCCGACGGGCGGAGCCAGTGGATCACCGGCGAAGCCGCCCGCTGCGACGGGCACGCGTGGCGGCGCCGCGCCAGCGCGGTGCTCACCGGCGTGGGCACGGTGCTGGCCGACGACCCCCGCCTGGACGTGCGCCTGGTCGAAACGCCGGCCCAGCCCTTGCGCCTCGTGCTCGACTCTCGCTGGCGCACGCCGCCGTCGGCCCGCCTGCTCGAGGCCCCGGGCCGCGCCCTGGTGGTGGGGGTTGGCCCTGCCAGGGACGCAGGCGCGAGGCTGCGCGCCGCCGGGGCCGAGGTCGTCGAGCTGGGCCATCCGGCCGGAAGAGTGCCGCTGGACGGCCTGCTCGCGATGCTCGCCGCCCGCGGCGTCAACGAACTGCACGTGGAAGCCGGGGCCACGCTGAACGGCGCGCTGCTGGCCGGCGGCTGGGTCGACGAGTGCCTGCTGTACGTGGCGCCCAGGTTCCTGGGCTCGGGTCGTCCGATCGCCGACTGGCCGGTCCAGCCCGGCGTCGCGGCCCTGGGCGACAGGCCTTCGTGGCGTTTCCTCGACAGCACGGTCCTGGGCGATGACCTCAGGCTCAGGCTTAGGCCCGTGGTGACAGCCCCTGCCGCCTGATGCAGGCGGTCAGACCCGGCGCCGACTGTCGCCCGGCTTTACAGACCCCGACTCCGGGGATGGCCTCACCCAGGCCCCTTGGACGAAAATCCCAACGCAGACAGCGACTTGGAAGCATCCAGCAGATTCGGGCACGAAACCTGCTGATATGTTTTCCAACAGGGGCCTCCCAGCCACTCCCCCGGAACAGATCGGAGTCCGAATTGAACATCAAGAACCTCCTCGCAGCGGCCGCCATCACCGCCTGGTCGGGCATGGCGTGCGCGGCTTTCACGACCACGTTCGGACAAAACAAGAACGTCTCCGCCAACTTCCCGCTGACGTTCTACCCGGAGGCAGTCACTGCCCGTGACATGTTCGTCGGCTCCGGGACGCCCAGCTTCTACGACTTCGAGGCGGCCACTGTCGGCGCCACGTCACTGACCATCAACCTGGGCGGGGTGGCAGCTACGCTTTCCGGTGCTGGCCAGGTCCTATCCAACCCGGTCGGACAGTCGAACTTCGGGAGGTACAGCGTTTCGGGGGTCATTGACCCGGATCCCTCGCCGCAGGGCACCCGGTATTGGGAAGCGACCGCCCCGACCAGCGGGTCGTCCAGTTTCAAGCTGGACTTCGACAAGGCAGTCCAGAGCTTCGGGTTCTTCGCGACCGATGTCGGCGACCATGGCGGCCTGCTGTCGCTGGAACTGACGCTGATGGACAACAGCACGATCACGATCCAGCCCGGCGGTGCCGGCGTCGTGCCGGACGGCGACCCCCTATTCAACGATCAGGCATCCGGGTCAGTGCTCTTCTTCGGCGTGTCGACGTCCCTGGCTACCGAGTACTTCAAGTCGGTGCGCTTCATCAGCAGCGGCGGATCCACGGCCGACATCTTCGGCTTCGACATGTTCACCGTCGTCGCCGCCCCCAGCGGCCCGAACCCGACCCCCCTCCCCGGCAGCCTCGCCCTCGTCGGCGCCGCCCTCGGCGGCCTGGCCCTGGTGCGCCGTCGTCGCTGACGCCCCGCGTCGCGCCCACCCCATCCACGGCGGCCTCTGGCCGCCGTGGTGCTTTGGGCGCCCCGCCTAGAATCCCGCATGCCCATCGCTCCCGTCCCCGAGCTGGTCGCCGAGCTGGCGGCCGGCCGCATGGTGATCCTCGTCGACGAGGAAGACCGCGAAAACGAAGGCGACCTCGTGCTCGCCGCCGAGCACGTCACGCCCGAGGCCATCAACTTCATGGCGCGCCACGCGCGCGGCCTGATCTGCCTGACGCTCACGCGCGAGCGCTGCGAACGCCTGCAGCTGCCGCCCATGACCACGCGCAACGGCACCCAGCACGGCACCGCCTTCACGGTGTCGATCGAGGCCGCCACGGGCGTGACCACCGGCATCAGCGCCGCCGACCGCGCCCGCACCGTGCAGGCCGCCGTGGCGCGCGACGCCAAGCCCTCCGACCTGGTGCAGCCGGGCCACATCTTCCCGCTGCAGGCGCAGGATGGCGGCGTGCTCATGCGCGCCGGCCACACCGAGGCCGGCTGCGACCTCGCGGCCATGGCCGGCCTGTCGCCCGCCGCCGTGATCTGCGAGGTGATGAACGAAGACGGCACCATGGCGCGCCTGCCCGACCTGGAGCTGTTCGCGCGCCAGCACGGCCTGAAGATCGGCACCATCGCCGATCTCATCGGCTACCGCAGCCGCAACGAGACGCTGATCGAGCCCCTGGGCACGCGCAGCCTGAGCACGCCGCACGGCGAGTTCGAGTGCCGCGCCTTCCGCGACAAGGGCGGCGGCCTGCACCTGGCGCTGCGCCACGGCCGCTGGCAGCCCGCCGACGAGGTGCTGGTGCGCGTGCACGAGCCCTTCACCGCGCTGGACCTGCTCGACGCGCGCGGCGGCGGCCACTCCTGGCCGCTGGCGCAGGCGCTGCAGGCGCTGCAGCGCTCGCCCGCCGGCGTGGCCGTGCTGCTCAACGCCAGCACCGACGCGCGCGCCCTGCTGCCCGCCCTGCTGGCCGACAGCCCCGCCCCGCCGCCGCCCCGGGCGCAGATGGACCTGCGCACCTACGGCGTGGGCGCCCAGATCCTGCGCGAGCTCGGCGTGCGCCGCATGCGGCTGCTCGGCAGCCCGCGCCGCATGCCCAGCATGGCCGGCTACGGCCTCGAGATCACCGGCTTCGTCGCCGCCGGCACCTGAACCCGTATCCCACCATGACCCACTCCCCCACCGCCGCCGCACGCCGGCCCCGCCTCCATGCAGGGCGCTGACCAGGGCCAGGCCGCCGAGCTCGTCGGCGAGGGCCTGAGCATCGGCATCGTGCGCGCCCGCTTCAACGACGCCATCACGAGCAAGCTCGCCCAGGCCTGCCTGTCCGAGCTCGAGCGGCTGGACGTCGACGAGGCCGACATCCGCCACGTCAGCGTGCCCGGCGCGCTCGAGATTCCGGTGGCCCTGAAGGCCATGGCCGACAGCGGCGAGTTCGACGCCCTCGTGGCGCTGGGCTGCGTCATCCGCGGCGAGACCTACCACTTCGAACTGGTGTGCAACGAAAGCGCGGCCGGCGTCACGCGGGTCGCGCTCGACCACCAGGTGCCTGTGGCCAACGCCATCCTCACGGTCGAGAACGAGGCCCAGGCCTGGGCCCGCGCCGAAGACAAGGGCCGCGACGCCGCGCGCGTGGCGGTGGAGATGGCCAACCTGCTGGAAGACCTGTCGTGAGCCCGGCCGACACGCCCGCGGTCGCGCCGGCGGCCCCGGCCCCGGCTTCGACCCCGCAGCGCCGGGCCGCGCCCAAGTCGGCCCGCCGCCGCGCGCGCGAGTTCGCGCTGCAGGGCCTGTACCAGTGGCTGGTGGCCGGCGCTCCCGTGCGCGAGATCGAGGCCAACGTCGCGCAGCTCGAGCACTTCGACAAGTGCGACCGCGCCCACTTCGACGCGCTGCTGCACGGCTGCATCGAGGAGTCGGCCGCGCTCGACGCCGTGCTGGCCCGCCACGTCGACCGCAAGACCTCGATGCTGTCGCCGGTGGAGCATGCGGCGCTGCTGATCGGCTGCTTCGAGCTGTCGCGCTGCGCCGAGATTCCCTACCGCGTGGCCATCAACGAGGCCGTCGAGCTGGCCAAGGCCTTCGGCGGCACCGACGGCCACAAGTACGTCAACGGCGTGCTCGACAAGTGCGCCGGGCAGCTGCGCCCCGACGAGGCCGCCGCCGGCCGCGGCCGGCGGGCGGGCTGACCCAGCCGCCGTGGCCCCGACCCCCGCGCGCCTGGCCGGCCGGCTCGATCACATCGAGCCCTTCTACGTGATGGAGCTGGCCAAGGCGGCGTCGCGCATCGCCGCCTCGCCGGCCTGCGACCCCGCCCGGGGCGGCGAGCCGATGATCTTCCTGAACATCGGCGAGCCCGACTTCACCGCCGCGCCAGCGGTGCAGGCCGCCGCCGCCGCGGCGCTGGCCGCGGGCCGCACGCAGTACACCCAGGCCACCGGGCTGCAGGCGCTGCGCGAGGCGATCTCGGGCTGGTACGCGCAGCGCTTCGGCGTCGACGTCGACCCCGGGCGCATCGTCGTGACGGCCGGCGCCTCGGCGGCGTTGCAGCTGGTGTGCCTGGCGCTGTTCGAGCCCGGCGACGAGGTGCTGATGGCCGACCCCAGCTACCCCTGCAACCGCCACTTCGTGGCCGCCACGGGCGCCACGCCGCGGCTGCTGCCGGCCGGCCCCGAGGCCCGCTTCCAGCCCGACGCCGCCAGCGTGCAGGCGGCCTGGACGGCGGCCACCCGCGGCGTGCTGCTGGCCAGCCCGGGCAACCCCACGGGCACCTCGGTCGCACCGGCCGAGATGGCCGCCATCGCGCAGGCCGTGGCGGCGCGCGGCGGCATCACGCTGGTCGACGAGATCTACCTCGGCCTGAGCTACGACGAACGCTTCGGGCAGACCGCGCTGGCGCTGCCGGGCGCGGGGCTGGCCGACCACGTCGTCAGCATCAACAGCTTCAGCAAGTACTTCGGCATGACCGGCTGGCGCCTGGGCTGGCTGGTGCTGCCGCCGTGGCTGGTGGGGCCGGTGGAGCGGCTGGCGCAGAACCTCTACATCTGCCCGAGCACGCTGGCGCAGCACGCGGCGCTGGCCTGCTTCGAGCCGGCCTCGCTGGCCGAGTTCGAGCGCCGCCGCGGCGAGTTCCGGCGCCGCCGCGACCACGTCGTGCCGGCGCTCGAGGCCCTGGGCCTGCCGGTGCCCGTGGTGCCCGACGGCGCCTTCTACGCCTGGTTCGACTGCACGCGGCACGACCGCAGCAGCTGGGATTTCTGCCAGCGCATGATGAACGACGCCCACGTGGCCCTGACGCCGGGCCGCGACTTCGGCCCCCACGCCGCCGAGCGCTACGCCCGGCTGAGTTTCGCCAGCAGCCTGGAACAGCTCGACGCGGCGCTGGCTCGGCTGGCGCGCGAGCTGGGCTGACGCGCACGCCGAAACACCTGCTCACGGTCGATACGACCGCTCGCCAAGGGGCCACCTTCCGGTGCCAATTGTGGGCATTGGCGGCGCCTTTTCCCGGCCTGCGCGGCGCGCACAGCCGCTTACAGTCGCAGGCAACGTGGGCATCAACCTGTTCCAGAAGTCGTCTGCCGGCGCGGCCGGCAACGCCGACGACGCATTCGCATCCACCGTGGCATCGCTGCCGGCGGGGGCCGACGACGCCCGGCCCGGTGCCTCCGATGCCGCCGGTCCGACGGCCGCCGACTCGCAAGCCCTGGGGCCCGACTCCGGCCTGCTGGACAGCCAGCCCGCGCCCGCCGATCTCGAGGCCCGGCTGCCGGCCTCGCAGCGCCCCACCACGGCCCAGATCGGGCGCTATGCGCTGAAGGGGCCGCTCGGCAGCGGCGGCCTGGGCCAGGTGCACGAGGCCTGGGACCCGCTGCTGTCGCGCGTGGTGGCGGTGAAGACGCTGCAGTTCCAGACCGACCCGCGCGAGCGCGTGGCCCTGGACGGCCTGTTCCTCAACGAGGCGCGCGCGGTCGCCAGCCTCAACCACCCGCACATCGTCACCATCCACGACGCCGGGCTGTCGGCGCACGGCGTGTACATCGCGATGGAACGGCTGCACGGCCGCGACCTGCGGCACGCGCTGGCCGCCGGCTGGCAGCCCACGCCGGCCCAGTCGGCGCTGCTGGTGCGCCGCGTGGCCGAGGCGCTGGCCTACGCGCACGCGCGCGGCGTCATCCACTGCGACATCAAGCCGGCCAACATTTTCCTGTGCCGGCGCGACAAGCCCAAGGTGCTGGACTTCGGCATCGCGCGCGTGACCCATGGGCGGCCGCAGTCGCACCTGGAAGGCTTCGTGATGGGCTCGCCGCACTACCTGACGCCCGAGCAGCTCGAGGGCCGCGAGGTCGATGCCCGCACCGACATCCACGCGCTGGGCGTCGTGTTCTACGAGCTGCTGGCCGGCCGCCGCGCGTTCGCGGGCGACTCGATCGAGCAGATCAGCACCGCCATCCTCACCCACCACCCGGCGCCGGCCCACGAGCTGCGGCCCGAGGTGCCCAAGGCGCTGTCGCTGATCGCCGCCAAGGCGATGGCGCGCGACCCCGAGCAGCGCTACCCCAACGCGCTGGGCATGGCCCTGGAGCTGCGCAGCTGGCTGTCCGCGCACGAGGCCGAGGCCGCCGTACCCTCCCCGCCCCCTCCGACCCGCTCGCGCGCGCGTGACGCCGCCGCGCCGGCGCGCCGCCGCTGGCTGTGGGCCGGCG
>CAIKLM010000048.1 GCA_903828235.1 uncultured beta proteobacterium | reverse complement strand
GGGGTAAACACGCCCGCCGGCCGCGCATCCAGCACTCAACCGTGCCGAATGGCCCCCGCCGCGCCACTCAGGGCCACGATCCGTGCCTCAGGCCCTTGCCGGAATCATCCAGTACGTCACTCGTGAAAGATCCAGGCTAGCCGTCGGCCCCGGCGCCCCCTCAGCCGGCGGCGTCGCGCCAGGCTGCGGATGCCTGCCGCAGCCGGTTCGCAAGGTGGCCTGCGATCTGGCGGTACAGCAGGGCGGCCAGGGCAGGGTCTTCCTGGGTGAGTTGCGCCAGCGCCCCGCACGGCAGCACCTGCACCTCGGCCGTAGCGTCGGCCACGGCGTCGGCGCTGCGGTCGCCGCCGTCCAGTACCGCCAGTTCGCCCAGCATGGTGCCGGGCGAGAAGCTGGCGTACCGCGTGCCGCCCCGCGCCGCCACGGTGATCGAGCCGTTGGTCAGCAGGTACACGGCGTCGGCAGGGTCGCCTTCACGGAACAGCCACTCGCCCGCCGCCAGCCGGCGCGGCTGCAGCAGGCGGAGAACGGCCTCCGCGTGCCGGGGGCTCAGGTCGCGCAGCAGCAGGTTTTCCTCGGGCGGCACCTCGCGCGCCAGCAGGCCGGCTCCGGCGCCGGCCTCGGCGAGGAGGAGGCGCTCGGCGTGCTCGATGGCCCGGTCGGCGTCGGGCCAGCAGCTCAGCGGCGGCCCGCCGCCGGCCTCGGCCAGGTAATCGCCCCAGGGGCGCCCGTCGGTCACGGGACCCGCCGGCCCGGCCATCAGCAGCGTCACGCCGAGGCTGGCGAGCCGGCGCTCCAGGTGCAGCAGTTCAACCGCGGCCGACTCATCGACGGCGCCAACCCGACGCAGGTCGAGCACGACCACGCTGCGGCCCTTCGCTGCGGCCTCGGCCTGCCCGACCACGCTTTCCGCGTTCCCCCAGAAGACGGCGCCCTGCAGCTCGAGCACGGCGATCTGGCTGCGCAGCGGCGCCAGCGCCTGCTCCAGCGCCAAAGGGTAGACGCGCCGCGAGGGCCGCTCCCGCGCGGTGCCGCTCCAGCGCAGCGTCTGGCCCCGGATGCGGCGAACGAACACGGCCACCGACAAGGCGATGCCGACCGCAACCCCTGTGACGGGCCCCAGCGCCACGGTGGCCAGCGCCACCAGCGCCATGGTGAGCAGCGCCGGGGTCCATGCGGCGCGGTGGTCGCCGCGCTGGCGCAGCACGTTGCGAGACCAGCCATCGACAAGCGAGACCGCCACCACGAGCATGGCGCCGGCCAGCGCGGCCTTGGGCAACAGCGCCAGCAACCCGCCAGCGGCGGTCAGCAGCAGCAGCGACACCGCTGCCGCGACCAGTGCCGCCGATCTCCCGATGCCGCCGGCTTGCAGCACGGCCTGGGCGCGGGCCCGCAGCAACACCATCGGCAGGGCCCCGAACAGGCCGCCCACGACGTTGCCGAGGCCCATTGCCAGCAGTTCGCGGTTCTCGTCGTGGCGCCGATCGGTCTGCCCGGCCAGGGCGCGCAGGTTGAGCATCGTCTCCAGGCTGCCCACCAGGGCCAGCACCAGCGCCGCGGACAGCACCGCGCCGGCCTCGGCCCGGGCCAGGTCCAGGATGCGTGCGTCGCCCAGCAGGGCCGCCAGCGGCCCGGGCCAGGTGGGTGGCGGTGACACCGCGGCGAGCGTGGGCCCGAGCCAGGGCCCCGGCAGTGCCGCCGCCGCGATGTGCCAGACCACCGTGGCCAGGGCCAGGCCGACCAGAGCCGCCGGCCAGCGAGGTGCACGGCGCGCCAGGATGACGATCAGCCCTGCCGTGGCCAGACCGAGCAACAGCGCGCCGGGCTGCGCGGCGTACAGCGCCCGCAACCCGTCGGCTGCCCACCGGGCGGCATCGAGACCCAGCAGGACCGGCACCTGCGCCAGCACGATCAGGATTGCCACGCCGTTCATGAAGCCGGCCAGCACCGGATGCGGCACGAAGCGCACCAGGCTGCCCAGGCGGGCCACGGCCATCAGGACCTGCAGCAGGCCCATGCCCAGCACCGCCAGCCCCAGGGCCGCCAGCGCCGCGGGCACGGCATCCGGTCCCTGTGGCAGCGCCGGGCTGTCGGCCAGCCGGGCCACCAGCGCAGCAGCGATGACGGCGGTGGCCGAGGTGGGGCCGCCGGTCGGCAGCGCGCTGCCCGCCAGCAGCGCATACACCGATGCCCCGAAGATCACGCAGAGGAAGGCAGCCGTGACCCCGGCGGCGCCGGCCTGCAGCGGTGCCAGCGCGACCAGGCCCAGCGTGATGACGATGGCGATGCTGGCGACGGCACCCGCCGTGCCGCCGACGACGGCGCTGCGCCATCCTGCGGCTGGCCTCACACTCGGATCCAGTGTCGTCTCCTCGGGCGGCCCGGTCGCCGTGGCCCTGGGCTTCGTTGATGGAAGTCAAAGGCAGTCTAAACGGGTGCCTCGTTCGGCCGCGCTGGCCTTGAAAGGCCGCGGTGGCGCCTCACATCCCGCGCAGACCGGAGGTTCTTCCCATGCGCTTCGACAAGCTCACCACCGCCTTCCAGCAGGCCCTGCAGGACGCCCAGAGCGCGGCCGTCGGCCGCGACAACCCCTACATCGAGCCCGCGCACCTGCTGGCCGCGATGCTGGCGCAGCCCGACGGGCCGCGGGCCTTGCTGGAGCGGGCCGGCGCCAACGTGGGCGCGCTGGTCACTGCCATGGATACGGCCTTGGCCGCGTTGCCGCAGGTGCAGGGCGGTGGCCAGCCGGTGCAGCCGGGCCGCGACCTGGTGCTGCTGCTGCAGGCCGCCGACAAGGAGTCCAGCAAGCGAGGCGACCAGTTCATCGCCAGCGAGATGTTCCTGCTCGCCGCGGCCGACGCCAAGAGCGACTTCGGCGGCATCGTGCGCGGCCATGGCCTCACGCGCAAGGCCCTGGAGACCGCCATCACGGCCGTGCGCGGCGGCGCCAAGGTCGACTCGGCCGACGCCGAGGGCCAGCGCGAGGCGCTGAAGAAGTTCACGCTCGACCTCACCGAGCGCGCGCGCCAGGGCAAGCTAGACCCCGTGATCGGACGCGACGACGAGATCCGCCGCGCCATCCAGGTGCTTCAGCGGCGCAGCAAGAACAACCCCGTGCTCATCGGCGAGCCCGGCGTGGGCAAGACCGCCATTGTCGAGGGCCTGGCGCAGCGCATCGTCAACGGCGAGGTGCCCGAGAGCCTGAAGGACAAGCGCGTGCTGGTGCTCGACATGGCCGGGCTGCTGGCCGGCGCCAAGTTCCGCGGCGAGTTCGAGGAGCGACTGAAGGCCGTGCTGAAGGAAGTGGCGCAGGACGAGGGCCGCATCATCCTGTTCATCGACGAGCTGCACACCATGGTGGGCGCCGGCAAGGCCGAGGGCGCCATCGACGCCGGCAACATGCTCAAGCCCGCGCTGGCGCGCGGCGAGCTGCACTGCATCGGCGCCACCACACTCGACGAGTACCGCAAGTACGTCGAGAAGGACGCCGCGCTCGAGCGCCGCTTCCAGAAGGTGCTGGTCGACGAGCCCAGCGTCGAGGCCACGGTGGCCATCCTGCGCGGCCTGCAGGAGAAGTACGAGGTGCACCACGGCGTGGAGATCACCGACCCGGCCATCGTGGCCGCGGCCGAGCTCTCGCACCGCTACATCACCGACCGCTTCCTGCCCGACAAGGCCATCGACCTGATCGACGAGGCGGCGGCCAAGATCAAGATCGAGATCGACTCCAAGCCCGAGGCCATGGACAAGCTCGATCGCCGCCTCATCCAGCTGAAGATCGAGCGCGAGGCCGTGCGCAAGGAGAAGGACGAGGCCTCGATCAAGCGCCTGGCGCTGATCGAGGAGGAGATCGCCAAGCTCGAGCGCGAGGCCGCCGACCTCGAGGAGATCTGGAAGAGCGAGAAGGCCACCGCCCAGGGCAGCGCGCAGGTCAAGGAAGAGATCGACCGCACGCGCGGCCAGATCGAGGAACTCAAGCGCAAGGGCAACTTCGACAAGGTGGCCGAGCTGCAGTACGGCCGTCTGCCCGAGCTGGAGAAGCGGCTGAAGGAGGCCCAGGCCAAGGAGTCCGGCAAGAAGGGCGAGGGCCGGCCGCAGCTGCTGCGCACGATGGTGGGCGCCGAGGAGATCGCCGAGGTCGTGTCGCGCGCCACCGGCATCCCGGTGAGCAAGCTGATGCAGGGCGAGCGCGACAAGCTGCTTCAGATGGAGGCCCGGCTGCACGAGCGCGTGGTGGGCCAGGACGAGGCCATCGTGGCGGTGGCCGACGCCATCCGCCGCTCGCGCGCGGGTCTGAGCGACCCCAACCGGCCGCTGGGCAGCTTCCTGTTCCTGGGCCCCACCGGCGTGGGCAAGACCGAGCTGTGCAAGGCCCTGGCCGGCTTCCTGTTCGACAGCGAGGACCACCTGATCCGCGTCGACATGAGCGAGTACATGGAGAAGCACTCCGTCAGCCGGCTGATCGGCGCGCCCCCGGGCTACGTGGGCTACGACGAGGGTGGGGCGCTCACCGAGGCGGTGCGCCGCAAGCCCTACAGCGTGCTGCTGCTCGACGAGGTGGAGAAGGCCCACCCCGACGTCTTCAACGTGCTGCTGCAGGTGCTGGACGACGGCCGTCTCACCGACGGCCAGGGCCGCACGGTGGACTTCAAGAACACCGTCATCGTGATGACCAGCAACCTGGGCTCGCAGATGATCATGCAGATGGCCGGCCGTCCGGGCGACGAGATCAAGGACGCCGTCTGGACCGAGGTCAAGGCGCACTTCCGGCCGGAGTTCCTCAACCGCATCGACGAGACCGTGGTCTTCCACGCGCTCGACCGCACGCACATCGAGAACATCGCCAAGATCCAGCTCAAGGCCCTGCAGTCGCGGCTGGAGAAGCTCGAGATGAAGCTCGAGGTGAGCCCGGCGGCGCTGGCCGAGCTGGCCAAGGTGGGCTTCGACCCGGTGTTCGGCGCGCGTCCGCTGAAGCGTGCCATCCAGCAGCGCATCGAGAACCCGGTGAGCAAGCTGATCCTGCAGGGCCGATTCGGGCCGAAGGACGTGATCCCGGTCGAGCTGGTCGGGGGCGGCTTCAGCTTCGAGCGCGTGGTGCACTGAACCGGGCGCGGGCCCGGCCGCGGTGCGGTACGTGCCGCGCCGGGCCCGTGTCAGTCCGGCACGTCGATGCGGTCGATCTGCAGGCGGGCCAGCGTCAGGTTGCTGCCGTGGGCCTGCAGCACCACGTGCAGTGCCACGCCGGGGTGGCGCGGCACCGGCTTCAGGATCAGGTGGTGGTGGGCGGTGCTGATGGCAGCCTCGGGTTGCGGCGAGCCCAGGCCCAGCGCCCGCGATGCGTCCAGCATCGAGGCCAGCAGCGCCGCGCCCTGCCGCGCGAGCCGCTCGGGCGCCGGGGCGTCGCCCGACGACGCCATCACGGCCATCGAGTGCATGTCGAACACGCAGCAGGCCTGGACGCCCTTGACGAGCGCGCAGCGCTGGGCATAGGCCGCCCAGCCCGACGCGCCGGGCACCGGCATGGGCATGATGGCGGTGGGGGCCGCGAAGGCCGCCACGGCCGCCGGCATCGCCAGTCCCGCCGGCAGGGTCAGGGTCGTCGGTTCCGTTGCGGGCCGGGCCGCAGCCGGTGGCGTGGGTGCGCTCGGGGCCGTCTGGGGCCTCGTGGCCCGGGGTGCCGCCGGCGTCAGCGGCGCGGTGGCGGCGGCGCGCAGCGGCCGCAACTGGCGCAGCGACTCCAGCGGCATTGGCTCGGTCATGGCCTCGGTGGCCGGTACCGGGGGCCTGGGCACCGCCCGCGACAGCTCGGTGGGCAGCGCGCGCTCGCCGCCGGGCATGCCGTGCAGGCGGTTCCAGGCACCGCCGACGAAGGTCCAGACGTGCTTGGGCTTGGCGGCGTGCGGCGCCACGTGCACGGCCACGGGCGTCTGGTGCGCCAGCTGCGCGCTGGGGCCGGCCAGGCCGATGCTGGAGCCCAGCGGCACCAGCAGCAGGTCGCGGTTGGGCCAGCTGCGGCCCTGCATGGCCTGGTGCAGCGGGGCGAGCTGGGCCGTCAGTGCGTGCGCGGGGAGTTCGCCCACCATCAGCACGCCCAGGCGGCTGTGCGCCAGCAGCACGCGCGCCAGCGCCGCCCGCGTGGCGCCGTCGGCCTGGACCTCGGTGCTGTAGACGCGCACCGGGCTGCCGTCGGCCAGCTTGACCTCCACGAACAGCATGACCGCCAGCGCCACGCCCTGGCCCTGGCGGCGGATGGACAGCCGCTGCACACGCGCACCCGCCGGCCCCACCATGCTGTTGAGCAGGCGCACCGAGGCCGCCAGGCCCACGTCGTGCAGGGCGATGAACTCGGGGCCCAGGCGCTGGAACTCGGCCTGCAGCGACATGGCGGCGTCGCCGCCCACGAACAGCTCGACCTGGTCCTCCGAGATGCGGCGGCCGACGTCACCCGTGTCCTCGCCCAGGTAGGCCTCGCTGTCGCGCACGATCTGCGTCGCTGGCGCGGCGAGATCGTCGCGGGCGGGGCGACCGGGCAGGACGCGCTGCGTGTCGGGCCAGTGGTCGGGTTCGCGCGGGGCGGGCATCCGGGGGGTCTCCGCTGAGTCTTGTTTGGTTGTCTTCGGGATGATAGGCGGGCGGAGGCCACTCACGGGGCGCCGCAATGAGACCCACTCCCTAGAATCGACATCCGCAGCAGCAGGGCGAAGGCCGATGAGCGAAACACATTCCGTGCGGCCGGTGGTCGTGGTGGGGGCCGGCCTGGCCGGCCTGACGGTGGCCCTGGAGCTGGCCCGTTCGCGGCCCGTGGTGGTGCTGGCCAAGCGCGACCTCGACGAGAGCGCCACCGCCTGGGCGCAGGGCGGCATCGTCGGCGTGCTGGGCGCCGACGACAGCGTGGAGAGCCACGTCCGCGACACGCAGGAGGCCGGCGCCGGCATCGTCGACGAGCACGCCGCGCGCTTCATGGCCGAGCACAGCGCCGCGGCCGTGCAGTGGCTGGTGGAGCAGGGAGTGGGCTTCTCGGCCGATCCCGAGGGCCCGCTGGGCCTGCACCTCACGCGCGAGGGCGGCCACGCGGTGCGGCGCATCGCCCACGCCGCCGACGCCACCGGCCGCGCGATCCACGACGCCTTGCTGGCCCGCGCCCGCGCCCACCCGAACATCGTGCTGCGCGAGCGCTGGGTGGCGGTGGACCTGATCACCAGTCGCCACCTGGGCCCGCCCGGCGGTGCGCCGCGCTGCCACGGCGTCTACGCCCTCGACATGGACCGCGGCCGCGTCGAGACGCTGGCCGCCGACGCGGTGGTGCTGGCCACGGGCGGCGTCGGCAAGGTCTACCGCTACACCAGCAACCCCGACACCGCCACCGGCGACGGCATCGCGATGGCCTGGCGCGCGGGTTGCCGGGTGGCGAACATGGAGTTCATCCAGTTCCACCCGACCTGCCTGTACCACCCCCAGGAGCGCAGCTTCCTCATCACCGAGGCCCTGCGCGGCGAGGGCGCGGTGCTCACGCTGCCGTCCACCGGCCCGGGCGACCCCGGGGGCCGGCGCTTCATGCCGGCGCACGACGAGCGTGCCGAGCTCGCGCCGCGCGACATCGTGGCCCGCGCCATCGACTTCGAGATGAAGAAGCACGGCCTCGACCACGTGTGGCTGGACGCGCGGCCCATCGTCGCGGCCAAGGGCGAGGCCTTCCTGAAGGAGCACTTCCCCACGATCCACGCGCGCTGCGGCCAGCTGGGCATCGACATCGCGCGCCAGCCCATCCCCGTGGTGCCGGCCGCGCACTACACCTGCGGCGGCGTCGTCACCGACCTCGACGGCCGGACCGACCTGCCGCGCCTGTTCGCCGTGGGCGAGACCACCTACACCGGCCTGCACGGCGCCAACCGCCTGGCCAGCAACTCGCTGCTGGAGTGCGTGGTGCTGGGCCGCAGCTGCGCCGAGGCGATCGCGCGGCTGCCCGCGGCCGTCGCGCCCGAGCCCCCGCCCTGGGACGAGAGCCAGGTCGAGGACGCCGACGAGCAGGTGGTGATCGCGCACAACTGGGACGAGCTGCGGCTGCTGATGTGGAACTACGTCGGCATCGTGCGCACCACCAAGCGGCTGGAGCGCGCGCTGCACCGCATCAAGCTGCTGCGCGGCGAGATCGACGACTACTACGCCAACTTCCGCGTCAACCGCGACCTGCTGGAGTTGCGCAACCTGGTGGTGTGCGCCGAGCTGATCGTGCGCAGCGCCCTGCGCCGCCACGAGAGTCGCGGCCTGCACTACAGCCGCGACTTCCCGCAGACGCTGCCGGTGAGCTTCCCGACCGTGCTGACGAGGCCGGCGCGCAGCCGCTGAACACGACGCCGCGCTGCGTCGCGCGGGGGGGATGAGCCGCCGGCGGCCGCGGCCCGCTCAGCCCCGGGCCTTCATCGCCGTGCGGGCCTGCACGAAGCCGAAGGCGTACTCCACGGCCTCGGCGAGGTGCCGCTCGCTCTCGCTGCGCTCGCGCTCGCTCAGGTAGAACACGAAGTCGACCTCGTGGCGGATGTACCGCGGCGCCAGCCGGTTCAGCGCCACGCAGGCGACGTCGGCCAGCAGTTCGGCGTCGTGGACCAGCCCGGGGTACTGCGGCGCCAGTTGCCGCACCGTGTCGAAGACGGCGCGCTCGTTGTGGTTGCGGACGGTGGTGAAGTCGGCGCTCATGGCGGTTCCTGCCCCCGGCTCAGGCTTCGGGGGTTCAACCGGGCTTATCGGCCCGCCAGGGCCCGGCCTGAAGCGACCGTTGTCGCTCAGGCCGCGCCGATGCCCCGCACCACGCCGGCCGGGGCGCCGCGCTGCGGCGTGGCCAGGGCCCCCGGATGCGCCTTGACGAAGTCGAGCATGCGCTCGATGCAGCCCGCGGCGCGGGCGCGCACGGGCTCGGGCAGGTGGATCTCGCCGTGGCCCTCTTCCAGGCAGCCGAGCACGCCCTGCAGCGCGTTCATCGCCATCCAGGGGCAGTGCGCGCAACTCTTGCACGTGGCGCTGCGGCCGGCGGTGGGGGCCTCGATCAGCGTCTTGCCCGGGGCCAGCTGCCGCATGCGGTGCAGGATGCCGTTGTCGGTGGCCACGATGTACTCGTGCGCCGATCCCTCGATCACGGCCTTCAGCAGCTGCGAGGTGCTGCCCACCACGTCGGCCAGGGCGACCACGGGCGCGGGCGACTCGGGGTGCACCAGCACCTGCGCGCCGGGGTGCTCGGCCATGAGCAGCTCGAGCTCAAGGCCCTTGAACTCGTCGTGCACGATGCAGGCGCCGTTCCACAGCAGCATGTCGGCGCCCGTCTGCTCCTGGATGTAGCGGCCGAGGTGGCGGTCGGGCGCCCACAGGATCTTCCGGCCTTGTGCCTTCAGGTGCTCGACGATGGCCAGCGCGCAGGAGCTCGTCACCATCCAGTCGGCGCGCGCCTTCACGGCGGCGCTGGTGTTGGCGTAGACCACGACCTCGCGGTCGGGGTGGGCGTCGCAGAAGGCCGCGAAGGCCTCGGGCGGGCAGCCCAGGTCGAGCGAGCAGGTGGCTTCCAGGTCGGGCATCAGCACGCGCTTGTGCGGGCTCAGGATCTTCGCCGTCTCGCCCATGAAGCGCACGCCGGCCACCACCAGCGTCTGCGCGGGGTGGTCGCGCCCGAAGCGCGCCATCTCCAGCGAGTCGGCCACGATGCCGCCGGTGGCCAGGGCCAGGTCCTGCAGGTCGCCGTCGACGTAGTAGTGGGCCACCAGCACGGCCCCCTGGGCGCGCAGCAGCGCGGCGGCGCGCTCGCGGGCCGCGGCACGCTCGGCCGGCGGCAGCGCGGCGGGCACCTTGGCCCAGGCGTGCTGGGTGCTGCAGGCGCCGCTGGCGTCCTGGCGGGTGTAGTCGAACAGCACGGCGTCGCTCATGGCGTCCTCGGCATCGGAGTGTGGGAATGTGGGGTGCGCGGGGCGGCCGTCAAGCCACGGATTCGTTCACGGCTACTCAGGCCGAGGCGAAGAAGCGGCTCGGCGGCACGCCCACCGAGCGCCGCACCATGGCCGAGAAGGCGCTGGCGCTGGCGTAGCCCAGCTCGGCGGCGATGTGCGCCATGGGCCGCCGGCGCGCGGCCATCGACAGCGCCTTGGCCAGCAGCACCTGCTGGCGCCACTCGGCGAAGGTGGTGCCGAGCTCCTGGCGGAACAGGCGCGCGATGGTGCGCACGCTGGCGCCGCACTCAGCGGCCCAGCCGGCCAGCGTGGCGTGGCGCGCGGGGTCGTCGAGCACGGCCTCGCACAGCACGCGCAGCCGCTTGTCGGCGGGCAGGCCCACGCCCAGCGGTACCGGGCGGGCGCGCGCGAGCTCGTCCTGCACCAGGGCCGCCAGGCAGGCCTCGCGCGCGGCGTCGGCGGGCGGCTGCACGAGCTGCTCGACCAGCTCGCGCAGCAGCGGCGAGACCTCCAGCACCCGGGACTGCCGCCAGCCGCCGCCGTCGTCGGCGCGGCCGCCGCCCAGGCCGGCCGGGCCGCAGGCGCCGGCAGCCTGCCACAGGTACAGCGTGCGCAACTCGGCGTCCTCGACCACGGTGACCACGTGCTCGACGCCGCTGGGGATCCAGACCGCGCGCGACGGCGGCACGATGTAGGTGTGGCTGCCGGCACTGACGCGCAGCACGCCCGTGGCCGACCAGGCCACCTGCGCCCAGGCGTGGCGGTGCGGCGCGATGCGCGACGCCGCCGTCATGCGCCGGGCGCGCACGCGCAGCGGGTGGGCGGCCGTGGGCGCGAAGTCGGCGGGCCCCGGGGCCGGCACGTGGTCGTGCACCGGTGGCCGCGCGCCCGGGCCGCGGCGCGGCGGGCGCTGCGGTGCCGGACGGCTGGATGCGGGGCGTGCCATGGCGCGATTTCGACAGAACTTGGCCGGCTATCGTAACCCGGCCGCTGCAGCGGTCGCTAGGCTGCGGGCATGTCGTCCCTCGCTACCAAGCCGCCGGCGGCGCCGGCCGGCGCCCGCGCCGACTTCACGGTGATCGGCCTCGTGGGGCTGGCCCACGCCACCTCGCACTTCTTCCACCTGCTGCTGCCGCCGCTGTTCCCGGTGTTCATGCGCGAGTTCGGCCTCAGCTACTCCGAACTCGGGCTGCTGGTGTCGGTGTTCTTCGTCATCAGTGGCGTCGGGCAGGCGATGTCCGGCTTCCTCGTCGACCGCGTCGGCGCGCGGCCCGTGCTGCTGGCGGCGCTGGGCTTCTTCGTCGCCGCGGCGCTGGCGGCGGCCTCGGCGCAGGGCTACGGCGGCCTGGTGCTGGCGGCGGTGCTGGCGGGCGTGGGCAACGCGCCCTTCCACCCGGCCGACTTCACCATCCTCAACAAGCGCGTGTCGCCGGCGCGGCTGGGCCATGCGTTCTCGGCGCACGGCATCTCGGGCAACCTGGGCTGGGCGGTGGCGCCGGTGCTGCTGATCGGCGTGGCCGAGCTCTCGGGCCAATGGCGGGCCGCCTATCTGGCGGCGGCGCTGTGGGCGCTGGCGGTGTTGGTGCTGCTGGCCGTGCGCCGCGACGACATCGACGACCGCCTGGCCACCGCCGGCCACGCGGCGCGCCCAGGGGCGGCCGCCGCCGCTGCCGAGCACCCGATGGCCTTCCTGCGCCTGCCGTCGGTGTGGCTGTGCTTCGGCTTCTTCTTCTGGAGCACGGCGGCGCTGGCCGCGATCCAGAGCTTCGCCAGCCCGGCGCTGGCGGCGCTGTACGGGCTGCCGCTGTCGGCCACGGCCTTCGTCGTCACCGGCTACATGCTGTGCGGCGCGGCCGGCATGGTGGTCGGGGGCTTCGTGGTGGCGCGGGTGCAGCGGCTGGAGCTCACCATCGGCGTGGCCATGGCCAGCGGTGCGGCGCTGCTGCTGCTGGTGGCCAGCGGGGCGCTGCCGCCCTGGCTGGCCGCCGGCGTGGCGGCCCTGGCCGGCTTCGGCACGGGGCTGGCCGGGCCCTCGCGCGACATGCTCATCAAGCGCGCGGCGCCGCCGGGGGCCACCGGGCGCGTGTACGGCACGGTGTATTCGGGCCTGGACGTGGGCTTCGCGCTGGCCGCGCCGGTGTTCGGCTGGCTCATGGACCACGGCCACGCCGGCAGCGTGTTCGGGGGCTCGGCGCTGGCGCTGCTGATGGGCGTGGGCTCGGCGTCGCTGGTGGCGCTGCGGCTGCGGGGCCCGCGCGCGGCAGCGGCCGCGGCCTGAACCCCGGGCGTTGGCCCCGCCCGGGCCCCGGGCCGCTATACAGTGCGCGCCCATGTCCACGCCGCCCACCCCCTCCCGCCTGGCCGGCCACGCGCTGGTGCAGGCGCTGATCGAACAAGGCGTCACCACCTGCTTCGGCGTGCCCGGCGAGAGCTACCTTGCGGTGCTCGACGGCTTCCACGAGCACCGCGGGCGCATCCGCTTCGTCGCCTGCCGGCAGGAAGGCGGCGCGGCCTTCATGGCGGAGGCTCAGGGCAAGCTCACCGGGCGCCCGGGCGTGTGCCTGGTGACGCGCGGCCCCGGTGCCACCAACGCCAGCATCGGCGTGCACACCGCGTTCCAGGACTCGACCCCGATGGTGCTGTTCGTGGGCCAGGTGGCCAGCGACCAGCGCGACCGTGAGGCCTTCCAGGAGCTGGACTACCGCCAGATGTTCGGCCCGGGCACGCTGGGCCTGGCCAAGTGGGCGGCGCAGGTCGACAGCGCCGACCGCCTGCCCGAGTACGTGGCGCGCGCCTTCCACACCGCGATGCAGGGCCGGCCGGGCCCGGTGGTGCTGGCGCTGCCCGAGGACATGCTCACCACGCCGACTGCCGCACCCGTGCTGCCCCGCGTGGAGCCCGTGCGGGCCTGGCCGGCGCCGGGGGCGCTGCGCGAACTGCGCGCGCGGCTGGTCGCGGCCCAGAGGCCCATCGTCATCGCCGGCGGCCCGGGCTGGGACGCCGAGGCGGCGGCGGCGCTGCAGCGCTTCGCCGAGAACTGGCAGCTGCCCGTGGCCTGCGGCTGGCGCTTCCAGGACACCTTCGACAACCGCCACCCGCTGTACGCGGGCGACGTGGGCATCGGCATCAACCCCCGGCTCGCGGCGCGCATCCGCGAGGCCGACCTGGTGATCGCGCTGGGCGTGCGCCTGGGCGAGATGACCACCGGCGGCTACACGCTGCTGGCCGCGCCGCGGCCGGCGCAGGCGCTGGTGCACATCCACCCCGGCCCCGAGGAGTTGGGGCGCGTGTACGCCGCCGACCTGCCGATCCAGGCCGCGATGCCGGCGGCGGCCAAGTCGCTGGAGGCACTGACCGCGCCGCCGGAACTGCGCTGGCGCGCCCACGCCGAGGCGGCGCGCGCCGACTACGAGGCCAACCTCCAGGCACCCCCCGTCGAGCCCATGGACCTGGCGGTGGTGGTCAAGACGCTGCAGCGGCTGCTGCCCGAGAGCACCGTCTACACCAACGGCGCCGGCAACTTCGCCGGCTGGCTGCACCGCTACGGCGTGCTGCCGGGCCTGCAGCACCACGGGCGCACGCAGCTGGCGCCCACCAGCGGCGCCATGGGCTACGGGCTGCCGGCGGCGGTGGCGGCGAGCCTGCTGCAGCCGCATCGCTGGGTCGTCAACCTGGCGGGCGACGGCGACTTCCTGATGAACGGCCAGGAGCTCGCCACTGCCACCGGCTACGGCGCGAAGCGGCTGCTGAGCATCGTGGTCGACAACGGCACCTACGGCACGATCCGCATGCACCAAGAGCGCGAGTACCCGGCGCGGGTGAGCGGCTCCGACCTCTTCAACCCCGACTTCGCGGCGCTGGCGCGTGCCTACGGCTGGCACGGCGAGTTCGCCGCCACCACGGCCGACGCGGTGGCGGCGATTGAACGCTGCATCGCCGCGGCTGAGACCCAGGGCCGCCCGGCGCTGCTGCACCTGAAGCTGCCGGCCGACGTGATCACGTCGCGCACGACGCTCGGTGCGATCCGCGAGGCGGCGCTGAAGCGATGAATACCCACTCCGCCATGGGCGCCGTCACGCCACTCCTGCGTCGAGCCATCCAGCGGGCCGCCTTGCTGCTGGCGGTGGCGCTGCCTGCCCACGCCGCGCTCGTGGAGCAGGTCATCGAGGTGCCGGTCAAGGTCGCCAACGCCTACGGCCGCGTCGTCGAGCAGCCCATCGTCGTCAGCGTGTACCAGGACAGCACCAGCCCGGTGCCGAGGCCCATCGCGCTCATCAACCACGGCCGGGCGGCCGATGCGGCCCAGCGGGCCGCGTTCGGGCGGGCCACCGCCATCACCAACGCGCGCTGGCTCGCCGGCATGGGCTTCCTGGTCGTCGTCCCCACCCGGCTCGGGTACAGGGTGAGCGGCGGCGAGGACGTGGAGGACACCGGCCCCTGCGGCCGGAAGCGGTACCCGCCGGGCTACGAGGCCGCGGCCGCGCAGACCCTGCAGGTCCTCGACCAGGTGCGGCAGCGGCCCGACGTGCAGGCCGACCGCGTGCTGGTGCTGGGCCAGTCTTTCGGCGGCGCCACCGCCATCGCCGTGGCGGCCAAGGGCGCGCCGGGGGTCCTTGCCGCCATCAACTTCGCCGGCGGCGGCGGGGCCAACCCGCTGACCCAGCCGCAGCAGCCCTGCGACACGCCGGGCCTGCGCGACCTGTTCGCCGGCTATGGGCGCACCGCCCGCATCCCCACCCTGTGGGTGTACGCCGAGAACGACCAGTGGATGGGCCCGGTGTACCCGCGACAGTGGTTCGACGCCTTCCAGGCCGCCGGCGGCCAGGGCGAGTTCGTGCTGTTCCCGCCCAACGGCAAGGACGGCCACGGGCTGTTCACCCAGGATCCATCGGCCTGGCGGCCGACGGTGCTGGAGTTCCTGCGCAGGCACGTGGACCCGGGGCTGGCGGCGAAAGGCGCCGAGAGGCGCTGAGCCGCCGGGGATGCGGGCCCGCGGTGCCGTCGCTCAGCGCCGCGGGGGCCGCAGCAGCAGCAGCACGCCGGCGCACACCACCGCGGCGGCCAGCCACTCGCCGGTCGTCACCACCTCGCCGCCCAGCGTGACGCCCAGCACGAGGCCGATCACCGGGTTGACGAAGGTGTAGCTCGACGCCAGCGCGGTGCTGGTGCGCTGCAGCAGCACCATGTAGGCCGAGAAGGCGACGAGGCTGCCGGCCACCACGAGGTAGGCCCAGGACAGCAGGGCGCGGCCCTCGGGCGGCCAGGCCGGGCGCTCGCCGTCGGCCAGCGCGGCCAGCGCGAGCAGCGCCCCGCCGGCCAGCATCTGGCTGGCGTAGCCGGCCGCGCCCGGCGCCATCGCCAGCGCGCCGCCACCCAGCGCGCGGGGCAGGCCATGGCGCGCCCACACGCTGCCCACGCTCCAGGTGACGCAGGCCAGCGTCAGCCACAGCAGGCCCGGCAGCGACGCGCCGAAGCCCGCGCCGCGCGACAGCAGCACCACGCCCACCAGGCCCAGCGCGATGCCGGCGGCCTCGCGCCGGCTGGGGCGCACGCCGTAGGGCCACTCGGCCAGCGCCACCAGCGCCGGCACCACCGCGATGAAGGCCACCACGAGGCCGGAGCTCACCGTGGTCTGCGCCACCGCGGTGGCGCCGAAGCCGCCGCCCAGCATCAGGGCGCCCAGCACGGCGGCGCTGATCCACTCGGCCCGGGTCGGCAGCCGCGCGCCGCGCAGCAGCACCCAGGCCATCAGCAGGCCCCCGGCGGCCAGGAAGCGCGTGCCCATCTGGAAGAAGGGCGGGAAGCTGGGCAGCGCCCACTTGATGGCGAGGTAGGTCGAGCCCCAGATCAGCCAGGTGGCCGCCAGGCAGGCGGCGATCAGCGGCGCGCCTGGGGCGGACGGTGGCAGAGCAGGCGGGGCGGCGTTCGGCATGAGGGCGCGATGCTAGGCTCGCCGCGACGCCCCGCCGGGGCACCGACGCGACACGCCATGATCGACTTCGCCACCTGCGACCTCTGCGACCCCTTCCGCGACGACCCCACCGCGCTGCGCGTGCTGCCGCCCGAGTGGCACGACTACGGCGGTCTGCCGCGCTTTGCCGGGCCCGTGGCCACCGTGCAGTGCGTGGAGGACAACCTGATCGTGAAGTCCCTGCTCGACAGTCCCGGCCAGGGCCGGGTGCTGGTGGTGGACGGGGGCGGCAGCCTGCGCACGGCGCTGGTGGGCGGCAACCTGGCGGCGGCGGCGGCCCGCAACGGGTGGGCGGGCATCGTGGTCGACGGCGCGGTCCGCGACGTGGCCGAGCTGCGCGCCACCGCGGTGGGCGTGCGCGCGCTGGCGCTGTGCCCGATGCCGCCGGCCAAGCGCGGCACCGGATCGCAAGGCGGGCCCGTGCGGCTGCGCGGCGTGGTGGTGCGGCCCGGCGACTGGCTGTACGCCGACGCGGACGGCATCGTCGTCAGCCACCAGCCGCTGCATGGCGGCTGATCGGCAAGCCAGCCGCTGCATGCCGGCTGATCGTCAAGTCGGCCGCTGCATGGCGGCTGACTAGAATCCGCGTCACGTCGGGGTGTAGCGCAGCCTGGTAGCGCAATTGCTTTGGGAGCAATGGGTCGAAGGTTCGAATCCTTTCACCCCGACCATCGGTTGCCGGCCCAGCCCGGCGTGCCGCCGCGATCAGGCGGCGCCGCGCAGCGGTGCCGTGGCGGCATTGATGCGCCGCGCCAGGGCGGGGTCGTGCGGTTCCACGGGCGCGGGCTTGTCCGCCGCGGCGGGGCGGCGCATCGCGGCCAGGGCGTCGTCGAGCTCGTTGGCCAGCCGGGTGGCCAGTTGCTGGGCCATCGGCACCAGCCAGCCGCCGACATCGCGGTCCTCTCGGGAGTCCTGCTCCAGGAAGCGGTCCGCCGCCTTGGCCGCCGCGTGCAGCTGGTGGGCGCGGGCGCGCAAGGGCACCAGCTTGTGCTGCAGGCCCGCTTCGGCGCTGCGCTCCTTCAGCGTGCGGGCCAGCCCGTCCAGGTCGGCGGCCAGGTCCTCCGCGAGCGCCACGGCGCTGCTCAGCAGCCAGGCGCCGGTGTCGTGCTCGGCACAGGCTTCCAGGGCCAGGTAGTGGTCGGCGGCCCGCGTGGCGGCGCGCAGCTGGTGGGCGCGCGCGCCCAGCGATCGCATCAGCCCCGGCAGCGTGTCGGCGGGGCGGGGTTCGGCGCTGGTGCTCATGGGCGTCCTTCTGGGGGCGACGGGGCGGTCGGCCTCATTGTGCCCAGCCGGTGCGGCGCTGGCGGGCCAGTTCGGCCAGCAGGCCCCCCGGTTCGGATGGTTCGGTCGGGGGTGCGGGCGCAGGCGGCGCCGGCGCTGCGCCAGTCAGGATGGCCCCGGCGTCATCGGCATCGGGCGAGGGCACGACGGCCTCGAGCGTGGCCATCACCGCGTCGTCGATGAAGCGCGAGCGCAGGGCCGTGACGTGGCGCCCGCCCCAGGCGCGCTGCTGCGTGACGTGGAAGTTCTGCGGCGCCCACAGCGCCAGCGCGTCGCGGGCGCGGCTCATGCCCACGTAGAGCAGGCGCCGTTCCTCGTCGATCTCGTGGGCGTGGCCGGTGGCCAGGTCGGACGGGATCGCGCCGTCGACGACGCGCAGCACGTGCACCGCGCTCCACTCCTGGCCCTTGGCCGAGTGCAGCGTCGACAGCGTGAGCCAGTCGTCGTCGAGCAGCGGCCGGCCGGCCTCGGCGCCATGGGCCGCCGGCGGCTCGAGCAGCAGCTCGGTCACGAAGCTCAGGCGGTCGCGCTGTCGCGCGGCGCTGGCGGACATCTGCTGCAGCTCGGTGGCGCGCTGCGCGGCGTCGGCGTGCAGCCGCTGCAGGTGCGGCTCGTACCACCCCAGCACGCGGGCCAGGTCGTCGGGCCAGCGCGCCTGCGGGCCGCGCAGCGCCGCCATCAGCTCGCGCAGCGCCTGCCACGGCGCGGCGGCCGTGCGCGGGGGCTCGAAGACGGCGAGGTCGTGGCCGACGGCCGCGAAGCGCTGCAGCGCCGCCGGCCCGATGGCGGGCACCAGCCGCGCCACGCGCTGCGCGGCCAGCGCGGCCGCCGGGTTGTCGGCCCAGCGCAGCACGGCCAGCACGTCCTTCACGTGGGCGGCTTCCAGGAAGCGCAGGCCACCGAACTTGACGTAGGGCACGCGCCGCCGCAGCAGCTCGAGCTCCAGGGCCTGGCTGTGCGTGGCGGTGCGGAACAGCACGGCCTGGCGGCGCAGCGCCAGGCCGCCTTCGCGCGCCTCGAGCACGGCGCGGGCCACGTCGCGTGCCTCGGCCGCCTCGTCGGGCACCAGGTGGAGCGTCGGCCGCGCGCCGGGCGGGCGGGGGCTGGTCAGCGTCTTGGCGAAGCGCTCGCGCGCCTGGGCGATGACGGCATTGCCCGCGGCCACGATCTCGGGCGTGCTGCGGTGGTTGCGCGTGAGCGTCAGCACGCGCGCCGCGGGCGTGCAGCGCGCCGGGAAGCCCAGCATGCCGGCCACTTCGGCGCCCCGGAAGCCGTAGATGGCCTGCGCGTCGTCGCCCACCGCCGTGAGGCCGGCGCCCGCAGGGCGCAGCGCCTCGACGATGTGCCACTGCAGCGGGTTGAGGTCCTGCACCTCGTCGACGAGCACGTGGTCGAAGCGCGCGCGCAGCCGGCTCGCCACGGGCTCGTGGTCCAGGGCCAGGCGCCAGGCGTCCAGCAGGTCGTCGTAGTCGAGCAGGCGTTGCTGCAGCTTGGCGGCGCCGTAGGCCTGGAACAGGCCGGCCAGCGCGCGGCCGGAGTCGTCGCCGGGCGCCCGGCACCACGGGAAGTGGCGGCGCAGCACCTCGGCCAGCGGCTGACCGGTGCCGACGCAGCGCGAGTGGATGGCCAGGCAGGCGGCCGGCGTGGGCACGCGGTGCTCGGCCACCGAGCGCGCGGCCAGCCCCAGCGCCAGTCGCTGCTGCGCCATCAGTTCCTCGGCGTCGGCGGCGTCGAGCACCGAGAAGCCGGGGTCCAGCCCCAGCGCCGCGGCCTCGTCGCGCAGCAGGCGTGCCGCGACGCCGTGGAAGGTGCCGCACCAGGGCAGGCGCGGCGCGGGCGTGGTGGCGGGCAGGCCGAGCGCGGCGTGCAGCCGGGCGGCGGCGCGTTCGGCCAACTCGTGCGCGGAGCGGCGCGAGAAGCTCAGCAGCAGGATGCGCTGCGGGTCGGCCCCGCGCCGGACCAGCTCGGCCAGGCGGGCCGAGAGCATGGTCGTCTTGCCGCTGCCGGCGCCGGCCACCACCAGCAGCGGCGTGTCGCCGTGGGCCACGGCGGCCTGCTGCTCGGCGGTGAGGACAGGAGCCATCGTCACGATGGCGTCGACTGTATAGGCATCCAGTCAACTGCCACGAACCTCTGGCCTGCCCGGAGGGACTCGAACCCCCGACCTGCGGCTTAGAAGGCCGCTGCTCTATCCAGTTGAGCTACGGGCAGACGGAAGGGATTGTCCGCCAGCGGTGCCGCGGGCCGCTTCAGCGTCGGCGGTACTGGCCCTGGCCGAACAGCAGGTCGCGGGCCTTGTCATCGGTCAGCGGCTTGCGCGCCGTGGCGAGCACCTCGCAGCCACGCTGCACGGCCGGGCGCGCGCCGACCGCGTCGAACCAGGCGCGCAGGTGCGGGAAGTCGTTCCAGTCGATGCCCTGGTTCTTCCAGCTGCGCAGCCAGGGATACACGGCGATGTCGGCGATGGAGTACTCGGGCCCGCCCAGGTAGGTGCTCTGCGCCAGGCGCCTGTCCATCACGCCGTACAGGCGCCGGGCCTCGTTGGTGTAGCGGTCGACCGCATACGGGATCTTCTCGGACGCGTAGATGCGGAAGTGGTGGGCCTGGCCGAGCATCGGGCCGACGCCGCCCATCTGGAACATCAGCCACTGCAGCACCTCGTACCGGGCGGCGGTGCCCGCGGGCAGGAAGCGGCCGGTCTTGCCGGCCAGGTACAGCAGGATGGCCCCGCTCTCGAACAGCGAGATCGGCGCGCCCTCGGGCCCGTCGGGGTCGGTGATGGCCGGGATCTTGTTGTTGGGGCTGATCGCCAGGAAGCCGGGCTCGAACTGGGCGCCCGCGCCGATGTCCACCGGGTGCACCCGGTAGGGCAGCCCGCACTCCTCGAGCATGATGTGGACCTTGTGGCCGTTCGGCGTGGGCCACGAATACACTTCGATCATCGTCTCGTCTCCTGGCGGCCTTCTGAATTCTGAACCATGCTCGAAGGACTGAAGCGGCTGTTCTCCGGCTCCTCTGGCCAGGCCGACGCCGGCCACGACTGGGAGGGCGTGGCGCCGTGGGCCCAGCAGCGGCAGTACGGCTTCCGCGTCGTGCAGAACGAAGGCTTCGTCGTCGATGGCCGCCTCGGGGCCACGCCCTGGCGGCTGGAGTGGGGGCCTTCGCAGCGCCCCTACATCGCCGGCCACGAGTTGCGCATCCGCGCCGAGATGGGACTGAACCCCGACCTGCAGGTCGTGGTGATGAACGTGCCGCTGCAGGAGCAGATGGAGCGCGACGTCTTCGACCAGTACGTCGAGGGCGTGCAGACCCGCATCGACAACCAGACGCCCCCCGAGATGCGCTGGCTGGTGATGTTCCCCAAGCTGGCCGAGAAGGACCTGGGCGAGCTCGCAGGCCGCTACGTGGCGTTGTCCAGCATCAGGCCCTGGCTGCTGCAGTGGCTGGCCGGTCCGCTGTCGCAGTCGCTGGCGGCGCTGCGCGCCGGGCCCTCGGTGCCGGTGGTGCTGATGATCGGCCGCGGCCGCCTGATGCTGCGCACCGCGCTGGCCGACCCCGCGCTGCCGGCGCTGCAGTCGTGGCTGCGGCTGTTCGAGTGCGCCATGCGCGAGGCCAGCCGCGTGGCCAACGACAGCGCCGATGCCGCCGTACCGATCACGCAGCCCGGCCCGTGGAGCTCGAGCGCGCTGCCCGGCGACGAGCGGGACAAGTAGCCGCCCGGCGGCAGCCTCACGCCTTGGGCATGACCTTGCCCAGTTCGAGCTTGGCGATGGCGTTGCGGTGCACCTCGTCGGGCCCGTCGGCGAAGCGCAGCGTGCGCGACATCGTGTAGAAGTAGGCCAGCGGCGTGTCCTGGCTCATGCCGGCGCCGCCGAAGACCTGCATCGCCCAGTCGATGACCTGGCAGGCCATCTGCGGCGCCACCACCTTGATCATCGCGATCTCGGCCTTGGCGCTCTTGTTGCCCGCGCGGTCCATCATCCAGGCGGCCTTCAGCGTGAGCAGCCGTGCCTGGTCGATCATGCAGCGCGCCTCGGCGATGCGCTCCTGCGTCACCGTCTGCTGCGCGATGGTCTTGCCGAAGGCGGTGCGCGAGACGGCGCGCTCGCACATCAGCCTGAGCGCGCGCTCGGCGATGCCGATCAGCCTCATGCAGTGGTGGATGCGGCCGGGGCCGAGGCGGCCCTGCGCGATCTCGAAGCCGCGGCCCTCGCCGAGCAGGATGTGGTCGGCCGGCACGCGCACGTTCACGAAGTCGACCTCCATGTGGCCGTGCGGCGCGTCGTCGTAGCCGAACACGGTCAGCGGACGCAGCACCGTGATGCCGGGGGTGTCGGCGGGCACGACGATCATCGACTGCTGCGAGTGCCGGGGGGCCTGCGGATCGGTCTTGCCCATGAAGATGTAGACGGCGCAGCGCGGGTCGCCGGCGCCGCTGGTCCACCACTTGCGGCCGTTGATGACGTAGTGGTCGCCGTCGCGGCGGATGTCGGCCTGGATGTTGGTGGCGTCGGAGCTGGCCACCGCGGGCTCGGTCATCGCGAAGGCGCTGCGGATCTCGCCGGCCAGCAGCGGCTCCAGCCAGCGCTTCTTCAGCCCGGGCGTCGCGTAGCGCGCGAACACCTCCATGTTGCCGGTGTCGGGCGCGCTGCAGTTGAAGACCTCGCTGCTCCAGGGCACCGCGCCCATGATCTCGGCCAGCGGCGCGTAGTCCTGGTTGGACAGGCCGAAGCCGTACTCGCTGTCGCCGCGCGCCAGCGCCGCCTGCCCGTCGGCGGTGGGCGGCAGGAACAGGTTCCAGAGCCCGGCCTCGCGTGTCTTGGGCTTGAGGCGCTCGATGGTCTCCAGCGGCGTCCACCGCCGGCCAGCGCGCGTGTTGGCCTCGATCTCCGCGAAGTAGGCCGGCTCCGCCGGGTACACGTGCTCGGCCATGAAGGCGTTGAGCTTGTCGGCGAGTTGCCGGGTGCGGGGCGAGTACTCGAAGTCCATGGTGTCGTCTCCTGTGGAATGTGTGCGGGCGCACTCAGCCGGCGCGCTGCGCGAAGGACCAGGCCATCTGCGCCAGTGCGCGCGTGGCGTCGCCGGTCGCGCGCGCTTCGGCGCTGGACGCGATGCCGTCGACGACGCGCCGCGCGATGCCCTGCGTGATGCTGCCCAGCCTGAACAGGTTGTAGGCGAGGTAGAAGTTCCAGTCGGCCATCAGCGCGGCCGGGTCGCCGCGGCCGGTGCGCTGTGCGTAGCGGCGCACGTACTCGGCCTCGTCGGGAATGCCCAGCGCGGCGAGGTCGAGCCCGCCGATGCCACGGAACACGCCCGGCGGGATGTGCCAGGCCATGCAGTGGTAACTGAAGTCGGCCAGCGGATGCCCCAGCGTCGACAGTTCCCAGTCCAGCACGGCCAGCACGCGCGGCTCGCTCGGGTGGAACACCAGGTTGTCGAGGCGGAAGTCGCCGTGCACCACCGAGACCTGGGTCTCGTCGCGGGCGCTCGCCGGCAGCCGCGCGGGCAGCCACTCGATGAGGCGCTCCATCTCGGGGATGTCCTCGGTGCGCGAGGCCAGGTACTGCTTGCTCCAGCGCCCGATCTGGCGCTCGAAGTAGTTGCCGGGCCTGCCGTAGTCGGCCAGGCCGGCGGCGACCACGTCCACCTGGTGAAGGGCGGCGATCACGCGGTTCATCTCGTCGTAGACGGCCTCGCGTTGGGCGCGGCTCATGCCCGGCAGGGACTGGTCCCAGAGCACGCGGCCCTCGACGAACTCCATCACGTAGAACGCGCGGCCGATGACGGACTCGTCCTCGCACAGCAGCTCCATGCGCGGCACCGGGATGCCGCAGCCGCCGAGTGCCCGCATGACGCGGAACTCGCGCTCGATGGCGTGCGCCGAGGGCAGCAGCTTCGCCACCGGCCCCGGCTTGCTGCGCAGCGCCCAGCGCCGCGACGGCGTGGCCAGCAGGTAGGTGGGGTTGCTCTGTCCCCCCTTGAACTGCGTCACCTCGAGCGGACCCGCGAAGCCCGGCAGGTGCTGCGACAGGTGGCGCTCGAGCGCGGCCACGTCGAAGGCGTGGCTCTCGGACATGGGCCGGGTGCCGGTGAAGGACTCCATGCTCGGCGGTCTCCGTGTCGGGGTGGTCGTGGGCGGCTCTGCGCCCTCAGCGGCTCAGCGCTCGGCGGCGGTCATCAGCTTCTCGCGCGAGACCACCACCAGCCGCGTCGGCTCCACACGCACCGCGCCGTCGCGCTCGAAGCCCTTGAGCTCCTGGTTGACGCGCTGGCGCGAGGCGCCGAGCAACTGGGCCAGGTCTTCCTGGGCGAGCGCCAGGCCGATGCGGATCTCGGTGCCCTCCGGGCCGTGCGCGACGCCGTAGCTGCGCGCCAGCAGCAGCAGCTGCTTGGCCAGCCGGGCCTGCAGCGGGCGGGTGTTGAGGTCCTCGAAGCTGTCGAACATCAGCCGCAGGCGGCGGCAGTTCAGGCGCAGCAGCGCGTCGTACAGCTCCACGTGGCGTTGCAGCAGGGCGCGGAAGTCGGCCTTGCGCACGGTGAGCAGGGTCGTCGGGCCGTGGGCATCGGCATCGTGGGTGCGGGGCAGGCCGTCGAACAGCGCAATGTCGCCGAACCAGGTGCCCGGCTCGGCGTAGGTGAGCGTGACCTGCTTGCCCGACAGCGACACCGAGCTGATGCGCACCGCGCCCCGCGCCACGCCGCACCATTCCTCGGCGGGCGCACCGCGGCTGGCCAGCGGTTCGCCGTCGGCGAGACGCCGCACGCTGGCGCGCGAGAGGATGTCCGCACGCAGGGGGGCCGAGAGCTTGCTGAACCACGCGCCGCTGTCGATGTTGTGTTGCTCGTCGAGTGTAAGGACCGGGGTATTCATGGCTTGTCGTGCGCGCGACAGGCGCGCAGGATCCATTGTCGTCCCGCCACCCGCGCCCCTCCGATGAGCACGCACTCCGAGTCTGCCCACGCCCGCCCCGCCCACATCGACCAGGTTGAGTGGCGGCTGCGCTGCGATCTCGCCGCCGCCTACCGCCTGGTGGCAATGTTCGGGTGGGACGACCTCGTGTTCACCCACATCAGCGCCCGCGTCGACGACGCGCGGGGCGAGCCCACCGGCGCCTTCCTGATCAACCCCTACGGCCTGATGTTCGAGGAGATGACCGCCTCGAGCCTGGTGAAGGTCGATGCGCGCGGCGTCAAGCTCGAGGACTCGCCGCACGCCGTGAACCCGGCCGGCTTCGTGATCCACAGCGCCGTGCACGAGGCCCGGCACGACGTCGGCTGCGTGCTGCACACCCACACCCTCAACGGCGTGGCGGTGTCGGCGCAGCGGGGCGGGCTGCTGCCGATCTCGCAGCACTCGATCTTCGTGCTGTCGTCCCTGGGGTACCACGACTACGAGGGCGTGGCCCTGCGCGACGACGAGAAGCCGCGGCTGGTGGCCGACCTCGGCACGAACACCCACCTGATGCTGCGCAACCACGGCCTGCTGACCGTGGGCCGCACGGTCGCGGATGCGTTCCTGGCGATGTACTTCTTCGAGGCCTCGTGCAACATCCAGGTGCGCGCGCAGGCCGGCGGCGGCGAACTCGTCGCCATCGAGCCCGGCATCGTGGCCACCGCGCGGCAGCAGGCCGGAACGGCCACGCGCGGCCAGGGCGCGCAGCTCGCGTGGCCCGGGCTTCTGCGGCGGCTGTCGCGCCGGTTCCCAGGCTGGGACGCCTGATCCATTCCGCCAGAGCCTGACTCCGTCCTGACGCCGCAGGGCGGCGCCCAGGTCGCGGACTCGGGACATACGCCACGATTGGGCGCTGCCGCACGGCCACGCCCGAAGGCTTGCCGCGGATGTCATCTGCTAGAGTGATGTGGAAGAACGAACCCGCCACCAGCCTCATCGCATGCAGCCGCACCGGTCCACGTTCGCTACGAGTGCGGGCGGTACCGTTCGTCGGATTTCGTTGCTGGTCCTGACGGCATGGTCGGTGCAGGCTGCGGCGGCGGGTCTGGGTCCGGGCGATGCCGGTGCCACCATGGGCCAGCCGCTGAACTTCGCGGTGGCCGTGCGCCTCGATCCCGGCGAGAGCCTGAGTCCGGAGTGCGTGGCGGCGGAGGTCGTCGTCGGCGACCGCCGGGTGCCCCCGCCCCTGGTGCGCGCCGTGGTCGAGATGACCAGCGCGACCACGGCGAGGGTGCGCGTGCAGACCCAGGTCAGCATCGACGAGCCGGTGGTGCAGGTGCAAGTGGGCGTGGGTTGCAGCAACCGCGTCTCGCGCAGCTACGTGGTGCTGGCCGATCCGCCGGGCGCCGGCTTTGCGCCGACGCCGGCGCCCCCCGCGCTGGCCCAGGCGGCCAGCCCGCCCATGGTCGCGACCGCGGAACCGTCCGCGGTGGCGCCGAGAGGCGCTGCCGCCGAGCCCGCGCGCGCCGTGCCCGCACCGCCGCCGACGCTTACGCCCGAGCAGATCCGCGCCCGCGACGAGCGCAACGCCAGGCTGCGCGAGCAGCGCCTGGCGCGCCAGCGCGCCGCCCGCGAAGCCCGCGCCGCGCGCCAGCGAGCCGAACCCGAGCGGACCGCCGCCGCGCCGCGCCTGCAGCTCGACCCGATCGAGCCTGCCCCCAACCGTGGCGTCGGCGCGCCCCCCTCCGAGGCCCTGGCCCGCGCCATGGCCACCCTGGCCGAGGCCGCCAGCGCGGCCCAGGCCGCCGCCTCGGCCGCCTCGGCCTCGGCGTTGCGCGTGGCCGCGCTCGAGCAGGAACTGGCGCAGCTGCGCAGCGAGGGCAAATCCAGCCGCGACCTCATCAGCGCACTGCGCGACCAGCTCATTGAGGCACGCTCGTCCTCGCGCTGGACCACGCCGCTGGCCTTGGCCTCCCTGCTGCTGGCGGCACTGGCGGCCTGGCTGGCCTGGCGGCTGGGCCGGGTGCAGGCCGCCCAGCGCCAGCAGTGGCAGCAGGCGGCTGCCGGTTTCGGCAGCAACGGGCCCACGACGTCGGTGTCGGGCATCGGCGGTTTCGACGCGCCCTCGACGCGCTCGCGCTCGGCACCCGGTCCCTTCCTCGGCCCCGAGGCCCGCAGCACGGTCATCGCCAGCCCGGAGTCGCCCTCCGTGCCGGCCACGGTGGCCCTGCCCAAGGCCGCCTCGGCCGCAGCGCGCGCCAACCGGGCCTGGCCGCCGCCGGCGCCGCCCGTGGCCTGGCCGGCGCCGCCCACCACGCTGTTGCCTGACGTGGCAGCCGAGACGGTCCCCGGCCTGCACCCTGACGTGCAGCGCACCGCCCCATCGACGAGCTCGCCCCTGTTCGAGCCCGACACCCAGCCCGAGCCCGCACTGCAGCGCACCAACATCCTGCCCGTCGGGGGACGCAGCGACGAGACGTCTCCGCGCGACGTGTCCATCGAGGAGCTGATCGACCTCGAGCAGCAGGCCGAGTTCTTCGTGGTGCTGGGCCAGGACGAGGCGGCGGTGGACCTGCTGGTGGAGCACCTCCGCACCACGGGCGGTGGCAGCCCGCTTCCCTACCTGAAGCTGCTGGAGATGCATCGCCGTCGCGGCGATCACGAGGCCTACGAGCGCACGCGCCAGCGCTTCAACCACCGCTTCAACGCCTATGCGCCGGAGTGGGGCGTCGACATGACCACGGGCCGCTCGCTGGAGGACTACGTGGGCGTGATCCCGCGGCTGCAGCAGGTGTGGGCTCGGCCGCTGGATGCCATGGCCGAGCTCGAGGCGCTGCTGTTCCGCAAGAGCCGTGGCGAGCTCTTCGACCTGCCGGCCTACCGCGAGGTGCTGTTCCTCTACGCGCTGGCGCGCGACCTGCTCGACCGCTCGTCCGTCGATACCGGCAGCGTCGACCTGCTGCTGCCCATGCGAGACCTGGAAGAGGAAGGCCTCGACGACGGGCAGGGCTCGGCGCCGCCCCTGGGGCTGGAGCACGACGCCTTCAAGGAGACGATGCCGCCCGAGGACTCGCTGCCCACGGCGCCGCTGGACTTCGACGTCACGAACTCCGACCGGCCGACGAGCATCTTCCACCTGCTCGACGAAGAGAAGCGGCCGCGCGACCCGCGCAAGTGATCGGCTGCCGGCAGGCAGCTCTGGATCAGAGCCGCGCCAGGCGCTCGACGGCGCGCTGCAGCGTGTCGTCCTTCTTGGCGAAGCACAGCCGCGCCAGTCGCTGCTCGAAGCCGCCCTCGTAGAAGGCGCTGAGCGGGATCGCCGCGACGCCGGCCTCGGTGGTGAGCCAGCGGCAGAAGGCGAGCTCGTCGAGGTCGCTCACGGCCGAATAGTCCACCAGCTGGAAGTAGCTGCCCTCGCTGGGCAGCAGGCGCAGGCGCGAGCGGGCCAGTCCGGTGCGGAACAGGTCGCGCTTGCGCTGATAGAAGGCGGGCAGCCCCGTGTAGGGCGCCGGGTCGGCGAGGTAGCGCGCCAGGCCGTGCTGCACCGGCGTGTTGACGGTGAACACGTTGAACTGGTGCACCTTGCGGAACTCGGCGGTCAGCGCGGCCGGCGCGGCCACCGTGCCCACCTTCCAGCCGGTGACGTGGAAGGTCTTGCCGAAGCTCGACACCACGAAGGCGCGCGAGGCCAGCGCCGGGATGCTGCTGGCGCTGACGTGGGGCTGGCCGTCGAAGACCATGTGCTCGTAGACCTCGTCGCTGACCAGCAGCACCTCCGTGGGCGCCAGCAGCGCCGCGAGGCGCTGCCACTCGGCCGCCGTCCAGACCGTGGCGCTGGGGTTGTGCGGGCTGTTGACGATGATCAGGCGCGTGCGCGGCGTCAGCGCGGCGGCGATGCGGGCGAAGTCGGGCCGGAAGCTGCCCGGCGTGAGCGGCACGCGCACGACGCGCCCGCCAGCGAGCTCGATGTTGGGTGCGTAGCTGTCGTAGCAGGGCTCGAGCACGATGACCTCGTCGCCCGGGTGCACGACGGCCAGGATGGCCGTGAGGATGGCCTGCGTGGCGCCTGCGGTGATGGTGATCTCGGTATCGGCGTCGTAGCGGTGGCCGTACAGCGCCGCGATCTTGTCGGCCACGCGCTGCCGCAGCAGCGGCACGCCGGCCATCGGCGGGTACTGGTTCAGGCCCTCTCGCATGGCCGCCTGCACGGCGTCGAGCAGCCCTGGGTCGCAGTCGAAGTCGGGGAAGCCCTGCCCGAGGTTCACGGCGCCGTGCTCGGCGGCCAGCGCCGACATCACGGTGAAGATCGTGGTGCCGACCTGGGGCAGGCGGCTCGTGAGCGTGGGGGTGCGGACGGCGGTCTCGGCCATGGCGTGGGTTCTAGAGGTTGAAGTCGGTGCCGTCGCCCTGCATCGCCCGCTCGATCAGCGGTTGCGACAGCCGCGGCGACAGCAGTTCGGCGAAGGCCACCACGTAGCGGCGCAGCCAGGCGCCGCGCTTGAAGGCCACGCGGGTCAGGTTGCTGCCGAACAGGTGGCCCAGCGGCCGCGCCATCAGGTCGGTGTCGGGGCGCTCGGCGGCCATGGCGCCCTCGGCGACGATGCCGATGCCCAGCCCGAGGCGGACGTAGGTCATGATGACGTCGGAGTCGATGGCCTCGAGCGCCACGCGCGGGCTCAGGTGGGCGCGCGCGAAGGCCTGGTCGATGCGCGTCCGCCCGGTCACGGTGGGGTGGTACAGCACCAGCGGCTCGGCGGCCAGCTGCTCGAGCGTGGGCCGCTCCACCGAGGCCAGCGGGTGCGAGGGCGGCACCACGAGCACGTGCTGCCACTCGTAGCAGGGCAGGGTCACCAGGCCCTCGTGCGACGCCAGCGCTTCGGTGGCGATGCCGATCACCGCCACGTCGTCGAGCAGCAGTCGCGCCACCTGCTCGGGCATGCCCTGGTGCAGCTGAACCTGCACCTTGGGGAAGCGCCGGCGCAGTTCGGCCACCGGCCCGGGCAGGAAGTAGCGCGCCTGGGTGTGCGTGGTGGCGATGGACAGCAGCCCGGTGTCCTGCTTGGAGAACTCCTCGCCGATGCGCTTGAGGTTGGCCAGCTCGCGCAGGATGATGTCCACCGAGCGCAGCACCTGCTGCCCCGGCTCGGTGACGCGCCGGATGCGCTTGCCGTGGCGCGCGAAGATCTCGACGCCGAGCTCCTCCTCGAGCTCGATGATGGCCTTGCTGATGCCGGGCTGCGAGGTGTGCAGCGCCTTGGCCGCCTCGGTGAGGTTGAGGTTGCGGCGCACCGCCTCCTGCACGAAGCGGAACTGCTGCAGGTTCATGCCGCAGGCTCCGCGGCCGGCAGCCGGGCCAAGGCGGCGGCGGCCATCGCAGCAACGACGCTGTCGATCTCGCCCACCGCCGGCTGCAGCACCACCTGAAGGCCGGGGTGGGCGGCGCGCAGCCCGTCCAGCAGCCGGGGGAGATCCTGGCGGACGTGGCCGCCGGCACCCAGGAACATCGGCAGCACCGTCAGGTGTGAGCAGCCCGCGGCGACGAGCGCGCCGCCGGCCTCGGGCAGCGTGGGCGCCATGAACTCCAGGAAGGCCAGCCGCACGGGCAGCCCGGGCCGCGCCGCGCGCACCGCGGCGGACACGGCCTCGAAGGGGGCGGCCCATCGCGGGTCGCGCGCGCCGTGGGCGAAGAGGATCAGGCCGTGCGTCATGGGGCGGGCGTTGCGGCGTCAGCGGTAGCGGACCAGCCACGCGAACGCGGCCATCGACATCAGGAGGTAGACCAGGCTGGGCACCGCGGCGGCCACCCAGGGCGTCCAGCCCTGCAGGTTGCCGACGTGGCCCGTCAGATTGTTCAGCAGCACGAAGCTGATGCCCAGCATGATGCCCCCGAAGACCTTCAGGCTCACGCCGCCGGCGCGCGCGTGCAGGTAGGCGAAGGGCAAGGCCAGGGCCATCATCACGAGGCACGACAGCGGGTACAGCGCCTTGCGCCAGAAGCGGATGCGCTGGCTCTGGCTGGCCTGCTCCTGGTGCAGCAGGTGCTCGCTGTAGCGCCACAGCTCCAGCGTGCTCATGGTGCTGACGGGCAGCACCGCGGCGGCGACGACGCCCTCGTCCAGCGTGCTGGCCCACTGCAGCGTGTCGTGGCGGCTGGCTTCCACGCGCGGCGGGCCGTCGGCGCGCGCGGCCGGCCAGCGCGTGAGCTCGGCGTCGTTGAGCGTCCAGGTGCCGTCGCGGCCCACGCGGGCCTGCGGCGCGGCGATGCGCACGACCAGCGCGCCGTCGTCGTCGAACTCGAAGATGCGCACGCCCAGCAGCGTGCCGCCGCTGCCGGTGGCGGCGACATTGACCGACACGTTGCGCCTGCCGGGCTGGCCGGTGTCGCCGGGGCCGTCGCGCCGCTCCCGCAGCCAGGCCCCAGCGCCGCCGATCGACAGGCCGCCGGCAAAGCGGGCCTTCAGCTGCACGCCCTGGCGCTCGGACCAGGGTGCGACGAAGTCGCCGACGACGAAGGTGGCGACGCCGAAGGCCACGCCCAGCGTCGCCAGCAGCCCCAGGGCGCGCCCGGGGCCCAGCCCGCCGGTGCGCAGGATGGTGAACTCCGAGGTCTGCGCCAGCCGCGACAGGGTGTAGATGCTGCCGATCAGCACCGCGATCGGCATCAGCTCGTACAGGTGGCCGGGCAGCTCGAGCAGCGCCGCCAGCGCTGCGTGCCAGGCCGTGCGTCCGCGCTGGCCCACGCCCTCGAGCGCGTCGACGAAGTCCACGAAGTAGAACAGCGACAGGAAGGCCAGCGCCACGAACAGCACCGAGGCGACGATGTCGCGGTAGAGCAGGGCGCGGACGGTCTTCATCGCGCGCGCCGGCGGCCTGCCAGGGGCCAGTGGGTGACGCTGGCGTGGTCGCGCCACCACAGCATGGCCAGGGCCAGCAGGAACACCCCGCCGTGCAGGCCCGCCAGCGCCTGCCCGAGGCTCGCGCGACCGCTGGCCACCCAGGCCTGCGACAGGTTGATGAGGTTGTAGTAGACGACGAAGGACAGCAGCGCGAACAGCAGGTTCCAGTTGCTGGCCCGGCGCGGCTGCGAGGCCGACAGCGCGATGCCCAGCAGCAGCAGGTTGGCCGCCCCCAGCACGAGGCCGAGGCGCCAGGCGAGCTCGGCCTGGTGGCGCGCCGTGGGCTGGGCCAGCAGCTCGGCGGTGGGCACGGTGCGCGGCGAGCGGCTCTCGGCAGAGCGAACCGCGCGCTCGCCGGCCAGCAGCCGGTAGCTCTCGAAGCGGGCCAGCACGCGATCGCCGGTGGCCAGGTCGGCGCTGTTGCGCTGGCCGCGTTCGAGCACCAGGAAGCGGTCGTCGCCTTCGCGCTCCAGCCGGCCGGCGCGGGCCGAGGTCACCGACTCGGTCTGCCCGCTGCGGGTGAGGATGAACACGTTGCGGGCGTTCACGCCGTCCAGGCTCTCGCGCTCGACGAAGAACACGCGGCTGCCGTCGGAGGATGTCTGGAACACGCCCGGCGTGACCCGGGCGAGGTCGCTTCGCTGCTGGTAGCGCTCGCGCAGCTCCAGGCTCGCGCGGTTGCCCCAGGGCCACACGAACAGCACCAGCAGCGCCACCACCATCAGCACCGGCCAGGCCGTGCGCAGCACCGGGCGCACGAAGCGGCCGATGCCCACGCCGCTGGCGAACCAGATGATCATCTCGCTGTCGCGGTACATGCGCGACAGCGCCACCACCACGGCGATGAACAGCGACAGCGCCAGCAGCGTGGGCAGCTGCCCCAGCGTGACGTAGCCCAGCAGCAGCACCACGTCCTGCGGCGCCACGTTGCCGCTGGCGGCCTGGCCCACCGAGCGGATCAGCGCATTGGTGATGACGATGGTCAGGATGACGACGAGGGTCGCTCCGAAGCCCCGGGCCAGCTCCTTGCGGACGGTCGAATCGAATACCATTTGTCGCTTTACCTGCCCCTTTTGCATTATGGACTTCAAGACAAGCACGGCCGGCACGGCCACGACGGTCGCGGCCGATGCGCTGCTGGTCATCGTCGCCTCGGCCGAGGCCGCTGCCGCCCTGGAGAAGCCCCTGGCCGACGAGTTCGCGCGGGCCCTGCGGGACGGTGACCTGGACGCCAAGCCCGCGCAGGTGCTGTACGCGCACCGCGTGGCCGGCGTGAAGGCCGCGCGCGTGGCCTTCGCCTTTGCCGGTGGCGCCACGGCGCGCGCCTTCCGCCGCGCGCTGGCCGCCGGCCTGGCCGCTCTCAAGGGCGGCGGCGCGCGCACGCTGGCCGTGTGCCCGGCCGGTTTCGGCACGCTGTCGGCCAGCCACGGCGAGGCCGTGGCCGTGGTGGCCGCTGAGGCCACCTACCTGTACCGCGAGACCAAGCCCAGCGCGCCGACGCCGTCGCGCCTGAAGACGCTGACGGTGGTGTGCACCGACAAGGCCGAGGCCGGCGCGGTGGCCGAGGGGCTGCGCACCGGCGAGGCGCTGGCCGAGGGGGTGACGCTGGCCCGCGAGTGGGCCAACCGCCCGGGCAACCACTGCACGCCCACCCATCTGGCGCAGCAGGCGCTGGCCATGGCCCGCAGCCACGGTCTGAAGGTCGAGGTGCTCGAGCGCAAGGACTGCGAGAAGCTCGGCATGGGCTCGTTCCTCGCCGTGGCGCAGGGCTCGGAGCAGCCGCCGAAGTTCATCGTCATGCGCTGGATGGGCAGCGCCAAGGCCGATGCGCCCGTGGTGCTGGTGGGCAAGGGCATCACGTTCGACACCGGCGGCATCAGCCTCAAGCCCGCTGCCGAGATGGACGAGATGAAGTTCGACATGGGCGGCGCCGCCAGCGTGCTGGGCACCATGGCTGCCGTGGCGCGGCTGAAGGCCCAGGTCAACCTGGTCGGCATCGTCGTGGCCACCGAGAACATGCCCAGCGGCCGCGCCGTCAAGCCCGGCGACGTCGTCACCAGCATGAGCGGGCAGACGATCGAGATCCTCAACACCGACGCCGAGGGCCGCCTGATCCTGTGCGACGCGCTGACCTACGCCGAGCGCTTCAAGCCGGCGGCGGTGGTGGACATCGCCACGCTGACCGGCGCCTGCGTCATCGCGCTGGGCCACCACCGCAGCGGCCTGTTCAGCCCCGACGACGCCCTCGCCGCCGAGCTGCAGGCGGCCGGCGACGCCGCCTTCGACCCCGCCTGGCGCCTGCCGCTGGACGACGAGTACGACGAGGCACTGAAGAGCAACTTTGCCGACCTGGGCAACGTCGGCGGCCGCGCCGGCGGAGCCGTCACGGCGGCCATGTTCCTGAAGCGCTTCGCGGGCAAGCTGCGCTGGGCGCACCTCGACATCGCCGGCACCGCCTGGAAGAGCGGCGCTGCCAAGGGCGCCACCGGCCGGCCGGTGCCGCTGCTGACGCACTTCGTGCTCGGTCGCGCCCGCTAGGCGGCGCGGTCGGCGGGCAGCCAAGCCGCGGGGGCCGCAGGGCGTGGAGGTCGAGTTCCACACCGGCTTGGCCGAGCCGCTGGACCACGCCGCGCGGCTGTTGCGCAAGGCGCTGCGGGCCGGCGGGCGCGTGTGCGTGGCCTCTCCCCACTGGGAGGCGCTGTCGCGCCAGCTGTGGGTGTCCGAGCCGGGCGAGTTCATGGCCCACGCGCGCCCCGGCGTCGCAACCGCCGCATGGCGGCGCAGCGCGCTGTGGCTGCTGCCGACCTTCGACACGGCCGTCGACGGCTCGCCCAGGCCCCCGGTGTGGGTCAACCTCGGCGCGGATGAGCCGTCGCGCTTCGACGGCTGCGAACGCCTGATCGAACTCGTGGCGCGGGCCGACGAGGACGTGGCCGCAGGGCGCCGCCGCTGGCGCGCCTACAAGGCGCAAGGCTGGGAGCCGGTGCTGCGCTACGACGGGCGCTGAGGGCGCCCGCAGCGGCTCGGCCGCCCGGATTCCTAGCGCTAGTCCGGATGGCGCGTGGGTTGCCGTGCCTACAATCGAGCGTTTTTCGCCCCCCAGGAGGACCCCATGAACTTCAAGCTTGTCGCCGCCTCGGCGATGACCATTGCCCTGCTCGCCGCCTGCGGCAAGAAGGAGCCGGCCCCCGCTCCGGCTCCCGCGGCCCCCGCCGCGCCGGCGGCCCCGACCACCATCAAGATCGGCCACGTCGGCCCGATCAGCGGCTCCATCGCCCACCTGGGCAAGGACAACGAGAACGGCGCGCGCATGGCGATCGACGATCTCAACGCCAAGGGCCTGACCATCCAGGGCGTGAAGGTCAAGTTCGAGCTGCTGGCCGAAGACGACGCCGCCGATCCCAAGCAGGGCACGGCCGCGGCGCAGAAGCTGGTCGATGCCAAGGTGCACGGCGTGATCGGCCACCTCAACAGCGGCACCTCGATCCCCGCGTCCAAGATCTACAGCGACGCCGGCATCCCCCAGATCAGCCCCTCGGCCACGAACCCGAAGTTCACCCGCCAGGGCTACGCCACCACGTTCCGCGTCGTGGCCGATGACGTCCACCTCGGCGGCACGCTGGGCAAGTACGCCGTCACCGAGCTGAAGGGCAAGAGCATCGCCGTCATCGACGACCGCACCGCGTACGGGCAGGGCGTGGCCGACGAGTTCGAGAAGGGCGTCACCGCCGCGGGCGGCAGCGTGGTGGGTCGCGAGTTCACCAGCGACAAGGCCACCGACTTCACCGGCATCCTGACCAGCCTGAAGGCCAAGAAGCCCGACGTCGTGTTCTTCGGCGGCATGGACGCCGTGGCCGGCCCGATGATGCGTCAGATGAAGCAACTGGGCATCAACGCCAAGTTCATGGGCGGCGACGGCATCTGCACGGGTGAGCTGCCCAAGCTGGCGGCCGGCGCGATGCGCGACAGCCAGGTCGTCTGCGCCGAGGCCGGTGGCATCGACGAGGCCGGCAAGCCCGCGATGGAGAAGTTCAAGACCGACTTCAAGGCCAAGTTCAACGCCGACGTGCAGATCTACGCCCCGTACGTGTACGACGCCGTGATGACCATGGTCGCCGCCATGCAGAAGGCCGACTCGGCCGACCCCAAGAAGTACCTGCCGGCCCTGAAGGCCATCGAGTACCAGGGCGTGACGGGCAAGATCGCCTTCGACGAGAAGGGCGACATCAAGAACGGCGCCCTGACGCTGTACACCTACAAGGGTGGCAAGAAGGAATCGCTGGGCATCGTCCGCTGACAGCGAGATCCCGGGCCGACCGCGCCCGGCCGACAAGGGCTCCCCACGGGGAGCCCTTTTTCATGCGCCCCCGGCAACGCCGGGCAAACGAAAAACCCGCGCCGACGATCGTCGGGGCGGGTTTCGGGAGTGAAGCGCCGCAGCGGCTTACTTCAGCTTCACTTCCTTGTAGAGCACGTGCTTGCGCGCCTTGGGGTCGAACTTCAGGAACTCGAGCTTCTCGGGCGTGGTCTTCTTGTTCTTGCTCGTGGTGTAGAAGTGCCCGGTGCCGGCCGTCGACTCCAGCTTGATCTTCTCGCGTCCGCCTTTGCTGGCCATGATGATGCTCCTTCGCTGATCAGGCTTCGCCGCGCGCGCGCAGGTCTGCCAGGACGACGTCGATGCCCTTCTTGTCGATCAGACGCAGGGCGGCATTCGTGACGCGCAGGCGCACGAAACGGTTCTCGCTCTCGACCCAGAAGCGGCGGTACTGCAGGTTCGGCAGGAACCGGCGCTTGGTCTTGTTGTTGGCGTGGGACACGTTGTTCCCGACCATCGGGCCTTTGCCCGTGACTTGGCAGACGCGTGACATGGGTCACCTCTCCATGAACAGCCGGCACCCCGGGGCGTTTGGCCCGTGCTGCAGGACGTGAATGCCCGACGGCGGTGTGTTGCGGCTTGACCTCGCCAGAAATGCAGGTGGCGGTTTCCTGCGCCACCCCGAAGAGCGGCAAAGCCCGCGAGTATATCCGGGCGACCGCCCGACCGTGGGCGCGGATCATGTCCTCGCGGGCTCAGGCCTCGTGTTGTTCCAGGAAGCGCTGCGCGTCCAGCGCCGCCATGCAGCCGGTGCCGGCCGAGGTGATGGCCTGGCGGTAGATGTGATCCTGCACGTCGCCGGCCGCGAAGACGCCGGGCACGCTGGTCATCGTGGCCATGCCGTCGAGGCCCGTGCGGGTGACGATGTAGCCGTCCTTCATCTCGAGCTGGCCCTTGAAGATGTCGGTGTTGGGCTGGTGGCCGATGGCGATGAAGCAGCCCTTGAGCGCCAGCTCCTTGGTGCTGCCGTCCTGCGTGCTCTTCAGGCGCACGCCGGTGACGCCGGTGTCGTCGCCCAGCACCTCGTCGAGCGTGTTCCAAAGGTGCAGCTCGATCTTGCCGGCTGCCACCTTGGCCATGACCTTGTCGACCATGATGGCCTCGGCGCGGAAGCGGTCGCGGCGGTGCACCAGGTGCACCTTGTCGGCGATGTTCGACAGGTACAGGGCCTCTTCGACCGCCGTGTTGCCGCCGCCGACCACGCAGACCGTATCCCCCCGGTAGAAGAAGCCGTCGCAGGTGGCGCAGCCGCTCACGCCCTTGCCCATGAAGGCCTGCTCGCTGGGCAGTCCCAGGTACTTGGCGCTGGCCCCGGTGGCGACGATCAGCGTGTCGCAGGTGTAGCTGCCGCTGTCGCCCTTGAGCCTGAACGGCCGCTCGCGGAGGTCGACCTCGTTGATGTGGTCGAACACCATCTGGGTGTTGAAGCGCTCCGCATGCGCCAGGAAGCGCTGCATCAGCTCCGGGCCCTGCACGCCGTGCACGTCGGCCGGCCAGTTGTCGACATCGGTGGTGGTCATGAGCTGCCCGCCCTGGGCGATGCCGGTCACGAGCACCGGGTTCAGGTTGGCGCGGGCGGCGTACAGCGCCGCGGTGTAGCCGGCGGGGCCGGAGCCCAGGATCAGGACGCGGGCGTGGAGCGGGGTGGTGGACATGGTCGGGGCGAAGTGGTGTGAAGAGTGCCGTCGCGCGCCGGCGACGTTCGGATGATGAGCTTGGGGGTGCACCCCTGGGGCGCAAGGCCTGCAATGGGCACAATAGCCCCCCGGTTCGAGTCCGATTCTTGCAGAGCGCGCCGCCGAGCACCGCCTGCGACCACACGAGGAGCCCACCGCATGTCGATGCTGTCGAACCTGGACCTGATCCGCCGCGTGCCGCTGTTCTCGATGCTGACGGCCGACCAGGCCCAGGCGATTGCCGACAGCGTGGTGAAGCGTCGCTTCCGCCGCGGCGAGCTCGTGGTCGAGCAAGGGCGCAAGAGCAACGCGCTGTTCATCCTGCTCAACGGCCGCGCCCGCGTGCTGACCTCCGACACGCGCGGCCGCGAGGTCATCCTGGCCGTGCTCGAGGCCGGCGACTACGTCGGCGAGATGAGCCTCATCGACAACGAACCCCACAGCGCCACCGTGAGGGCCGAGATCCAGACCGACATGCTGGTGCTGGCCCGCGCCGACTTCGCGCGCTGCCTGCCCGAGCACAGCACGCTGGCCTACGGCGTGCTGCGCGGCCTGGTCAAGCGGCTGCGCAACGCCGACCGCCAGATCGAGAGCCTGGCCCTGCTCGACGTCTACGGCCGCGTTGCCCGCACCCTGCTCGACATGGCCGAGGAGATCGACGGCACCAAGATCATCCGCCACAAGGTCAGCCGCCAGGACATGGCCAAGGTGGTGGGCGCCTCGCGCGAGATGGTCAGCCGCGTCATGAAGGACCTCGAGGAGCGCGGTGTCATCGAGACGCAGGAGAACGGCTCGGTGATCATCAAGGAACGCCTGACGAACGATTGAGCCCCGCCCCGCCGAGCCCGGCTCGGCATCGGCCAGAATCCCGGGCATGAGTTTTCCCCTCGGTTCGCTGCAGGGCGATCCCGGCGACGCGGTCGTCGGTGGTGCCGGAGCCGGCGCAGACGGCGCTGCCGGCTGGCGCCGCAAGGCCTGGCTGGGACTGGGCGCGCTGGCGCTGTTGCTGTTCTTCCTGGCGATGGCCACGCGGCACGCGGGCGATCCGGCCTTCTCCACCTCGGGCACTGGCGAGCGAGTGCGCAACGCCGCGGGCCTGCTGGGCGCGCGGGCGTCCGACCTGGCGCTGTTCCTGTTCGGTTGGTCGGCCTGGTGGCTGCTGCCGGTGGCGCTGCGCGCCTGGCTGGGCGCGCTGGCGCGCGCGCTGCGCGGCGAGCCCGTGCCGGCGCCGTCCGCCCGGGCGCGGGTGCTGCTGGGGCTGGCGCTGCTGCTGGCCGCCAGCTGCGCGCTGGAGTGGACCCGGCTGTACCGCTTTGAGCCCGCGCTGCCGGGCCACGCGGGCGGTGTGCTGGGGTGGTGGCTGGGGTCGTTGTCAATGCAGTGGCTGGGCTTCGCCGGCTCGGGCGTGCTGTGGATCGCGGCGCTGCTGGCCGGCAGCTCGCTGGCGCTGCGCTTCTCGTGGCTGTCGGTGATCGAGTCGCTCGGCGCCTGGGTCGACCGCCTGCGGGAGCGTCGGGCAGAGACCCGCGAGCGCGCCGAGGACCTGCGCCTGGGCGAGCTGGCCGCACGCGAGCGCGAGCACGTCGTCGTCGAGGAGCGCCAGGCGGTCGAGGAACACCCGCCGGTGGTGGTGGCGCCCCCCGCCGCGCCCCCCGCGCCCTCGGCCCGCGTGGCCCGGGAGCGCCAGCAGCCGCTGTTCGCCGAACTGAGCGACAACCGGCTGCCGCAGGTGGACCTGCTCGATGCCGCCGGCAACCGCCAGGAGACGGTGACGCCCGAGTCGCTGGAGATGACCAGCCGGCTCATCGAGAAGAAGCTCAAGGACTTCGGCGTCGAGGTCCGCGTGGTGGCCGCCAGCCCCGGCCCCGTGATCACGCGCTACGAGATCGAGCCCGCCACCGGCGTGAAGGGCGCGCAGATCGTCAACCTGGCCAAGGACCTGGCGCGCTCGCTCAGCCTCGTGAGCATCCGCGTCGTCGAGGTCATCCCGGGCAAGAATTACATGGCGCTGGAGCTGCCCAACGCGCGCCGGCAGACCATCCGCCTGTCCGAGATCCTGGGCTCGGAGGTCTACAACGCCAGCGCCTCGCTGCTGACCATGGGCCTGGGCAAGGACATCATCGGCCACCCCGTGGTGGCCGACCTCGCCAAGATGCCCCACTGCCTGGTGGCCGGCACCACCGGCTCGGGCAAGTCGGTGGGCATCAACGCGATGATCCTGAGCCTGCTGTACAAGGCCGAGGCGCGCGACGTGCGGCTGATCCTGATCGACCCGAAGATGCTCGAGATGAGCGTCTACGAGGGCATCCCGCACCTGCTGGCGCCCGTCGTCACCGACATGAAGCAGGCCGCCAACGCGCTGAACTGGTGCGTCGGCGAGATGGAGCGCCGCTACAAGCTGATGAGCAAGCTGGGCGTGCGCAACCTGGCCGGCTACAACCGCAAGATCGCCGAGGCCGCCGAGCGCGGCGAGAAGATCGGCAACCCCTTCAGCCTGACGCCCGAGGAGCCCGAGCCGCTGGAGCGGCTGCCGCACGTGGTGGTGGTGATCGACGAGCTCGCCGACCTGATGATGGTGGTGGGCAAGAAGATCGAGGAGCTGATCGCGCGGCTGGCGCAGAAGGCCCGCGCCTCGGGAATGCACCTGATCCTGGCCACGCAGCGCCCCAGCGTCGACGTGATCACCGGCCTGATCAAGGCCAACATCCCCACCCGCATCAGCTTCCAGGTCAGCAGCAAGATCGACAGCCGCACCATCCTCGACCAGATGGGCGCCGAGGCGCTGCTCGGCATGGGCGACATGCTCTACATGGCCAGCGGCACCGGGCTGCCGGTGCGCGTGCACGGCGCGTTCGTCTCCGACGACGAGGTCCACCGTGTCGTCGAGTACCTGCGGCAGCAGGGCGAGCCCAACTACGTGGAGGGCATCCTCGAGGGCGGCGTGCTCGACGGCGAGGGCGATGCCGCGCAGGCCGGCGGCGCAGCCGCCACCAGCGGCGGCGAGGGCGACACCCTGTACGACCAGGCCGTGGCCGTGGTGCTGCAGCACAAGCGCGCCAGCATCTCGCTGGTGCAGCGCCACCTGCGCATCGGCTACAACCGGGCGGCGCGGCTGCTGGAGCAGATGGAGCAGAGCGGGCTGGTCTCGCCGATGGGCCACAACGGCAACCGCGACATCCTCGTGCCCAAGCGCGACGAATGAAGACCTTCCCTGTCGGCCGCCGCGCCCTGCTGCTCGCCGCCACGGGCCTGGCGCTCGCGCCCGCGGCCCGCGGCCAGGACGCGGTCGAGCGGCTGCGCGCCTTCGTGCGCGACACGCGCAGCGGCCAGGCCCAGTTCACGCAAACCGTCACCTCCCCCGACGGCCAGCGCCGCCGCACCAGCAGCGGCGAGTTCGCGTTCGCGCGGCCCGACCGCTTCCGCTTCGTCTACCGCAAGCCCTTCGAGCAGACGCTGGTGTCCGACGGGCGCAAGGTCTGGCTGCACGACCCCGACCTCAACCAGGTGAGCTCGCGCGCCCTGGGTCAGGCGTTGGCGTCGACGCCGGCGGCACTGCTGGCCGGCGGCGCGCTGGAGCCGGCCTTCAGCCTGAGTGCCGAGCCCGCGGCCGACGGCCTGGACTGGGTGCGCGCCACGCCGCAGGCCCGCGACGGCGCGTTCCAGTGGATGCGCGTGGGCTTCCGAGGCAACGAGCTGGCCGTCATCGAGGTGCAGGACGGCTTCGGGCAGCGCACGCGGCTGGCCTTCACACGCTTCGAGGCCAACGTGGCGGTGCCGCCCGAGCGCTTCCGGTTCGTCGTGCCGCCAGGCGCGGACCTCGTCGAGCAGTAGCGCCGAGGGCGCATGGCGCAGGAAGGGCTGTTCGAAGACCCGCCGGCGGGCGGCGCGCCGACCCCCGGCACCGTGCCCCTGGCCGAGCGCCTGCGGCCGCGCACGCTGGACGACGTCGTCGGCCAGCGCCACCTGCTCGCGCCGGGCAAGCCGCTGCGCGTGGCCTTCGACGCCGCGCGGCTGCCGTCGATGATCCTCTGGGGCCCGCCCGGCGTCGGCAAGACGACGCTGGCGCGGCTGCTGGCCGGTGCCACCGGCGCCCACTTCATCGTGCTGTCGGCGGTGCTGTCGGGCGTGAAGGAGATCCGCGAGGCCGTGGAGCAGGCGCAGCGCCTGGCGCGCCAGGGCCGCGCGACGGTGCTGTTCGTCGACGAGGTTCATCGCTTCAACAAGGCGCAGCAGGACGCGTTCCTGCCGCACGTGGAGGCGGGCTTGTTCAGCTTCATCGGCGCCACCACCGAGAACCCCAGCTTCGAGGTCAACGCCGCACTGCTGTCGCGCGCGGCGGTGTTCGTGCTGGAGCCGCTGACCGAGGCCGACCTCGGCGAGCTGCTCGACCGCGCCCGTGCGGCCACCGGCGGCCCCGCGCTGGACGAAGCGGCGCGGGCGCAACTGATCGGCTTCGCCGACGGCGACGGCCGCCGGCTGCTCAACGGCTACGAGAGCGCGGTGGCCGCCAACCCGGGGGCCGCGCTGCTGGGGCCGCCGCAGCTCGAGGCCGCGCTGGGCCGGCTGCTGCGCCGTGGCGACAAGGGTGGCGACGTCTTCTACGACCTGATCTCGGCCCTGCACAAGAGCGTGCGCGGATCCGACCCCGACGCCGCGTTGTACTGGCTGGCGCGCATGCTCGATGCCGGCATGGATCCGCGTTATGCCGCACGCCGGCTGGTGCGCATGGCCAGCGAGGACATCGGCCTCGCGGACCCGCGGGCGCTGGCGCTGACGCTCGACGCCGCGGCGGCGTACGAGCGCCTGGGCTCGCCCGAGGGCGAGCTGGCGCTGGCGCAGGCCACGGCTTACCTGGCCGTGGCGCCCAAGTCCAATGCCGTCTACAGGGCCTGGGGCGCACTGCGCGAGCAGGTGGGCCGGGACGGCACCCACCCGGTGCCCGTGCACCTGCGCAACGCACCCACGGCGCTGATGAAGTCGCTGGGCGTGGGCGCCGGCTACCGCTACGCGCACGACGAGCACGACGGCCACGCGGCCGGCGAGACCTACCTGCCGCCCCACCTGGTGGACCGGCGCTTCTACGAGCCGGTGCCGCGCGGGCTGGAGCTGCGGATTGGCGAGCGGCTGGCCGAGCTGCGCCGCCGCAATGCCGAGGCCGCTCGCAAACCCCCGACCGAGGCCTCTGGAGCCGACACCTAGAATCCGCCCCGTCGACCCCGGGCCGGTTTCTTGCATGACTCCCCGGCCAACGGAGAACCCCCGAATGGAAATCTTCCTCCAGCAGATCATCAACGGTCTGGTCCTGGGCAGCATGTACGCGCTCGTGGCCCTGGGCTACACGATGGTCTACGGCATCATCAACCTCATCAACTTCGCCCACGGCGAGGTGCTGATGTTCGGCGCCCTCACCAGCTGGACGGTGGTGACGCTGCTGGTCGACACCGGGCTGCCCGGCTGGGCGTTGATGCTCGTGTCGATGGGCTGTGCGGTGGTGGTGTGCGCGGCGCTGAACTTCACGATCGAGAAGCTGGCGTACCGCCCGCTGCGCAACGCCCCGAGGCTGGCGCCGCTGATCACCGCGATGGGCATCAGCCTGCTGCTGCAGACCATCGCCATGATCATCTGGAAGCCCAACCCCAAGCCCTACCCGCAGCTGCTGCCCACCGAGCCCATCGACCTGGGCGGCCCGGTGATCACGGTCACGCAGGTGCTGATCCTGGGCGTCACGGCCATCGTGCTGGCCGTGCTGATGTACATCGTCAACCGCACCAAGCTGGGCCGCGCCATGCGCGCCACTGCCGAGAACCCGCGCGTGGCGGCCCTGATGGGCGTCAAGCCCGACCTCGTGATCTCGGCCACCTTCGTGATCGGCGCGGTGCTCGCGGCCGTGGCCGGCATCATGTGGGCGGCCAACTACGGCACGGTGCAGCACACCATGGGCTTCCTGCCCGGCCTGAAGGCCTTCACGGCGGCGGTGCTCGGCGGCATCGGCAACCTGGCCGGCGCCGTGGTGGGGGGGCTTCTGCTGGGCCTGGTGGAGGCGCTGGGCGCCGGCTACCTGGGTGCGCTGACCGGCGGCGTGCTGGGCAGCCACTACGCCGACATCTTCGCCTTCGTGGCGCTGATCCTCGTGCTCACGCTCAGGCCGCAGGGCCTGCTGGGCGAGCGCGTGGCCGACCGGGCCTGAGGGAGGAGCCGCGATGCAGTCGATGCAGACCAAGATCGTGGTCTTCGTGCTGTGCGCGCTGGCGCTGCTGGCGCTGCCGCTGGTGATGCAGTCCGTGGGCCTGGGCAACTTCTGGATCCGCATCCTCGCCACGGCGCTGCTGTACGTGCTGCTGGCGCTGGGGTTGAACATCGTGGTCGGCTACGCCGGCCTGCTCGACCTGGGCTTCGTCGCGTTCTACGCGGTGGGCGCGTACATGTACGCGCTGCTCGCCAGCCCGCACCTGTTCGAGACCTTCCCGGCCATCGCCGCGTGGTTCCCGAACGGGCTGCACACGCCCATCTGGATGGTCATCCCGCTTGCCGCGGGCCTGGCGGCCATCGCCGGCGTGCTGCTGGGCACGCCAGTGCTCAAGCTGCGCGGCGACTACCTGGCCATCGTCACGCTGGGCTTCGGCGAGATCATCCGCGTGTTCCTGAACAACCTCGAGCACCCGGTGAACATCACCAACGGGCCGCGTGGCCTGGACCGCATCGACCCGATGACCATCGGTCCGGCCGCCGAGCCCTGGGTCAACTTCGGCAAACCCCTGCTCGTGGGCGGCTTCAGCATCCCGTCGGTCACGCTGTACTACTACCTGTTCCTGATCCTCGTGGTGGCGAGCGTCGTCATCTGCCATCGCCTCGAAACCAGCCGCATCGGCCGCGCCTGGATGGCGATCCGCGAGGACGAGATCGCCGCCAAGGCGATGGGCATCAACACGCGCAACATGAAGCTGCTGGCCTTCGGCATGGGCGCCACCTTCGGGGGCGTCAGCGGCAGCATGTTCGCGGCCTTCCAGGGCTTCGTCAGCCCCGAGAGCTTCAGCCTGATGGAGAGCGTGATGATCGTCGCCATGGTCGTGCTTGGCGGCATGGGCCACCTGCCCGGCGTGGTGCTGGGGGCGCTGCTGCTGGCCGCGCTGCCCGAGGTGCTGCGCGCCGTGTCGGGCCCGCTTCAGCAGCTCACGGGCGGGCGGCTCGACGCGTCCATCCTGCGCCAGCTGCTGATCGCGCTGGCCATGATCTCCATCATGCTGCTGCGGCCGCGCGGCCTGTGGCCGGCGCGCGAGCACGGCAAGGCGGCGTCGCAACCGACGCCGGCCGACGGCGGGGCGGCCAAGGCATGAGCACCCCGCACAGCACGCTCGCGGGCGAGGTCGTCCTCAAGGTCGCCGGCGTCAGCAAGCGCTTCGGCGGCCTGCAGGCGCTGTCCGACGTCGGCATCACCATCCGCGCCGGCCAGGTCTACGGCCTGATCGGCCCCAATGGCGCCGGCAAGACCACCTTCTTCAACGTCATCACGGGCCTGTACACGCCCGACGGCGGCAGCTTCGAGCTCGGCGGCGCGCCCTACGAGCCCACGGCGGTGCACGAGGTGGCGCGCCAGGGCATCGCGCGCACCTTCCAGAACATCCGCCTGTTCCCCGAGATGACGGCGCTGGAGAACGTCATGGTCGGCCGCCACGTGCGCACGAAGTCGGGGCTCTTGGGCGCCATCTTCCGCACCGCCGGCTTCAAGGCCGAGGAGGCCGCGATCACGCAGCGTGCCCAGGAGCTGCTCGACTACGTTGGCATCGGCCGCTACGCCGAGTACCGCGCGCGCACGCTGAGCTACGGCGACCAGCGCCGGCTGGAGATCGCGCGCGCGCTGGCCACCGAGCCCAAGCTGATCGCGCTCGACGAGCCCGCCGCGGGCATGAACGCCACCGAGAAGGTGGTGCTGCGCGAGCTGATCGACCGCATCCGCAAGGACGGCCGCACCATCCTGCTGATCGAGCACGACGTGAAGCTGGTGATGGGCCTGTGCGATCGCGTCACCGTGCTCGACTACGGCAAGCAGATCGCCGAGGGCACGCCCGGCGAGGTGCAGAGGAACGAGAAGGTGATCGAGGCCTACCTGGGCGCCGGTCACGCCACGCATTGAGGAAGCGATGACGTCCAGCGACAAGGGCGAGGCCCTGCTCAAGGTCAGCGGCCTGAAGGTCGCCTACGGCGGCATCCAGGCCGTCAAGGGCGTGAGCTTCGAGGTCCGCCAGGGCGAGCTCGTCAGCCTCATCGGCGCCAACGGGGCCGGCAAGACGACGACGCTGAAGGCCGTCACGGGCACGCTGCCGGCAGCCGACGGCGAGATCCACTACCTGGGCAAGCCCATCCGGGGGCAGGGCGCCTGGGATCTGGTCGCGCAGGGGCTGGTGATGGTGCCCGAGGGCCGCGGCGTGTTTGCGCGCATGACCATCGTCGAGAACCTGCAGATGGGCGCCTTCGTGCGCAACGACAAGGCCGGCATCGCCGCCGACATCGAGCGCGTCTTCGGCATCTTCCCGCGGCTGAAGGAGCGTGCCGCGCAGCTGGCCGGCACCATGAGCGGCGGCGAGCAGCAGATGCTGGCCATGGGCCGGGCGCTGATGGCCCAGCCCAAGGTGCTGCTGCTCGACGAGCCCAGCATGGGCCTGTCGCCCATCATGGTGGACAAGATCTTCGAGGTCGTGGCCGACATCCACGCCCGCGGCACCACGGTGCTGCTGGTGGAGCAGAACGCCAGCCGCGCGCTGGGCCTGGCCGACCGCGGCTACGTGATGGAGTCGGGCGAGATCACGATGACGGGCGAGGCCAAGGCGCTGCTGGCCGACCCCAAGGTGCGGGCCGCGTACCTGGGCGAGTAAGGCGCCGGCCGCCGGCCTTGGCGCTCGCCGGGCGAGAATGGTGCATCCCTCGCCGCCACGGTCGCCCCGTGGCGCCCCCGCCGATGCTCCAGCACCCGCAGTTCGACCCCGTCGCCATCGCCATCGGCCCGCTGGCCGTGCACTGGTACGGCCTGACGTACCTCGTGGCCTTCTTCCTGTTCTGGTGGCTGGGCACGCGCCGCGTGGCGCAGCCGCACTTCGCCTCGCGCGGCTGGAGCCGCCGCGACGTGGAGGACCTGCTGTTCTGGGGCGTGATCGGCGTGATCGTCGGCGGCCGCGTGGGCTACGCGCTGTTCTACAAGCCCGGCCAGTACCTCGCCAACCCGCTGGAGATGCTCATGCTCTGGAAGGGTGGCATGAGCTTCCACGGCGGCCTGCTGGGCGTGGTCGCCGCGATGGCGCTGTGGGCCCGCACGCGCGATCGCCCGTTCCTGGAGGTGATGGACGTGGTGGCGCCCTGCGTGCCCACGGGCCTGGCCTCGGGCCGCATCGGCAACTTCATCAACGGCGAGCTCTGGGGCCGCGCCGCCGACCCCGCGCTGCCCTGGGCGATGGTGTTCCCGCAGAGCGGCAGCGCGCTGCCGCGCCACCCCTCGCAGCTCTACCAGTTCCTGCTGGAGGGGCTGCTGCTGTTCGCGCTGCTGTGGTGGTACGGCCAGCGCGAGCGGGCGCGCGGGCAGGTGGCGGCGGCCTTCCTGGTGGGCTACGGCGTGCTGCGCTTCGTGGCGGAGTTCTTCCGCGAGCCCGACAGCTTCCTGGGCGTGTTGGCGCTGGGCCTGAGCATGGGGCAGTGGCTGTGCCTGCCGATGATTGCCGCCGGCGCGGCGCTGTGGCTGCGGTTTGGCCGCCAGGCCGCCGCGGCCCGCTAGCATGCCGGCCATGCGCCAAGTCTTCCTCGACACCGAAACCACCGGCCTGGCGGCCGAGCAGGGCGACCGCATCATCGAAGTCGCCTGCATCGAGCTGGACAACCGCCGCTTCAGTGGCCGCCGCTTCCACCACTACGTGAACCCGGGACGCAGCAGCCATCCCGACGCGGTGCGCGTGCACGGCATCACCGACGACTTCCTGGCCGACAAGCCGCCCTTCGCGACCGTGGCCGACGACCTGCTGGCCTTCGTGGCCGGTGCCGAGGTCATCATCCACAACGCCGCCTTCGACCTGGCCTTCCTCGACGCCGAGCTGGCCCGCCTGGGCCGGCCGCGCTTCGCGCAGCACTGCGCGCAGGTGACCGACAGCCTGCTGATGGCGCGCGAGCAGTTTCCCGGCAAGAGCAACTCGCTCGACGCGCTGTGCCGGCGGCTGGAGGTCGACAACTCCGGGCGCGACCTGCACGGCGCGCTGATCGACGCCGACCTGCTGGCGCAGGTGTACCTGGCGATGACGCGCGGGCAGGACTCGCTGGTCATCGACGCGGGCGAGGGCGCGTCGGCGCCGGGCGGTGCACGCGGCCTGGATGCCGCGTCCGACCTGCGCGCCTACGCGCTGCCGCTGCTGGCCGCCAGCGCGGCCGAACGCGAGGCGCACGACGAGTTGCTGCGCGGGCTGGACAAGTCCTGCAAGAAGGGCGCGGTGTGGCGCCCCGCAGAAGCGCCAGCGGCCGTGGCATAATCCCGGGCTTCCCGGAACACGGTGTGTTCACAGATTCCGGGCGGTTAGCTCAGCGGTAGAGCACTGCCTTCACACGGCAGGGGTCGCAGGTTCGAACCCTGCACCGCCCACCACGCTTCAGCAGCCCCTGCGGCCTGCGCCCCCGACGGCGCCGACGTGTCCCACACGCCGGCGCCGTCGTCCTTTGCGGGCCTTCACTTTGCGAAGCGTCAGGGTTCGCGGGGATCTGTCGTGTATATTGAAGTTGACACTCACAGGGCGCCGGTCATCCCGGGCGCCCGCGCCGAGAAGATGTCCCACGCCTTTCCCTTCAGCGCCATCGTCGGCCAGGACGAGATGAAGCTCGCCATCCTCGTCGCCGCGGTGGATCCGAGCGTCGGCGGCGTGCTGATCTTCGGCGACCGCGGCACCGGCAAGAGCACGGCGGTGCGCGCGTTGGCCGCGCTGCTGCCGAAGATGAAGGCCGTGGTCGGCTGCCGCTACGGCTGCGACCCCGCCCGGCCGTTCTGCAGCAAGGCCGAGCCCTGCGCCGGCCGTGCCGGCGGCAAGAGCGCGCTGGTGGGCGTGCCCGTGGTCGACCTGCCGCTGGGCGCCACCGAAGACCGCGTCGTCGGCGCGCTCGACATCGAGCGCGCCCTCACCGAGGGCAGCAAGCACTTCGAGCCCGGTCTGCTGGCGCGCGCGCACCGCGGCTTCCTGTACATCGACGAGGTCAACCTGCTGGAGGACCACCTCGTCGACCTGCTCATCGACGTTGCCGCCTCGGGCGAGAACGTCGTCGAGCGCGAGGGCCTGTCGGTGCGCCACCCGGCGCGCTTCGTGCTGGTGGGCAGCGGCAACCCCGAGGAGGGCGAACTGCGCCCGCAGCTGCTCGACCGCTTCGGCCTGGCCGTGGACGTGCGCACGCCGCAGGACCTGGCCACGCGTATCGAGGTCATCAAGCGCCGCGACGCCTTCGAGCGCGACGCCGAGGCCTTCGCGGCGCGCTGGAAGAAGGACGAGGACGCCACGCGACGCCGCCTGGTGCGGGCCCGCGAGCGCCTGCCCGAGGTGCAGCTCGGCGACGAAGCCCTGGCGCGCATCGCCAGCCTGTGCATGGGCCTGGGCACCGACGGCCTGCGCGGCGAGCTGACGCTGATGCGCGCCGCGCGCGCCTACGCCGCGCTTCAGGGCGACGCGGCCGTGGCCGACGCCCACATCCGCACCGTCGCCCGCCCGGCGCTGCGCCATCGCCTGCGCCGAGATCCGCTGGACGACACCGATGCCGGCGTGCGCGTGGAGCGCGTGCTGGCCGAGGTGTTCGGCACGGCCGCCTGAGCGGCGCGGCCCTCGGCGCCCGCCCTGCCCGCCCTGCCCGCCATGGCCGACGACCGCGAGAGCGCCAGCGAGGCGCTGGCCCTGGCGGCGGCCCTGCTCGCTGTCGACCCCGAGGGCCTGGGCGGTGCGCGCCTGATGGGCCCGGCCGGCCCCGTGCGCGATGGCTGGCTCGAGGCCTTGCGCCAGCTGCTGCCGGCGGGCACGCCTTGGCGCCGGCTGCCCCAGCATGCGCAGGAAGACCGCCTGGCCGGCGGCCTCGACCTGCAGGCCACGCTGGCTGCCGGCCGGCCGGTGCTGCAGCAGGGCCTGCTGTCCGCGGCCGATGGCGGCATCGTCGTGGCGGCGATGGCCGAGCGGCTGGCCGCGGGCACCGCCGCGCAGGTGGCCGCGGCGCTGGACCACGGCCGCGTGCGCGTCGAGCGCGACGGGCTCAGCGCAGTGGCGCCGGCGCGCTTCGCGCTCGTCGCGCTGGACGAGGCCGAGGGCGACGACAGCCCGCTGGCCCCCGCGCTCGCCGACCGCCTGGCCCTGTGGCTGTCGCTGCGCGGCCTGGGCTGGCGCAGCGCGCCACAGCCGGCCGACGTGGCCGACTGGGCTGCCACCGTGGCCGAGGCGCGCGAGCGGCTGTCGCGCGTGCAGGTGCCCGACGAGCTGGTGGCCGCACTGGCCGCCGCCACACTGGCCCTGGGCGTGGACTCGCCCCGCGCCGCCTGGGCCGCGGTGCGGCTGGCGCGCGCGTCGGCAGCGCTGTTCGGGCGTGACGTCGCCACCGCCGACGACGCCGACCGCGCCGCCGCCCTGGTGCTGGCGCCCCGAGCCACGCGGCTGCCCGCGCCGCCCGAGGACCCCGACGAGCCGCCGCCGCAGGACGCCGCCCC
>CAIKLM010000047.1 GCA_903828235.1 uncultured beta proteobacterium | reverse complement strand
CGCATCGGCGACCAGCTCATGGAGATCCTGAACGCGCACGACTTCGGGAGCTCGCAGGCCGACCGCGAGGCGCGGCTCAGGGAGATGATGGCCGAGGTGCTCCTGCCGAGCGACAGGGCCTTCCTGCGCCGCTACCCGCACCAGCTCTCGGGCGGCCAGCAGCAGCGCGTGGCGCTGGCGCGCGCGCTGGCCCCGGGGCCGCGGCTGCTGCTGCTGGACGAGCCCTTTTCCAGCCTCGACGTCGACCTGCGCGAGCGGCTGGCGCAGGAGGTGCGCCAGATCCTCAAGGACAGCGAGACCACGGCGCTGCTGGTCACGCACGACCAGCTCGAGGCCTTCGCCGTGGGCGACGTGATCGGCGTCATGAACCGCGGCCGCCTCGAGCAGTGGGACGACGCCTACACCCTCTACCACCGCCCGGCCAGCCGCTTCGTGGCGCGCTTCATCGGCCACGGCGTGTTCGCCCCGGCGCAGATCGTCACCTGCGCCCACGGCCCCTGCGTGCACACGCCGGTGGGCGAGCTCGACGACGTCGCCGGCTGCCCGCTGCCCGAGGCCTTCAGCCCTGCCGGGGAGTGCGACGTGCTGCTGCGCGCCGACGACATCGTGCACGACGACGCCAGCCCGGTGCGCGCGCTCATCGAGCGCAAGGCCTTCCGCGGCAGCGAGTTCCTGCTGACGCTGCGCCTGGACAGCGGTGAGCGCGTCATGGCCCATGTGCCCAGCCACCACGATCACCAGGTCGGCGAGTGGATCGGCATCCGCGCCGAGGTCGACCACGTCGTCACCTTCCCGCGCGAGGCGGCCGAGGCCCGCGGCGGCGACTGAACGCCCCAGGGCCGGCCCGCACCCGCGCCAGGTGCGGAAATGACCCCGGAACCCGGGGCCGCCTTGACGACTCCTACGCTCACCGGCACGCCCTGCAGACCTATACTGGTCCGTCACCGCCTCGTGCCGTCTCCCGAAAGGCCATCCCGCATGGGCTCCAAATTCAAGATCGCCGGCCTGCTGGCGCTGGGCGCCCTGGCCGGCGCCCTGATGACGATGCAGATCTCGGCCGTGGCGCGCAGCGCCTTCGCGCCGCTGCCCGTCGCGGAGCTGCAGCAGCTGGCCGCCGTGTTCGACCGCATCAAGGCCGAGTACGTGGAGCCGGTCGACGAGAAGAAGCTCATCTCCGACGCCATCTCGGGCATGGTGTCGGGCCTGGACCCGCACTCGCAGTACCTCGACCAGAAGACCTTCAAGGAATTCCGCGAGAGCACCGGCGGCCGATTCGTCGGCATCGGCATCGAGATGACCATGGAGGACGGCCTCGTCAAGGTCGTCTCGCCGATCGAGGGATCCCCCGCCTTCCGCGCCGGGCTGAAGACCGGCGACCTCATCACCCGCATCGACGACACGCCGGTCAAGGGCCTCACGGTCGACCAGGCGGTCAAGCGGATGCGCGGCGAGCCGGCCACCAAGGTGCTGCTGCAGGTGTTCCGCAAGGACGAGAACCGTAGCTTCCCGGTGACGATCGTCCGCGAGGAGATCCGCATGCAGAGCGTGCGGGCGCGCATGGCCGAGCCCGGCTACGGCTGGGTCCGCATCAGCCAGTTCCAGGACCGCACCGTCGAGGACTTCGTGCGCAAGGTCGAGGAGCTGTACAAGCAGGATCCCAAGCTCAAGGGCCTGGTGCTCGACCTGCGCAACGACCCCGGCGGCCTGCTGGACGCCAGCATCGCCATCTCGGCGGCCTTCCTGCCCGAGAACGTGGTGGTGGTCAGCACCAACGGCCAGATGGCGGAGTCGCGCATGAGCTTCCGCGCCACGCCGGCCGACTACGTCCGCCGCGGCGGGGCCGATCCGCTGAAGCGGCTGCCGGCGGCCCTGAAGACGGTGCCGCTGGTGGTGCTGGTCAACGAGGGCTCGGCCTCGGCCAGCGAGATCGTGGCCGGCGCGCTGCAGGACCACAAGCGCGCCACCATCATGGGTGCGCAGACCTTCGGCAAGGGCTCGGTGCAGACGATCCGCCCGCTGCCCGGCGACACGGCGCTGAAGATCACCACCGCGCGTTACTACACGCCGGCCGGCCGCGCCATCCAGGCCAAGGGCATCTCGCCGGACGTCTTCCTCGACGAGACCGCCGAGGGCAACGTGTTCGCGGCGCTGCGCATGCGCGAGGCCGACCTGGCAAAGCACCTGCAGGGCGCCGACGAGAAGAAGGACCCCGAGCGCGAGAAGGCGCGCGAAGAGGCCCGTGCGCGCCTGGAGGAACAGCTGGCCAAGAGCAAGGAGCCGCCCAAGCCGCTGCCGGAGTTCGGCAGCGCCGAGGACTGGCCGCTGCGGCAGGCCCTCAACCAGCTGCGCGGGCTGCCGGTGGTGGCCAGCAAGACGGCCGGCGAGCGCCGGGCCGAGGCGCCGGCCGGCAAGTAGGGCCCCGGCGCCCCTGGCCCAGGCCCAGGCCCGCTTCGGCGGGCCTTTTCGCGCGACCGCCGCGCCGCGGGGCCGGCGTATCCTCGCCGCGATGAACCCCGCCAAGCCCCCGCTGAACCCCGAGCTCACCGCGCGCAACTTCCCCAGCGCGCAGGAAGACGCCGCCGCCGTGCCGCAGGCCGGGCGCTACGCGGGCCCCGAGAGCGCCTACCGCCTGGCCTTCACCGACACCGAGTTCCTGCTGCGCGAGGAACTGCGCCCCGTGCGCATGCAGCTCGAGCTGCTCAAGCCCGAGCTGGTGCAGCGGGAGCAGGGCGTCGAGAGCACCATCGTCATCTTCGGCAGCGCGCGCATCAAGGCGCCCGAGGTGGCGGCGCAGATGCTCGCCGAGGCCGAGGCCGCCGGCGACGCGCGGGCCCTGGCCCAGGCGCGCAACGCCGTCGAGATGAGCCGCTACTACGACGAGGCGCGCCGCTTCGCCGCCATGGCCACGGCCAAGAGCCGCGAGCACGAGACCCCGCTGTTCGTGGTCACCGGGGGCGGCCCCGGCATCATGGAGGCCGGCAACCGCGGCGCCCACGACGTGGGGGGCAAGAGCATCGGCCTGAACATCGTGCTGCCGCACGAGCAGGCGCCGAACCCGTACATCACGCCGGAGCTGTGCTTCCAGTTCCACTACTTCGCGCTGCGCAAGATGCACTTCGTGATGCGCAGCATCGCCCTGGTGTGCTTTCCGGGCGGCTTCGGCACGCTGGACGAGCTGTTCGAGACGCTCACGCTGGTGCAGAACAGCAAGAGCCGCAAGCGCCCCATCCTGCTGTTCGGCCGCGCGTTCTGGGAGCGGCTCATCGACTTCCAGCACCTGGTGGACACCGGCATGATCGGCGCGCAGGACCTGCAGCTGTTCCGCTACGTCGAGAGCGCCGAGGAAGCCTGGGAGGTGCTGGCCGGTCACTACGGCTTCGACCTGCCGACGACAGAAACCGGCGCATTCGCGGAAGACGTGTGAGCCCGGCGGCGGGCCCGGCCCGATAGCATCGGCGCCATGACCCGCTACGTCTCGCTCATCGGTGCGCCCACCGACATCGGCGCTGGTGCCCGCGGCGCCCGCATGGGCCCCGAGGCCCTGCGCGTGGCCGGGCTGCAGGCGGCGCTCGAGGCCCGGGGCCTGCAGGTGCAGGACCGCGGCAACCTGGCCGGCCCGCCCAACCCCTGGCAGCCCCCGGTGGACGGCTACCGCCACCTGCCCGAGGTGGTGGCCTGGAACCGCGCCGTCCACGACGCCGTGCTCGCCGAGCTGCAGCAGGCGCGCCTGCCCATCCTGCTGGGCGGCGACCACTGCCTGGGCCTGGGCAGCATCAGCGCGGTGGCGCGCCACTGCCGCGAGACCGGCCGCAAGCTGCGCGTGCTGTGGCTCGACGCCCACGCCGACTTCAACACCCGCGTGCTCACGCCCAGCGGCAACCTGCACGGCATGCCCGTGGCCTGCCTGTGCGGGCACGGGCCGCAGGCGCTCATCGAGATCGGCGGCACCGTGCCGGCGCTCAACCCCAAGGCCCTGCGGCAGATCGGCATCCGCAGCGTCGACCCCGGCGAGAAGCGCTTCGTGCACGAGGTGGGCCTGGAGGTGTTCGACATGCGCTACATCGACGAGATGGGCATGCGCCACACCATGGAGCTGGCGCTGGCCACGCTCGATGCCCACACGCACCTGCACGTGAGCTTCGACGTCGACTTCCTCGACCCCGAGATCGCGCCCGGCGTGGGCACCACGGTGCCCGGCGGCCCCACCTACCGCGAGGCGCAGCTGTGCATGGAGATGATCGCCGACACCGGCCGACTCGCCAGCCTGGACATCATGGAGCTCAACCCGGCGCTGGACGTTCGCAACAAGACGGCCGAGCTGGCCGTGGACCTGGTGGAGAGCCTGTTCGGCAAGAGCACGCTGATGCGGGCGTGAACACGGCGCAGCCCCCGGCCACCGCCACGCCCGGCCCGGTGACCGCCCCGGCGGTGCCGGCGCTGGAGATCCTCTGGCCACGGGGCGAGGCCCTGCGCACGGAGCGCAGCGTCGTGCACCTGCTGGGCCGCACCAGCCCCGGCAGCACGGTGCGCGTCAACGGCGAGCCGGCCGCGGTCTTTGCCACCGGCGTGTTCGCGCGCGACGGCCTGGCCCTGGTGCGGGGGGCCAACCGCATCGAGGTCGCGGTCACCTCGGCCGCGGGCGCGCTCACCGCGCAGGTGCTCACGGTGGAGCGCGTGGCGCCGCCGCCCGAGCCGCAGTGGCCGGTCGACGCCGCCTGGCTGGACGGCGGCAGCCTGCAGCCGGCCGACCCGCAGCGCCTGGCCCCGGGCGAGGCGGTGGAGGTGAGCCTGCGCGCCACGCCCGGCCGCCGCGTGCAGGCCTCGCTGCCGGGCGAGCCCTGGCAGGACCTGTCCGAGGCCGCGCCCGGGCGCTACCGCGGCTGGCTGCGCTTCGCCACCCCGCGCGAGGTGAACCCGGCGCCGGTGCAGGTGCGCCTGCTGCCGCTGCCCGCCGCCGCGCCGCCCGCCCGCCAGCGCGTGCGGCCCCGCCCCGCGCCGCGCACGCTGCTGGCGCTGACGCCCGGTGCCGTGGGCCAGTGGCCGGCCGATCCGTCGCGGCTGTTCGCCGTCGGCCCCGAGGGGGTGGAGCCCACCTTCGGCCTGCACGAGGTGCGCCTGGGCGGCCCGGCGCTGGGCGAGCTGCCGCCCGGCACCCTGCTGGAGGCCAGCGGCGAGCGCGGCAGCCACCTGCGCCTGGCCCTGGCCCCCGACACCGCCGTGTGGGCGCCGCGCAGCGCGCTGGTGGCGGCGCCGGCCGGCACGCGCGTGCCGCGGCTGGCCTTCGGCAGCGTGTCGGTCACCGGCCAGGACGACGGCGGCGACCTGCTGCGCGTGCCGCTCGGGGCCCAGCTGCCGTACGCCGTGCGCGTGCGGCGCGACGCCGGCGGGCGCCACGTGCTCGAGGTCGACGTCTTCGGCGCGCACCATGCCGCCACCTGGATCACGCACCGGCGCGGGCCCGCGCTGGTGGACGAGCTCGTGGTCGAGCAGGCCGGCCCCGGCCGCGTGCGGCTGACCGCCTTCCTGCGCGCGCCACGGCTGTGGGGCTGGCGCACAGAGGCAGCGCCGGGCGCGCTCGAACTGCGCCTGATGCCCACGCCCGCGGTGGACGCCGCCGCGCCGCTGCGCGGCCTGCATGTGGCCCTGGAAGCCGGGCACGGCGGGCCCGCCAACCTGGGCGCCGTGGGCGCCACCGGCGTGCCCGAGAAGGACATCAACCGCTGGACCACCGATGCGCTGGCCGAGGAGCTGCGCGCCGCCGGCGCCCGCGTCACCGACGTGCGCCCCGCCGACGACAACCCGACGCTGCGCGAGCGCGTGCGCCGCGCCCGGGCCGCCGGCGCGCAGCTGTACGTCAGCGTACACGCCAACGCCACCGACACCGCCGCCGGCTTCCTGCGCGTGCGCGGCCCCAGCACCTTCTACAAGCACCCGCCGTCGCAGCCGCTGGCCGCGGCCGTGCACCGCCGCCTGCTCGAGGCCACCGGCCTCGACGACCAGGGCCTCGTGGGCAACTTCAACTACGCGCCGCTGCGCCTGCTCACGGAGATGCCGGCGCTGCTGGTGGAGCAGGCCTTCGTCAGCCACCCGGGCGACGAGGCCCTGATGCTCGACCCCGCGTTCCGCGCCGCGCTGGCCCGCGCGGTGCGACGCGGCATCGAAGACGGCCTGCGCGGATAAGATGGCCGCATGCCCCTGATCCTGCGTGCCGCGGCACACAAGTGCCTGGCCCTGGTGCTGGCCCTGGGCCTAGTGACGGGCGCCGCCGCGCAGCCGGCGGCCCCGGCCGCAGCCAGCCCGGACGCCACGGCCGGCACCGACGCCACCACGGCCACCGGCCAGCGCATTTACGAGCGCATCCGCCCGCAGCTGCTGCAGGTGCGCACCCTGCTGAAGACGCAGGACAGCCAGAGCTCCGTGGGCTCGGGCTTCCTCGTCGACGAGGACGGTCACCTGGTCACCAACTACCACGTGGTGAGCCAGTACGCGCTCAGGCCGCAGCAGCACCGGCTGGTGTACGCCACGGTCGACGGCCGCCAGGGCGCGCTGCAGCTGCTGGCCTTCGACGTGGTGCACGACCTGGCGCTGCTCAGGCCCGTGGACCCGGCGCCGCTGGCGGGCCGCGGCGCCGTGCCGCTGCGCCCGGCAGACCAGCCGCTGCCGCGCGGCGCGCGCATCTTCAGCATGGGCAATCCGCTGGACGTCGGCTTCGCCGTGGCCGAGGGCAGCTACAACGGCCCCGCCGAGCGCAGCTTCCTGGCCACGCTGTTCTTCGGCGGCAGCCTGTCCGCGGGCATGAGCGGCGGCCCGGCGCTCGACGACGCCGGCCGCCTGGTGGGCGTGAACGTGGCAGCGCGACGCGACGGCGAGCAGGTGAGCTTCCTGGTGCCGGCCGAGCCGGTGCGCGCCCTGATCGCGCGCGGTCGCGGCGCCGCGCCCGTCACCACGCCGGCCTGGGACGAGGTGGCGCGCCAGCTGCGCGGCCACGAGGCGCGGCTGGTGGCGGAATTCGTGGCCCAGCCGTGGCGCAGCGCCGGCCATCCTGTCTACCGCATCCCGGTGCCGCAGGAGACGTGGATGCGCTGCTGGGGCCGCAGCTCGCCGGCGCAGTCGCGCGGGCTGCTGTTCGAGCGCAGCGACTGCGAGATGGACAGCCGCGTGTTCGTCTCGGGGCCGCTGCTCACCGGCTACATCACCGTGCGCCACGAGGCCTACGACGGCAGCCGCATCGGCGCCTGGCGCTTTGCCGAGCGCCACAGCGACAGCTTCGGCAACGAGTTCGTCGGCCCCGACGACCGCCACCGCACGGCCGCGCAGTGCCGCGAACGCACCATCACGCCGCCACCCGGCCCGGGCAGCGCCGCGGCCAAGGTGGAAGCCCCGCTGCCGCTGCGCGCCGTGGTGTGCCTGCGCGCGTACAAGAAGCTGCCGGGCCTGCACGACCTGATGGTGCTGGTGGCCACGCTCGACGGCCGCACCACGGGCGTGCAGGGCCGGCTCGACGCCCTCGGCGTGGGCGTGGCCGGCGCCGAGCGCCTGGTGCGGCACTACCTGGCCGGCTTCGGGCGCGTGCCGGCCGCGGAGCCGCCGCGGTGAACGACGAGCGCTCCGGCCACCCCCCTCGCCTGGCGCTGCTCGAGGTGATCGGCCGCGACGGCCGCGTGGCGCAGACGCTGGACGTGCGCCACTGGCCGGTGACGCTGGGCCGTTCGCTGGCCGCGGACGTGGTGCTCGACGACCCGCACGTGGCCCCGCTGCACGCCACGCTGCGGCACGGGGACGACGGCGCGCTGACGCTGGAAGTGGGCGACACCGCGAACGGCGTGCGCGAGGGCCCGAGCCTGCACGCCCGGGGCAGCCGCGTGCCGGTGCCGGCGGGCGGCAGCACCTGGCAGGTCGGCGGCCTCACGCTGCGCCTGCGCACGCCCGGCGAGACGCTGGCGCCCGAGCTGCCGCTGGCACGCGACACCGGCCTCGGCCCGGCCGCACTGGGGCTGGCCGCCGTGGCGCTGGCCGTGCTGACCCTGGGCCAGCACTGGCGCAGCCTCGACCCCGGCAGCGAGGTCATGGACTGGCTGCCCCTGGTGGCCGGCCTGCCGCTGGCGCTGGGACTGTGGTCGGGCCTGTGGGCGCTGGCGTCCAAGCTGTTCCAGCACCGCTTCGAGTTCATGGCCCACCTGCGCCTGGCCCTGCCCGTGGCGTTGGGCGTGGAGGCCATGGACACGCTGCTGCCGCCGCTGGCCGCATCGCTGGACTGGCCGCTGCTGTGGCGCCTGGTGGCGCCGCTGCAGGTGGCGCTGCTGCTGTGGCTGCTGTTCCGCCACCTTGCCCTGGTGCTGCCGCAGGCACGCCGCGCCGCGGCCACCTTCGTGGGGGCGGCGGCGGTGGCCGGCACCGTGGTGGCCATCAGCGCCACCTGGCGCAGCGTGGACCGCTGGAGCCGCCCGCCCTACATGAGCGAGCTGCCCACGGCCGACACGCTGTGGCGCGCCCCCGAGCCCGCCGAGGCCCTGGCCGGCGACCTTGCGCCGCTGGCCGAACAGCTGGCCCGGCGCGTGAAGAAGGCGCAGGCCGAAGAACCGCCGGACGGCGCCGGCGACAACTGACCCCCCTTGATGGACACCCGCCCACTGCTCATCGGCCTGTCGGCCCGCATCTACACCCCGGGCTCCGCCGGCGTCGAGCTGCCCGGCGTGTGGACCAAGACGCTGCACTACCTGGAGCAGAGCGTCGCCCACTGGGTGCTGTCGGGGGGCGCGGTGGCGGTGATGATCCCGGCCGTCAGCGAGGGCAGCATCGTCGTGCGCAGCGACATCGACCTCGGCCACTACGCCGCGGCCCTGGACGGCCTCGTGCTGCAGGGCGGCAACGACGTCGCGCCCACGCAGTACGGCGAGCAACCACTGCACCCCGAGTGGGCCGGCGACCCGGTGCGCGACGCCTACGAGATGGCGCTGGTGCGCGCCTTCGTGGTCGCCGGCAAGCCGGTGTTCGGCATCTGCCGCGGCCTGCAGCTGCTGAACGTGTGCTTCGGCGGCAGCCTGTGGCAGGACATCGGCACGCAGCGCCCCGAGGCGGTGGAACACCGCATCGCCGGCCGCTACGAGCGCCACTTCCACGCCGTGGAGTTCGTGCCCGGCACGCACCTGGCCGGCCTGTACCCGGGGCTGCCGCGCGCCACCACCAACAGCATCCACCACCAGGGCATCAAGGCGCTCGCGCCGGGCTTCGTGGTGGAGGCGCGCTGCCCCGAGGACGGCATGATCGAGGCCATCCGCCGCGTCGAGGCCGGGCCCTACGTGGCCGGCGTGCAGTGGCACCCCGAGTTCCACGGCCCCGAGCACCCGCACGCGCTCGACGACGGGCCCATCCTGCGAGACTTCCTCGCCGCCTGCCTGCGCGCCCGCGCTGCGCGCTGAAGGCGCGCTGGCCGGCTCAGGGATTCCGCCTAAGGGCGAGCCCGGTCATGGTTTGTCACGAGGGCGGCCGCCGCATGGCGTCATGCCGCGTTGACACAATGCCGGCATCGTGAAACGCCGACTCCTGCCCCTTCTGCTGACGGCCGGGCTGACGCTCGTCCTGGCTCACCTCTCCCCCGCGCGGGCCCAGCCGGCCGTCGCCACGGCGCCGCTGCGCGTGGCCTCGGCCTTCGACCCGCAGACCATGGACCCGCACGCCATCGCGCTGCTGTACCACACGCGCGTGGTGGCCCAGGTGTACGAGTCGCTCGTGGGCCGCGACGAGCGCTTCCGGCTCGAGCCCGCGCTGGCGCTGTCGTGGCAGGCGGTGCAGCCCACGGTGTGGCGCTTCCGGCTGCGGCCGGGCGTGCTGTTCCACGACGGCACGGCGTTCTCGGCCGACGACGTGGTCTTCTCGATCGAGCGCGCCGTCACGGCGCCCTCGCAGCGCGCCTTCCAGCTCAAGGGCGTGACCGGGGCGCGCAAGATCGACAACCTGACGGTCGACGTGCTGCTCGAGGCGCCCGACGCCGTGCTGCCCGAGAAACTGCACTACGTGGGCATGATGAGCAAGGCCTGGAGCGAGCGCCACGGCGTGCAGCGCGCGCAGGACTTCAACGGCAAGCAGGAAACCCACGCCGTGCGCCACGCCAACGGCACCGGCCCCATGCGCCTGGTGCGCTACGAGCCCGACGTGCGCACGCAGCTCGAGCGCCACCCGCAGTGGTGGGGCTGGGCCGACCGGCGCAGCGGCAACGTCGGCGCGGTGAGCTTCGTCACCGTGCGGTCCGACGCCACGCGGCTGGCGGCCCTGGCCTCGGGCGAGGTCGACATGGTGCTCGACCCGCCCTACCAGGACATCGCGCGGCTGAAGTCCGACGCGCGCATCGTGCTCACGCAGACGGCCGACATCGGCCAGCAGTACCTGAGCTTCGACCTCGCCAGCCCCGAGCTGCGCGACAGCGACGTCAAGGGCCGCAACCCCTGGCGCGACCTGCGCGTGCGCAAGGCCGTGTACCACGCGCTGAACATGCCGCTGATCATCGACAAGGTGCTGCGCGGCCAGGGCCAGCCCACCGGCGCGCTGCTGAGCCCGCTGGTCGACGGCTCGCCGGCCGAACTGGACCGGCGGCTGCCCTACGACCCGGCCCGGGCCCGGCAGCTGCTGGGCGAGGCGGGCTACCCCAACGGCTTCTCCGTCACGCTGGACTGCGTGAACGTGGCCTGGCGCGAGAACGTCTGCCAGGCGATGGCCGCCATGCTCACGCAGGTGGGCATCCGCACGCAGCTGCGCGCCAGCCCGAGCAGCAGCTTCTTCCCCAAGCTCACGCAGGGCACGGCCAGCTTCGTCGAGTACGGCTGGACGGCCACGCCCGACGCCTGGAACTCGCTGAACGGCCTGTTCCGCACGCACGACAAGGCGGGGCTCGGCACCTTCAACGCCGGCCGCTACAGCAACCCCAAGGTCGATGCGCTGATCGACGCCATGCGCACCGAGCCCGACTTGACGCGCCGCCGGGCCATGGTGAGCACGGTGCTGCGCCTGGTGGCCGACGACCTGCCCTACATCCCGCTGTACCGGCGCACCATCAGCTGGGCCATGGCCAAGCGCGTGCAGGCGGTGATGTGGCCCAACGACGCGCTCGAGCTGCGCTGGGTTCAGGTGCGCTAGCGCAGGGCGCGGCCTTCACGCCGGTGGGTCTCGCGCGGGCTGCCGCGGTGGGCAGCGTCGAGGCTGCGCGAGTGCGCGCGACGGCGGCGGGCCGAGCGACGCGTTCAGACCGGGCTCGGATGGCGACGCGGCCTTCGGCGAGGGCTGCCGTGCAGCGAGACCGGCCGATCGCGAACCGACTCGCTACGCGCGCTTCCGGTCATCAGGAGACAGTCGGTCAGAGGGTCAGCAGCCGTTCAAGCGGCCGGCGGAAGCCCTGGCAAGCCTTGAAATGTATTACCACCTTCTAAGGTAGTAATACCAAAGGAGAGTCCGCATGGCGACGACGCTGACCAGCAAGGGGCAGGTCACGATCCCCAAGCGCATCCGCGATGCAATGCACTTGGTGCCAGGTGTCAAGCGACATCCAGAACTGACCCCCTGACGACATCGAGTTTTGACCCCCGGTTGTTGATCAGTTGCTTGTCGTTTCGGGTTTCGCGCTGGCCTGGCTAGCCAGGCCAGCGCGG
>CAIKLM010000046.1 GCA_903828235.1 uncultured beta proteobacterium | reverse complement strand
GCGCCGGGCGCCGAGGCCGCCGGGGTGGGCGGGGCCGCCGCGGTGGCTGCACCCGGTGACGGCGCGGAAGCCGCCGCCGCCGGCGCGGCCGCCACCGCGGCCGGCTTCTTCTGCGCAAAGTCCACCCTCGTGACCAGCGTCCCGCTCAGCGCCGGTTGCGTGCGGCCGCCGCTGGCGTCCAGCACCTCCAGGCGCACGGCGCGCAGCGCCTCGGCCACGGTGACGCCGCTGAGCGTCAGCGCATCGGCCATGGCCTTGGCCAGGCGCGTGGCGGCACGGCTCTTGGGGTCGCGCGCGTCGGCGGGCGCGGGCTCGGCTGCCGGTGCGTCGTGCAGTGCCGCCGGCAGGTGGCCCAGCAGCACCATCGTGCCGTCGGGCGTGCGCTGCCGCGCCAGCCCCGGCGGCACCAGGCTCGACAGCGGCGCGATGCGGTAGGCGCCGTCCAGCACCAGCACGCGCGGCACCTCGGGCGCGCCGGCCAGCGCGGTGAGGGCCTCTTGCGCCGGCACGCCCACCACGCGCAGCAGGGCCGCCGCGGCCGGGGCCTCGGCGCCCTCGCTCAGCGCCACGTCCGAGGGCACGATCAGGTTGCGGCCGTCGACCTGCGCCATCGGGCCGGTGAGGTAGATCAGCCCCAGCGCGTCGGGCTTGAGCCGGCCGCGGAAGGCCTGGAAGGCGGCGCGCAGGTCGGCGGCGCTGGGGTTCTCGCGCAGCAGCACCTCGTAGCCCCCGGCGGTCAGCGCCGCGGCCACGGCCGGGGCGTCGCGCGTGGCCGAGGGCAGCACCGTCCGCTCGCCCAGCTTGCCGATGCCCACCACCAACGCCAGCCGCTGGCGCCCGTCGGGTGCCGGCGACTGGGCGGCCACCAGCGGCGGCAGCCAGGCCAGGCACAGCAGGACGAGGAATGAACGCAGGCTCATGAACGGTGACGTCGCTCGCGGGCCCGGGTGGCCGTGGGCGCGCCCGAGTGTAGCCAGCGCACCACGGATGCGTGACCGGATGTGACCCTGTGGCGCGCGCGCCCGACGTCGGTTCCGCGACGGCGTTGCGCCAGCGGCACCGGGGTTTGTGCCGTCTTGGCCTGCCGCGGGGCATGGTGTGTCATGCCCCGATGCCCCACTCTGCCTTCCACGACTTCCGTCGCCACGCCCTCGGCGCGGCCTGTGCCACCCTGGCGCTGGGGGCCGCCGCGCAGGAGCGCATCGTCGTCACCGGCTCGACCAGCGCCCGCGCCGCCGAGGAGGCGCCGCACGCGGTGACGCTGCTGCCGCGCGAGGCGATCCAGGCCGCCGGCCCGATGGTCAACCTCAGCGAGGTGCTGGCGCAGGTGCCGGGCCTGGTGGCCGGCAACCGCAGCAACTACGCGCAGGATCTGCAGATCAGCGCCCGCGGCTTCGGCGCCCGCGCCGGCTTCGGCGTGCGCGGGCTGCGCCTGGTGGCCGACGGCATCCCGGCCAGCGGGCCCGACGGGCAGGGGCAGGTCTCGCACGTGGACATCGCCGGCGCCGAGCGCGTGGAGGTGCTGCGCGGGCCGTTCTCGGTGCTCTACGGCAACAGCTCGGGCGGCGTCATCAACGTCATCGGCGGCGCGCCCACGGCGGCCCGCGCCGAGGGCAGCATCGACGTTGCCGCCTTCGGCACGCGCCAGCTGCGCGCGGGGCTGGCGGTGCCGGCGGCGGCCGGCGGCCTGAGCGTGCGCGCCGGGGTGTCGATGTTCGAGACCGACGGCTTCCGCCCGCAGAGCTCGGCGCAGAAGACCCAGGCCCACCTGCGCCTGGGCTGGCAGCGGGCCGGCGACACCGTCACCGCGCTGTTCAACCACCTGGACCAGCCCGCGCTCGACCCGCTGGGCCTGAGCCGCGAGCAGTTCGAGCGGGGGCCTGGCCAGACTGCCCAGGTGGCGCTGGACTTCGCCACGCGCAAGACCACGCTGCAGTCGCAGGGCGGCCTGAGCTGGCGCCGCCGCCTCGACGACGGCCCGCTGCGCGAGCTGCAGGTGGCGCTGTTCCAGGGCCAGCGCAAGGTGGCGCAGTGGCTGGCCATCGCGCCGGGCACGCAGGCCAACCCGCGCCATGGCGGCGGCGTGATCGATTTCGACCGCGGCTTCGCCGGCATCGACGCACGCACGCGCTGGCAGCTGGGCACGCTCGAAGTGGTGGCCGGCGCCGCGGTGGAGCAGCAGCGCGACGACCGCCGCGGCTTCGAGAACTTCACCGGCACCGGTGCCGCCCAGGTGGTGGGCGTGGTGGGGCGGCTGCGCCGCGACGAGGTCAACCGTGCGCGCACCCAGGACGTCTACGCCCAGGCCGAGTGGCTGCCGGCGGCGGCGGTGGCGCTGCAGGCCGGCGTACGCCACGGCCGCGTGAAGCTGAGCGCGCAGGACGCGTTCCTGTCCAACGGCGACGACTCCGGCCGCCTGGCCTTCGACTACACCAACCCGGTGCTGGGGCTGCGCTGGCAGGTGGCGCCGCGGCTGAACCTGTTCGCCAGCGTGGCGCGCGGCTTCGAGTCGCCGACGCTGGGCGAGCTGGCCTACCGCGCCGACGGCACCGGTGGCTTCAACACTGCGCTGAAGCCGCAGACCAGCCGGCAGGCCGAGGCCGGGCTGAAGTGGCGCGTGGGGGCCTGGCAGCTCGACGGCACGCTGTTCGAGGTGCGCACCACCGACGAGATCGGCGTGGCCACCAACGCCAGCGGCCGCAGCGCGTTCCAGAACGTGGGCCGCACGCTGCGCCGCGGCGCCGAGCTCGCCGTGGGCTGGCGGCCGTCGGGCGCGTGGCGCGTGCAGCTGGCCGCCAGCACGCTGGAGGCCACTTACCGGGATTCGTTCCTGGTGTGCGCCGGCCTCCCGTGCAGCGCGCCCACGCTGCAGGTGGCGCCGGGCAACCGCGTGGCCGGTGCGCCCGAGGGCAATGCCTGGGCCGAGCTGGCCTGGCAGGGCGGCGCCTGGGGCGAGTGGGCGCTGGAGGCCCGGGGCCTGGGCCGCGTCGCGGTGAACGACCGCAACAGCGACTTCGCCGCCGGCCACGCGGTGACCGCGCTGCGCTGGCGCAAGGCCTACCCGCTCGAGGGCGGCTACCGCATGGAGTGGATGCTGCGGGTGGACAACCTCGCCGACCGTCACTACGCCGGCAGTGTTATCGTCAACGACGCCAACGGCCGCTTCTTCGAGCCCGGGGCGCCGCGCTCGGTGCTGCTGTCGCTGCGGGTTTCGGGCTGGGGGATGTAAGGCGCACCCTCCGCGCGCCGCACGCGCCATGCTCACGCTTCACCACAACCCGATGTCGTGCTCGCTCGCGTCGCTGTTCGCGCTCGAGGAGGCTTCGGCGCCGTTCTCGGTCGTGACGGTGGATCTCGCCGCCGGCGAGCAGACCACGGCGGCCTACCTGGCCCTCAATCCCAAGGGCCGCGTGCCGGCCCTGCGCACCGAGCGCGGCGTGCTCACCGAGACGCCGGCCATCCTGACCTACGTGGCGCAGCGCTTCCCGCAGGCCGAGCTGCTGCCGCTGCACGACGGGTTCGAGCACGCCCGCGCGCAGTCCTTCATGAGCTACCTGTGCAGCACCGTTCACGTGGCGCACGCGCACCGCATGCGGGGCTACCGCTGGGTGGACGCCGAGGACACCGCCGCGCTGCAGGCCATGCAGCGCAAGGTGCCCGAAAACATGGCGGCGTGCTTCGAGCTGATCGAGCGGGAGCTGCTGCCCGGCCCCTGGGTGCTCGGCGAGCGCTACAGCGTGGCCGATCCCTACCTGTTCACCGTCACGCGCTGGCTGGCCGCCGACGGCGTGGATGCGGCCCGATTCCCGCGCGTGCAGGCCCATGCGGCGCGCATGGCCGCGCGGCCGGCCATCGCGCGCGCACTCGCGAGGCTGGCGCCCTGACCGAGAAGTCCGCAGACCAGGCCGCCCGATCCTCGCGAGCTTGCCCTCGGCCGTCGTAGCCCAGGCGAACGGCCGGGCGCCCTTGTCCAGGTCGGCGCTCAACGGCATCGGTCACGTGCGCGCCAAAGTTGTCCATCGCCACCCGACGACCCCGAAGCGGCCGCTGCCGTGTGGCCGGTGATGGCCGGGCCCGGTCAACCCGCGACGGGCTGCTGCTCCGGCCCGCCGGGCGTGGCACGTTCGGTGACCAGGCGCGCGAGGCTGGCGGCGAGTTCGGCGTCGTCCACGGGCTTGGTCAGGAACGCCACGATGCCCGCGGCGCGGCAGCGTTCGCGGGTCTCGGGGAACACGTCGGCCGTCAGCGCGAAGATCGGCACCTCCGCGCGCGCCCGGTCCGGCAGCGCGCGGATGGCCTGCGCGGCCTCCAGGCCGTCCATCTCCGGCATGTGCAGGTCCATCAGCACGACGTCCCATTCCCCTGCCGCGGCCATCTGGACGACCTGCCTGCCGTCGGTGGCGAAGGACGGCTGCTGACCAAGCCCGGACAGCATCGCCTCCAGCACCAGGCGGTTGACCTCGTTGTCCTCGGCCACCAGCACCCGCAGGGCGGGCAGCGGGCGCGCGGCCGGTGCCGGGCCGGTGCCCGCGGCCTCGGTCGACTCCTGCAACGGCAACGGCTCCAGGGGCACCCGGAACGTGAAGCGGCTGCCCTGCCCCGGCACGCTCGACACGGTGATGTCGCCGTCCATCAGGCGGGCCAGCGCGCGCGAGATCTCGAGTCCGAGGCCGGTGCCGCCGAAGCGGCGCGAGCGGGATTCGTCCGCCCGCGAGAAGCGGTTGAACAGGCGCGCCAGCGTGGCCGCATCGATCCCGATGCCGGTGTCCTCGACCACGAAGCTCCACGACTGCGGCGCATCCGCTGCCGGGGGCGGTCCATCGAGGGGCTGCACCAGCAGCCGCACGCTGCCACGCTCGGTGAACTTGATGGCGTTGGACATCAGGTTGAACAGCACCTGGCGCAGGCGGGTCGGATCGGCGCGCACCCGCGCCGGCACAGCGGCGTGGACCTCGACGTGCAGCCGCAGCCCCTTGCCCTCGGCCAGCGGGCGCATCAGCGACTCGATGTCCGACAACAACGCCACCAGGTCCATCGGCACGGCCTCGATCGTCATGCGGCCCGCCTCGAGTCGAGACGTGTCCAGGATGTCGTCGAGCAGGGTCAGCAGGTGCCGGGCGGAGGCGCTCGCGGTGCGCAGGTAGCGGGCCTGGCGCTCGTCGAGCGCGGTGTCGCCGAGCAGCCGGAGCATCCCCTGCAGCCCCATGAACGGGGTGCGGATCTCGTGGCTCATGTTGGCGAGGAACGAACTCTTGGCGGCGCTCGCCTGCTCGGCGGCGGTGCGCGCGGCCTTCAGCGCCGCGGCCAGGTCCTCGAGCTGTTCGCGGCGCTCGCGCTCGCGGGCCAGCTGCCGCAGAGCGAAGGCCGCGAAGACGGCGGCCAGCGCCGCCAGCAGCACGGTGGCCGCGATGCCCAGGCGGTTGTGCAGCTGGCCGGCCTCGGCCAGCCGTGTCCCCGACTCGGACACCACCTCGCCCGCGCCCAGGGTCAGCGACCGCATCGGGGCCTCGAGCGCCCGCATCGCCGGCACGAGGGCTCTGATCTGTTCCACGTCCGCCGGCGGCCTGCCCGGGCCGAGCACCCGGTCGGCGGCCTCGATGAACGCATCGGCCTGGCGCAGGGCCTCGCGCACGTCAACCCGCGCACCGACGGCGCTGGCCCGGGTGGCGTTGCGCACCAGCCCGACACGGCTCACGAAGATGTCGTAGCGCAGCTGCAGGTCGCCCGCATCAGCGCTGCCGTCGCCGGCCCCGGCGGCGTTCGTCCAGGCCTGGCGCAGGCGCAGGTACTCGTAGTCGGCCTGGTACAGGGCGCGGACGAGGCTGTCGCCGCTGGACAGCAGCGTCTGGGACATCAGCGCGCTCTGGCGCCACTGCAGCCACGCCACGGCGGCGACCAGGGCGATCACGATCAGGCCCAGGAGAGGCAGCCAGAGCCCGGGGCGCCGCCGAGCGGCGCGCGAGGCCGGCGCTACAGGATCTCGAGCGTCCTCAGCTGCCATGCACAGCGCGCGAAGTACTGCGGCACGCGCAGCTCGGCCCGGTCGTCGAAGGGATAGATGATGAAGAGCGGCCCCTTGTCGCGCACCGGGATCGCCTGGCCGTTGATCAGGCGCGCCATCACCACGTCGAAGCGCCTGGCGTCGGCCAGCGGGATGTCGACCTTGTAGTCGTTGAGCGCGATCGCGCGGATCGTCGTGCCATCGGCGCCGGCCGCCTGAAGCACGTCGCGCAGCAGCGGGCCGGTGAACGTGCGCGGTCCGTCGTACCACGGCGTCCGGGTGGTGAGGCTGCGCTGCGGCAGTCGCTCGAGCATCGGCATGTCGAACTGCGCCGCGGTGCCGTCGTTGGGCCGGCTCACCTTGCCGCGGATGGTCAGCACGACGGCCGACGCAGGCCGATCCGTCGACCTGGCCGGCAGCGGTGCCAGCAGCGGAATGCTGCAGGCGGCGAGGATCATTCGTCGGTTGGCATTCACGTGCGGCACCCCTTCCTCGACCTGGCCGCGAAGAGCCCCGACGGCCCCGACGGGCCATTCGCGCTGGCGCAGGCCAGAACGCGACTATCCCAAGGATCCGACAGTTTGCAGCTGCAACTCCTGCCTCGGTGCAAGGAATTGCAGTTCGATGACCGATCAATCCAGCCGGCGAAGGAGGGCGAGAGCCGCGGGCCCCGCACCACGCCGTCGCCGCGCCCGGGCTGGCGTCCGCGCCGGTTGTCCGCCGATACTGTCCCGATGGAACGCTCAACGCCGCTTCATCGCCGGACGGTGCTAGTCCAGTCGCTGCTGGCCGCGGGGGCGGTCAGCGCCCAGGCCAGCGAGCCACTGGCCGCTACCGCGCTCCGCATCGAAAACGTCACCCGCCTGTATCCGGTGGAGGTGGCGCGGGTGGTGACGCCGCGCAGCACGGACGAGGTCAAGGCGGCCCTGGCGTCCTGGCCCGGGGCGGTGGCCGTCGGCGGCGGGCGCTTCAGCATGGGTGGGCAAGTCGCCGTGCGCGGCGGCCTGCACGTCGACATGCGCCAGCTGAGCGGCCTGGTCTGGCTGCGGCCGGAGGCTGGGGCCGTCCGCGTGCAGGCCGGCATGCGTTGGCGCGACCTGCAGGACCTGCTGGACCCCCAAGGGCTGGCGGTGAGGATCATGCAGAGCTACTCCAACTTCACCGTCGGCGGTTCGGTGTCGGTCAACTGCCATGGGCGCTACGTCGGCCTGGGGCCCGTGGGCCACTCGATCCGCGCGCTGCAGCTCGTGACGGCCACCGGCGATGTGCTGGAGGTCGGCCCGCAGTCGCGGCCGGAGCTGTTCTCGGCCGCCATCGGCGGCTACGGCGCTGTCGGCGTCATCACCGAGGTGGAGCTGGACCTGGCGCCCAACGTGCGCATCCAGCGGCGGGTGACGCCGGTGCCCCTGCGCGACTACGCAGAGCACTTCCGCCGGTTCGTGCTGACGGATCCGACGGCGGTGCTGCACAACGCCGACCTGCTGCCGCCCGACTTCGCCGAGCCGGTGTGCGTGACCTGGCACCGCGTCGGCGACGACGTCGCACTGACCGAGCCGGAGCGCCTGGTGCCGCGGGGCAGGTCGTACGCGCTGGAGCAGAACGTCATCTTCGCGATGACCGAGCTGCCGGGCGGCGCCCGCCTGCGCGAGCGGGTCGTCCATCCGCTGCTGATGCGCCCGCAGGTGGTCAAGTGGCTCAACCACGAGGCCAGCCTGGACGTTGCCGAGCTGGAGCCGCGCACGCGCGCCGTGTCGACCTACGTGCTGCAGGAGTACTTCATCCCCGAATCCAACTTCCTGGGCTTTGCGCAGGAGATGGCCCGGCTGCTGCGCCGACGGAACGTCGAGGCCCTGAACGTGTCCATCCGACATTCGCCGAGGGACCGGGTCTCCGCGCTGCCGTGGGCGCCGGAAGACGTGTTCTCGTTCGTGCTGTACTACAAGCAGCGGACCTGGCCGCGCGCCAGGGCCGAGGTCGGCGCGTGGACCCGCGAGCTCATCGCGCTGGCGTTGCGGCACGGCGGCCGCTACTACCTGCCCTACCAGTTGCACGCGACGGTCGAGCAGTTCAACGCGGCCTACCCCGAGGCTGACCGGCTTCGACGGATCAAGCAGCAGGTCGACCCCGCGGGGAAGCTGTCCAACGAACTCTGGCGGAAGTACCTCTGACGCAAGCCGCGCGCCGCCGGATGTCCGGGGCGGGCGACTCGATCGGCGGCGGCGGTTCAGGGGCGGGTGGGAAAGCCCATTCAGGAATGAATGCCCCGCATGCGGATGCAGGGGTTGGCGGGGGCTCTGGCCCTCCGGACACTCCCCGTGGAGGCCGGACGTGCGCCCGGCGCCCCGGCCCGCACGCCATCCCCCGACCCAAGCCCTTGGAGCACCGCATGACCCCACGTGACCCCTCCAGCGCCGACGCCACGCCGTCGCGCAGCCTCCTTCTCGCGGCCGGGCTCGTCCTGCTCGCGCAGGGACTCGGCCTCTTCGCGCCCATGGCGGTGCTCGGCGGCGCGATCCAGTGGCCGGACAGCCTCGACTACCCGCCCTCGCAGATGCTGCCGCTGCTGCGCGAGCAACTCGACGCCGTGCGGCTGGGCTACGGGCTCTACCTCGGCTATTCGCTGCTGTTCCTGGTGACCGGCGTCCTGACGGTCCGCCTGGCGTCGCGTCCCGGCCCGCTGGGCGCGCTGGCGCTCATCGCGATCGGGGCGGCCGCGGCCTCGGCGCTGGCGCGCGCCATCGGCATCCTGCGCTGGCTGACCGGCAGCGTGTCGCTGGCAGAAGCCCATGCCGCCCCCGGCCTGTCTGCCGAGGGCCGCGCCGCGGTCGAGACGATGCAGGCCGCCATCAACGCCTGGGGCGGTGCCATCGGGGAGATGCTGGGCGTCGCGGCCTTTGCCGCGATCTGGGCCATCGCGGCCAGCCTCGTGATCCTGCGCGACCGGCGCCTGCCCGCATGGGCCGGCCTGACGGGGCTGCTGGCCGGCGTGCTGCTGGCCCTGCCGGCCCTCGAGCTGTTCGGCATCGCGCCGCCGGTCTCGATCGTGATCTCGACGACGGGCATCCAGCTCTGGTTCCTGGCGCTGGGGCTGCTGTTGCTCTGGCGCGCGCTGCGACGGCCCGCGTGAGGATGACGGCCGTGACGGTGCGGCGACTCGAGATCCGGGCCTTCGGCGGGCCCGAAGTCGTCCGGCTGGTGGAGGACGCGGCGCTCCCGGAGCCGGGCCCGGGTGAGGTGCGCATCCGGGTGGAGGCGTCGAGCCTGGTCTTCACCGACGTGCTGATCCGCCGCAACCTCTACCCCGTCCTGAAGCCAACCCTGCCCGTGACCCTGGGCTACGACCTCGTCGGGCGCATCGATGGCGTCGGGCCGGGCGTCACGGGGTGGCGCAGCGGCGACCGGGTCGCCGACCTCGTCCAGGTCGGCGGCAACGCCACCCACGTGGTGCGGCCGGCCGCCACGCTCGTCGAGGTGCCTCAGCACCTGGACGCGACCCGTGTCGAGCCGCTGATCCTCAGCTACCTGACCGCCTACCAGGCGCTGTTCCGCGAGGCCGAGGCGAAGCCGGGCGACGCGGTGCTGGTCTACGGTGCCAGCGGCGCCGTGGGGCAGGCCGCGCTCGACCTGTGCCGCGCATTCGGGCTGCGCGCGGTCGGCGTGGCCTCGGCGCGGCGGGAGGAGGCCGTGACCGGGCTGGGCGCGACCTTCGTCGCCTACGACGAGCCCGACGCCGCCGGCCGGCTGGACCGCCTGGCGAGCGAACGGCACGGCTTCAAGGTCATCGTCGACGCTGCCCGGGGCGAGGCGCTCGGCGCCGTGCTGGCACGGCTCGCGCCCGGCGGGCGGCTGGTCGCGCTGGGCTTCAGCGCGCCCTTCAGGGCCGCCGGCCGGGCCGGCCACGCGCGGCCGGGCCTGCTGGCGCTGCTGCGGCTGGGACTGGACTTCCTGCGGATCAAGTGGTTGTCCTCGCGCCCGGGTGCCTCGGGGCGCGTGGCGTTCTACGACATCGCGGATCGCCGGGCCCGGCATCCGGACTGGTTCCGATCCGATCTCGCGGCGCTGTTCACCCTGCTCGACGACGGCGCGATCGCCCCTCGCGTGCAGCGCGTCTTCGCGCTCGACGAGGCCGTCGAGGCGCATCGCCTGATCGAGGCGGGCGAGGTCGAGGGTCGTCTCGTGCTCGACCCTGGCTTGCCCATGGGCGCCGCGGCCGTCGACGCCTTGCGCGCCGCATCGCCGCAGGCTGCGGCGCCACCGCGGCGAACCACCGGCTGACGACGGGGCGACGGGGCCACCCCGTCGCCACGCCGCGGCCCTGCCACGCGCGGCTCCATTCACCGACGCATGCGACGCATGCGGCCGCAGGGGTTGGTGATCGACGGGACCCTCCCCACACTCCGTGCGGAGCGCGGACGCGAACGCCGTTCCCGCGGATCGAAACACAAACCACTTTGAAAGGCATGCCTTGAACCCATCCACCCTTCCTTCCAAGAAGCAGCGGTCGCCTGGGCCGGCGGCGAGCCGGGCCCTGCTGGCCGGCCTCGCCCTGGCCGGCGCCGCCGGCTTGGCGATGGCCCAGGAACCCGCGCGCAACCTGCTGGGCCTGGGCGCCATCTCGCTGGCCGACTTCGAGGGCTCCGCCGACCAGGCCGTGCGGCCGTTCGTGCTGGGTCGACTGTCCCTCGGCGGGTACGGCAGCCTGCGGCTGGCGGGGCTGGGCGCGCAGTGGAACGTGATGGGCCCGAAGAGCCCCTGGGCCTTCGGCCCGGTGCTGTCGATGCGCCCGGCGCGGGACGACGGCGTCGAGGACGCGGTGGTGCGCCGGCTGCGCAAGGTCGACGCCACTGGCGAGGCCGGCGGCTTCGTCGAGTACGGATTCGGCGACACCCTGACGAAGGGCGACCGCCTGAGCGTGGGCCTCGAGGCCCGGGGCGGCAAGGGCACCCAGATCACCTGGGGCCTCCAGTACCAGGGGGCCAGGACGGGCGCCTTCCAGTACGGGGTGGACCTGCGCGCGACCTACGCGGACGACCGGTACATGGACACCACCTTCTCGGTGGACGCCGACAACAGCCTGCGCAGCGGCCTGCCGGTCTACAAGGCCTCTGGCGGCCTGAAGAGCACCGGCATCGGACTCACCGCCTCGGTCGATCTTGCCCGGCAGTGGACGCTGGTGGGCCGGCTGGGCGTGTCTCGCCTGGCCGGGGATGCCGGCGACAGCCCCATCGTGCGGCTGCGCGGCGACGCCACCTCGACCGCCCTCGGCCTGGCGCTCGGCCACCGCTTCTGATGGACGCGCCGCACCCAAGGGCCCCCGGCCGCGGCCGCGGCTTCCTGCCCGCCGTCCTGGTGGCGTCGGCGCTGTCCGCGCTGCTGACGGGCTGTGCCGTCAGCGGCCGGGTGGTGCCCGCGCCCGAACTCGCGAGCAGCGGCTGGAACGACCCGGCGACGCTCGCACCCGTCGCCGACTTCGACGCCTACGTCCGCGGCGTGACCGAGGAGCTGCGCAGCCACCGACTGCCCTTCGACCCGTCGATGGCGGACGCGGAGCTGGGCCTGGTGGCGCCCTTCCGGGTGCCGCCGGGCCCGGCCTGCCAGGCCGGCGAGCGGCGCGGCATCGCGGTCCTCGTCCACGGGCTGTCCGACAGCGCCTTCGCGATGCGCGACATGGCGGCGTCGCTCGCGCGGCAGTGCTTCGAGTCGCGCGTGCTGCTGCTGCCCGGGCACGGCACCCGACCGGCCGACCTCATGGTCGTCGACCACGAGGACTGGCTGGGCCACGTGCAGGCCGCGGTCTCGCAGGCTGCGCGCGAGAGCGACTTCGTCGTGATGGCCGGCTTCTCGCTGGGCGCAGCCCTGGCGCTGACCGTGGCGGCGGACTCCCCCGGCAAGGTGGACGCGGTGATCGGCCTGTCGCCGGCCTATCGCATCCGCTCGACCTTGCTGGCGCGGCAGGCCCGGTGGATCGCGGCATTCCGCCCGTGGCTGAATGCAGGCACGCAGGTGGAGTTCGCCCGCTATGCCGCGATGCCGACGCTGGGAATCGCCTCCACCATGGCGACGCTCGGCAGGATGGACGCGCGCGTCGACGGCCGGGGCGCGCTGCGGGTGCCCTGGCTGGTCGTGCAGAGCGAGGACGACGAGGTGGTCGACGTCGCCGGCAACCGGCGGTTCTTCACGGCCAACGCCGGCGACGCCCGAAGCGTGCTCCTGAACTACTTCTCCGCCGCGCCCACGCCGGCATCCGGCGACCGCGTGGTCTGGCTGCCGGCCGCCGACGCGCCCTTGCGGGTGGTGGGCCTGTCGCACCTCTCGGTCCACATCGCGCCGGACAACCCGCACTATGGCGTGACGGGCTCCTACCGGAACTGCGGCAGCGTGCCGTTCCGCCAGGAAGACGAGATCCGGGCCTGCCGGCAGGCCGAGCGCGTCTGGTACGGCGTCAGCGGGCAGTCGCCTCCTGCCGGCGAGGCCGGCGCCCGCGCGACCTTCAACCCCCACTACGCGGACCTGGAGCGTCGGATCGGTCGATTCCTGGACACGGTCGATCCCCGGCGCGAGGATAGAGTGGTGTCGCAATGACCGGGGCCCCGGGCGCGGCCGTGGCGACCTTCAACGATTCCTGGATCCGATGCCGACGAACAAGGTGATGCCTCCGGGAGGCCGGTTGGACGACTGGAACCTGCTGCGTTCCTTCATCGCCGTCTGCGAGACCCGCACCCTCACCGCCGCGGCGGACGCGCTGGGCCTGAGCCAGCCCACCCTCGGGCGGCACATCAGGGAGCTGGAAGCCCTGGCCGGCGAAACGCTGTTCGACCGCCTGCCCGGCAGGATGAAGCCCAACGAGCGCGCCGAGTTCCTGCTGGACCGCCTGCGGCCGCTGCGCGAGGGGGTGGGGCGCATCGAGCACGCGATCTGGGGCCGCGAGGAGGTGGTTGCCGGGACGGTGCGCGTCACCACCAGCGAGATCCTGGGCATGCTGGTGCTGCCGCGGCTGCTGGCGCCCCTGCTGCGGGAATCGCCCTTGCTGCAGGTCGAGGTCCAGGCCTCCGACGAGGTGCAGAACCTGCTCCGCCGGGAGGCGGACATCGCCATCCGCTTCTTCCGCCCGGAGCAGGACGACGTCATCGCCATCTCGGTCGGCCAGACGGAGATCGGGCTCTTCGGCAGCAAGGAGCTGGTGGCCAGCCTGCCCGAGGGCTGCACGCCCTCCGACCTCGAGGGCCGCTACGTCGGCGGCATCGCGGTAGAGCAGGCCATCGAGATCGCGGCAGCCGCGGGTCACTCCTTGCAGCGCTCGGACTTCCGGTTCCGGTCGGCGTCGGGCGTGGCGCAACTGCACGCGGTGGAGGCCGGCATCGGCGTCGCCGGGCTGCCCGCCGTGCTGGCCGCCGAACGCCCGTCGCTCGTGCGCGTGTTTCCCGGGCTGGTGGCGATTCCCATGTCGATCTGGCTCTGCGCCCACGAAGACCTGCGCCGGAGCCTGCGGATGCGGCGGGTGTTCGACCACCTGACGGTGTCGCTGAGGCAGCTGTTCGCCGCATCCGCGGGGTGAGCCGGCCCGCGGCCCGGCGCGCGGCGGCGCCCGGGGCGGCAACCGCGTTTGCACGGAGACCGCCGCGCCATGGCGTCTGCCATGCTGGCTGCCACACTAGGAGTGCCGATGGTCGAGTTCGAGACCGACATCCCCACGCCCGACGGCGCGATGAACAGCTTCGTCGTGCACCCCGAGGAGGGCGGACCGCACCCCGTGGTGCTGTTCTACATGGACGCCCACGGCTGGCGCGACGAGCTGCGCGACATGTGCCGGCGCCTGGCGAGCGTGGGCTACTGCGTGCTGCTGCCCAACCTGTACTACCGCCGCAGCCGCGACTTCTGGCTGAAGGAGCGCACGCCCGAGGCCATGGTGCCGATGTTCGAGCTGATGCACAGCCTGAGCAACGACGGCGTGGCCCGCGACACCGGCGCCCTGCTGCGCTTCGTCGACGCGCTGCCGGCGGCCGACGCCCGGCGCATCGGCGCCACGGGCTACTGCATGAGCGGGCCGTTAGTGTTTGCTGCGGCCGCGGCGTACCCGGAGCGCATCGCGTCGATCGCCGCCTTCCACCCCGCGCAGATGATCACCGAGCGCGACGACTCGCCGCACCGCCTGTGCGGCCGCATCCGGGCCGAGGCTTACGTGGCGTGCGCCGAGACCGACAAGTGGGCGCCGCCCGAGACCGTGGCCGCGCTCGAGCAGGCCATGCGCGAGGGCGGCATGCGCTACCGGCTGGAGTGGTACCCGGGCTCGGAGCACGGCTTCGTGTTCCCGCGGCGCGAGGGCATCTACCACCGGCCCTCCGCCGAGCGGCACTGGGAGCGGCTGTTCGCGCTGTTCGACAGGACGCTGCGCCGCTGAGCGAACTTCAGCGCCTGGCCGCGGTCGATGGCCTGTTGCAGCAGGCGCTGGAACAGGGCCTCGCGCGCCGCCTCGTCGGGCGCGGCCGCGAGCTCCTTGCGGAAGCCCAGCTTCACCGCGCCCTGCAGCCCCATCGCGCCGAACTCGCCGCTGGGCCAGGCCGCGATGGCCATCGGCACGCGGAACGAGCCGCCGGCCAGGCTCAGCGCAGCAGCCGCACCCGTGTCGGTTCCAGCGCGTGCACCAGCAGCCGCCCCGGCCTTTCACTCTGGTAGCACTGCCCCGGCGCAAGGACGAGGTCCTTGCAGTCGCCGTCGTGCGTGAGCCAGAGGCAGCCCTACACGCAGGTGACGGTCAGGCCTCGGGGCTCATCCACGACCAGGGTGGCGTCCCTTTGCAGCAGCTGGCCGGGCTGCCCTGCGGCAGCGGCTGGCCGGCGCACGGTGGCCGTTGTCCAGGCGCGGTGGAACCAGGGGGCGAGTGCGAGGTTCATGGCGGTCTCCATCGGTGTGTGCTGACGATGGAGTCAGTGTCGGCCGCGCCCCTGGCGGGCGGTCCTGTGCGAATCACGGTATCGGGGCCCGGCAGCTACGGTGCCGATACCGTGGAGCCCGGCTTCAGCCCTGCAGCCAGCCGCGCTGCGAGGCGGCGTGCACGGCCTCGGCACGGGTGGCGCAGCCCAGGGCGCGCAGGGCCCCGGCCACGTGCATCTCGACCGTGCGCGGGCTCAGGCCGAGTGCGCGGGCCACTTCCTTGTCCGTGCGGCCGGCCGCCACCAGGCGCAGCACCTCGCGCTGCCGCGGCGTCAGGTGCGGGCCCGACCCGGGTTGATCGGGCTCGCCCAGGAAGGCCCGCACCTCGCTGACGACGCGCGGCCAGGCCTCGTCATCGGCCAGCGGAACATGGTTGTCGCCGGGCAAGGGCACCAGCCGCGACGCGGGGATGAGCGAGGCCAGCCGCCGCCCCTGGTCGAAGGTGACGACCTGGTCGCCGCTCACGTGCAGGACGAGGGTGGGGCAGGTCACCTGCCGGGCCTGCTCGCGCACGTCCATGGAGAACATCACCCGCATGCAGCGCGCCGCCATCTCGGGCTCGGCCGTCAGGTTGGAATACTCGTCGAACGAGTCCTGCAGCGCGGCGGAGCCCTTGGGAAAGAACTTCGCCACGAACACGCGACGCAAGGCCGGCGAGGCGCGACCCCAGCCCAGTTCGACGAGCTTGATCAGCATCTCGGCCTCTTCCAGCACGCGCGGGGCGGGGTCCCGGGCACTGAAGTAGGACGTGGCGAACCCGCCCAGCAGGATCAGGTGCGAGACCCGCGCGGGGTGCCTGCGGGCGTACTCCACTGCGATGGCGGCGCCCTGCGAGATGCCCAGCAGCGGGAAGCGCTCGAGGCCGAGCGCGTCGACCACGGTCTCCAGGTCCTGCACCCAGGCCTCGGCCGACACCTGGGGTACGCGGCGCGAGGACAAGCCGCAGCCCCGCATGTCGTAGGTGACGTAGGTTCGGCCCCGGCTGAGCTCGTCGATCCAGTGCCGGGTGTGGGTGCTGACCGGGTCGCGTTCGACGTGCGTGAGCCAGGTTGCAACCCTGACCAGGGGCGGGCCGCTGCCGTACAGGGCCATGGCCAGCCGCACACCGTCGGGCGTGGTGCAGAAGCGGATGTCTTGGCGCAGGGCCATCGACGGTGAGTGTGCCACGCGGGGTCGAGCCTGGGCCGCGAGCGGCGGCCGTTCACCAGGCGTCGATGAACGGCCGCCGCGGCGGCAGCGGCGCGGCGCAGGCCGTGGCCAGCACGCGCCGCAGCCAGGCGCGCGTGTCGGCGGGGTCGATGACCTCGTCGATTTCCCCGTGGCTGGCCATGTTCAGCGCCTGGCCGCGCTCGATGGCCTGTTGCAGCAGGCGCTGGAACAGGGCCTCGCGCGCGGCCTCGTCGGGCGCGGCCTCGAGCTCCTTGCGGAAGCCCAGCTTCACCGCGCCTTCCAGCCCCATGGCGCCGAACTCGCCGCTGGGCCAGGCGGCGATGGCCACCGGCACGTGGAACGAGCCGCCGGCCAGCCCCATCGCGCCCAGGCCGTAGCCGCGCCGCAGCACCACCGCGGCCACCGGCACGCGCAGCGCCGCCGCGTTGATGAACAGGCGCGAGGCGTGCCGCACCATCGCCGTCTTCTCGGACTCGGGCCCGACCATGAAGCCGGGCGAATCGATGAAGCTCACCAGCGGCAGCCCGAAGGCGTCGGCCAGCTGCATGAAGCGCGCGAGCTTGTCGCAGGCCGGCGCGTCGAGCGCGCCGCCCAGGTGGCGCGGGTTGCTGGCCACCATCGCCACCGCACGGCCGTCCAGGCGCGCCAGTGCGGTGACGACGCCGGTGCCGAAGGCGGCGCGCAGCTCCAGCAGCGTGCCGGCGTCGGCCACGGCCTCCAGCACGCGGCGCGGCTCGTACAGGGCGTTGCGGTTGGCGGGCACGGCCTCGCGCAGCGTGGCGGGGTCGGCGCCTTCGGCGCCGGCCGCTGCCAGTGGCTGCGTCAGCAGCGACAGCAGCGACTGCGTGGCGCGCACGGCCGCGGCCTCGTCGTCGACCACCACGTCGACCACGCCATTGGGCGCCATCACCGACAGCGGGCCGACGTCGTCGGGCTCGACGCGGCCCAGGCCGCCGCCCTCGATCATGGCCGGCCCGCCCAGGCCGATGCTGGCGCCGCGCACCGCGACGACGACGTCGCAGCAACCCAGCAGCGCGGCGTTGCCCGCGAAGCAGCGTCCGGCCACGATGCCGATGCGCGGCACCACGCCCGACAGCGCGGCGAAGCGCGCGAAGGTGCCCGTGTGCAGACCGGCGACGCCGGCCCAGTCGACGTCGCCCGGGCGGCCGCCGCCGCCTTCGCAGAACCAGACCACCGGCAGGCGCTGGCGCGCCGCCACGTCCAGCAGCCGGTCGCTCTTGGCGTGGTTGTTGACGCCCTGCGTGCCGGCGAGCACGGTGTAGTCGTAGGCCAGCACGGCCACCGGCCGCCCCTGCACGGCGCCGGTGCCGCAGACCAGGCCGTCGGCCGGCGTGTGGCGTTCCAGGTCGTCCAGGCTGCGGCGGCTGCGCTGCGCCGCCACGGCCAAGGCACCGTACTCGGTGAAGCTGCCCTCGTCCAGCAGGTCGGCGACGTTCTCGCGGGCGCTGCGCAGGCCGCTGGCGTGGCGGCGCGCCATGGCCTCGGGCCGCGCCGCATCGGCCAGCCGGGCGCGGCGGTCGAGCAGCCGCTGCAGGTCGGCGCGCGGGTCGGGGGCGGCTTCGGCCTCGGCCGGCGCCGCGGCCAGCCGCCGCAGCCGGATCAGCGGCTGGCCTTCGTCGACCGCCTCGCCCACCGCCGCGTCGACGGCCAGCACCAGCGCCGGCCACGGGGCCTGCAGCGGCCACTCCATCTTCATCGACTCCAGCAGCACCAGCACGGCGCCGGCGGCGACCGACTGGCCGGCCTGGACCTCCACGGCGACGACGCTGCCCTGCACCGGGGCGGCGAGCTTGGCTTCGGTGGCAACGGGCGGGTTCACGGGGGTCTCCGAAGGGTGTGCGTGGGCCGGGAGTGTGAGGCGGCCGAACGCGCCAGTGCCGCGGGGCCGGCGACGAGCGGGCTGCGGGTCATCACCAGGCCCCAAAGCCGGGTGCGACAGGCGCGTGGCGTCGCGGCATTGTCGACCGCAAGTGAAGCGGTTTCTGGCGCGAGTCGTCGCCCTGGAGCGCCCTGCGCGGCAGCCGTCTCGGCGATTCGAGCCTGGGCTTGCACCGTGGCCGGATTGCCGGGAGCTGCCCTTGAGGATGCTCGCGCGACCCCCGTTGCAGGGGCACGCGGCCGCTCCGGCGAAGTTGCAGGGCGTGCCAGGACCGTGCGCTGTGCCGGGCCTGCTCGCCCCCAAGTGCAGCGCCCGCGGGGGCAGGGCCGGCGCCATGAGCGCGCGCCGTCAAGGTGCGATGATCCCCCGGTGCACCCTGATCACGCGACGGTCGGCCGCCCCAGCGCTGCGCTGCTGACGAAGTGGCGCGTCGTCGCGCTGCTGGGCGGCCTGTTGGCGGGTGCGCTCGGGGCGGTGGTGGCCGGTGCGCTGCAGACAGGCGCCGTCGCCACCTTGGGGCTTGGCGTCTGGGCAGCGGTGACGCTGCTGCTTCTGACTTACGCCGACGCCGCGTTCCGTGCCTACCGCTGGCAGCACCGCCCCGGTGAGGGCGTCGTGGTCTGGCGCGGCGTCTGGTGGCAGAGCGAGACCTGGATCCCGATGGCGCGCCTGCAGCACCTGGACGTGCAGCGTGGGCCGCTGGAGCGCGCGCTGGGGCTGGCGACGCTGGAGCTGTACACGGCCGGCTTCCACGACCACAAGACGCGGCTGAACGGGCTCGAACCGCAGGAGGCGCTGCGGCTGCGCGACGGCCTGCTGGCCGAACTGCAGGCCGCGCCCTCGCGGGGGCAGGCGGGTCCATGAGGCGCTTCGCATGAAGGGCACCACGCAGGAGCCGCAGCTGCGGCTGCACGGCTGGTCGTGGCTGTTCAAGGCCTCCACCGCGCTCAAGGAGCTGGCGCTGCCGTTGCTGGCCTTCCTGGTGCTGAAGCGCGAGGAGGAACTGCTGCTGCTGGGCGTGACCGTCGGCGTGGCGCTGCTGGCCCTGGCCTGGGGACTGCTGCGCGCGCGCAGCTTCCGCTACGAGATCCGGGCCGACGAGGTGGTGGTGCGCGACGGGATGCTGGTGCGGGAGCTGCGCCACGTGCCGTTTTCGCGGGTGCAGTCGGTCAGCGAGCGGCGCGGGCCGGTGCACCGGCTGCTGGGCGTGACCGAGCTCGTCCTGGAGTCCGGCACCGGCGGCAAGCCCGAGGCGGTGCTGCAGGTTCTGTCCCCAGCGGCTGCCGCCGCGCTGGCCGGGGCGCTGCGCCTGCACCGGGCCGCCGCCGGCAACACCGGCATGCCGCCCGCCGACGCAGCCGCTGGCGCCGACGCCGCCGCTGCCGAGCCGCTGCTGGTGCTGCCCACCAGCGAGCTGCTGCGCCTGGGGCTGGTGTCCAACCGCGGCTTCGTGGTCGTGCTCATGGCCGCCGGAGCGGCGTCGCAGAGCATCGAGCTGTTGCGGGCGCTGCCGGGCCTGCGCGACCTGGGCCCGGCCCTCGACGACGGCCTGTCCGAGGCGGCTGCTGCAGGCTTGCTGCCTTTGGCGCTGTGGCTGGCCGCGCTGCTGCTGTTTGCGCTGGTCCTCGTTCGCGTGCTCTCGCTCGGGCACGCCCTGCTGACGCAGCACGGCTTCACGCTCACGCGCGACGGCACGCGGCTGCGCGTGCGGCGCGGCCTGCTCACGCGCATCGACGTGAGCGGCCGCACCGATGCCATCCAGCGCCTGGTGCTGGAGCGCAACCCGCTGCACCGCCTGCTCAACCGCTGCTGCCTGCGCGTCGACCTTCCGACGGCACCGATGCCCGGTGTGGCGGCCCCGGCGCAACTAGACCACCTGGCACCGATCGCCACGCCGGCGCAGGCGCGCCGGCTGTTGCTGGAGTGCCTGCCCGACCTGGACCTGGACGCGCTGGACTGGCGGCCGCTGCATCCGGGCGCGACGTTCCGGCGGGCGAGGCGCACGCTGGCCTGGGTGCTGCCGCTGGCGTTGGGGCTGGCGCTGGCTGCCGCGTTGGCACCGGTGCTGTCCGCCGGCACCCGTGCAGCGGGCCTTGTGCTGGCCGCCGCGCTGCCGCTGGCGGCGGTGTGGCACGCGCGCCGCTGGGTGGCCACGGCGCGCTTCGCGGTCGGCGCCGGCGTGCTGGTCTGGCGCAGCGGCGTCTGGACGCAGCGCTGGGTGCTGCTGCCGCAGTCGCGCGCGCAGGTCACGTCGCTGCACCGCACGCCGCTGGGGCGCCGCGCCGGCATGGCGCGGCTGAACGTGGACACGATGGCACCGACGCCGCGGCGCGCGCTGGTGCTGCGCTGGCTGGCCGAGGCCGACGCCGTGGCGCTGAACCAGCGGCTGTGGCGGGCTGGCGCGTAGCAATGCCGAGCGGAGCGCCGCCGACTTGCCATGTCCCGCGTGAGCGCCTGCACCGCGGCATCCCCAGGCCGCGGCCAGCCGGTTGGCCGCCCGGTCTCAGTCGAAGCGCACGCGCAACCCGCCGCGCCAGCGCGCCGGGATGCCGCTCATGTCCTGCGTGAGGTCCTGCGCGGGCAGGCTCAGCACGGGCGCGCGCAGCAGCTCCGTGAAGAACTGCAGCAGCACCAGCGTGGAGTACTCGACGCCACCGCAACGGTGGCCGGTCAGCGCCTCGCCCGGACCCTGCGGCGCAAAGTGGTGGGCCGCGGCGCCTTCGCCGCGCGCATAGCGACCTGGGTCGAAGCGCTCGGGCGCCGTGTAGGGCGCGATGCCGGGCGTGCCGTGGCTGGCGAGCGTGGCCCAGAGGACGAGCCAACCCTGGGGCACGCGCCGGCCGGCCACGGCGAAGTCGCGCTTCGCGATGCCGACCGCCGTCATCGGGATCACGAGCGCGAGCCGCTTGACCTCGCGCACGAAGTCGACCAGTTCGCCGGCCTGCAGCAGATCGCGTGGCGACGGGTCATCCGGCAGCGCCGCCGCCACCGCGCGCAAGCGGCCCGCCAGCGCGGCGTCGTCGGCGAGCGCCTTGGCGCCATGGCCGAACCAGCCCCACATGCCGGCCGCCGCGAACTGCAGGTGCTGCAACTCGCGCGCGATGTCGGCGGACGTGAGGCGCTCGCCGTCGACCTCGGAGGCCGCCAGCCGCGATGCGGCGTCGCCGTTGGGCGTGGTGCGGCGCGCGTCGGCGATGCGTCCGAAGGTGGCGAGCGCGTCCTGCGTGAATGCGCGCGCGCGGGCCAGCGGCGTTCCTGGCAGGGGCAGCGGCAGGCCGAAGAGCGCCTTGCCGAAATCCTGGTAGCCGCGGGCCCAGCGGTCGAGCTCGGCGTCCGAGTCGGGGGCGATGCTCGCAAAGTTGGCCAGGGTCAGCTCGAGCGTGAGCCGGATGCACTCGTCCTGCAGGCCGATCTCGCGCGCAGCGACCCAGCGGGCCAGCCGGGCGCGGATGCGCGAGCGGATCTCGGGCAGGTAATGCGTCAGCGCGTGGGCATCGAGCGCGCGCATCAGGTGAAGCTTGCGGCGCCGGTGCGCCTCGGCGTCGATCTGGTTCACGACGCCCGCGCCGAACAGCGCCGCGGCGTGCGGCGGCAGCCCGCCGGCCCGCATCACGTTGGCCTCGTCGATGAAGGCCGCCGCCGCGTCGGGCCCTGCCAGGATGGCAAGGTCCTTGTCCAGCAGCCGGCTGCGCGTGACCGCGCCGTGGCGCGCGACGCGATCACCAATGAAGCCGAACGGGTTCGCGCCGAACGCCAGCGCCTCGCCGACCAGCGGCCAGCCGGATGAACCCTCGGGAAGTGGCAGTTGCTCAACGGACATCGCGGTTCCCCAAATCGTGGTGCACGGGGGCACTCTTCGCCCGGGCAAGACACTGGATGTCTCGATCCTGGCGCCCCGAGAATGCCAGCAGCACACCCTTTCTGTCACCGGTATCTGCCCCCGCCACGGAGCCTGTTGGTCGGCGCATCCGGTTGCGCTGGGCCCGTGCTCATGAGGCTGCAGACACCACGAAGACCGGCTGACGCGATCCGCCTGAGGACAATGCGCCGGTGCTGAGCCCGCGTGCCTTGTTCTTGCTGGCCTTGTTGACGCTCTGTTGGGGCATCAACTGGCCGATGATGAAGTTTTCCTTGCGGGAGCTTTCGCCGCTGTACTTCCGGGCCACGGCCATGAGCGCGGGCGCGCTCGGGTTGCTGGCCTGGTACAGCGTCAAGGGCGTTGCGATGAAGCTGCCACGCGCAAGCTGGTGGCCGGTGCTGCTTCTGGCCGCACCCAACATCTTTGGCTGGCACTTGTTCTCCATCCTCGGCGTGCAGGAGCTCGCCTCCGGCCGCGCCGCCATCCTGGGCTTCACGATGCCCATCTGGACCGTGGTGCTGGGCGCGCTGTGGTTCGGCCAGCCGCTCACCCGGCGCGCCGCCCTGGCGGTGGCCTGCGCCAGCGCGGCCGTGGCTTTGCTGGTGGGCCATGAGATCACCGCCATAGCCGGACGGCCGGTGGGCATCTTGTGGATGCAGGTGGCCGCGGTGTGCTGGGCCTTGGGCACCCTGCTGATCCGGCGCAGCAAGCTCACCCTGCCCACCGAAGCGCTGACGGTGTGGATGATGCTGATATCCAGCGTCGCCTTCTGGGCGCTGGCCCTCGCCCTGGAACCCTGGCCCACCTGGCAGTTCAGCCGGCCCATGGTCTGGAGCCTGCTCTGGGCAGCGTTCATCAACTACGGGGCCGCACAGGTCATCTGGGTCGGCATGGCACGCAAGCTGCCGCCAGCCGCCAGCACCTTCGCGATCATGGCCGTGCCCTTGGTCGGCATCGGTGCTGCCGCGCTCTTGGTAGGCGAAGTGCCCAGGCTGCTGGACTACGTGGCCGCAGCGTTCGTGGTGGTGGCGATCGCCGTGTCGGTGGGGTGGGGCAAGAGAACCTGATCGCGCTCCTGGGCAGCGTCCGACCGTGCTCGATCAAGGCCCGCTGGTTCAGCCTGCCTGGTGTCGGCCGTGCTCCGTGACGCAGTGGCCTGGAAGGCTGCCCGCGGATCTCTGCCCTTCGCCTTGACGCCCCCACGGGTGACTGCGAAGGTGTCCAACCGGCGGTCTCAGGGCGGCGAGATCCAGGCGGCGGGTGTCGGGTCAGGGTCGACAGCGCGAGTTCGGCCTCCGAGGCCGACGGCTCGCAGCCGCTGCTGTGCAGCCCCCAAAACCGCATGCTTGACAAGAGAAGGTTGAGCAGCAGGCTCATCGCGCATGATGGCGTACGGCCCTCGTAGACTTCCGAGGGCGTTGACCGCGAGCGAGAACACCGCTTGAAGACGTTGGTGCTGGGAGGCTATGGCAACTTCGGTGCGCGCATCTGCCGCGCGCTGGCCGGTGATCCCGCCATCGAGTTGATGGTGGGCGGGCGAGACGAGTCACGTGCCACGGCGCTGGCCGATGCGCTAGGTTCGGGGGCCCGGGGTATCGCGATCGACTGGGCAGCTGGCAACTTCGCCGACGTGGTGCGTGGTCTGGGCGTAGAGCTTCTGATCCACGTCGCGGGGCCCTTCCAGGGGCAGGACTACAGCGTCGCCAGGACCGCCGCACGTGTGGGCGCCCATTACATCGACCTGGCCGACGGGCGCCGCTTTGTCTGTGACTTTCCAGCGGCGCTGGACGCCGACTTCCGTTCTGCAGGCCGAACGGCGATCAGCGGCGCGAGCACGGTGCCCGCCCTGTCGTCGGCCGTTGTGAAGCACATCGCCCGCGGCTGGCGGTCTATCCACCACATCAGCACCTGCATTGCGCCGGCACAGACCGCGCCCCGAGGCAGCGCCACGCTGGCGGCAGTGCTGGGCTACTGCGGAACGGAGATCCGGGTGTGGCAGAAGGGTCGGTGGCAGGTGCGGCGAGGCTGGGCGGAGCCTGAGCGCGTGCATTTCGCTCGCTTGCCCCAACGCCTGGGCGCGCTGTGCGACATCCCCGACCTGGAGATCTTCCCAACGCACTTCGGTGTGAGGGACGAGGTGTTCTTCCGGGCCGCGTTGGAGATCGGCTTGGCACAACGCGCCCTTGCCGCCCTGGCGTCGGCGCGGGCGTTGGGTGTGTTCAGACGCCCGGAGCGACTTGCGCGGCCGCTGAACGCGGTGGCGTCGTGGTTCGACAGCCTGGGTTCATCAAGCGGGGGCATGGTGGTTTGTGTTGGCGGGGAAGGCGAAGCGGGGCAAGGCCTGCAAGGCGAATGGCACATCACCGCCGACAACGACCACGGCCCCGAGATTCCTTGCATGGCGTCCATACTGCTGGCGCGCCGCCTTGCCCGAGGCGAGGTGCTGCCTGTGGGTGCGCAGGTCTGCATGGGTCTGCTGGAGCTGGAGGACTTCCTGCCCGAGTTTTCTCGCTGGGGCATGCAGACGGACATGCTTGTCGAGGCCGCGGGCCATGGCACACCAGCGGTTTGAGTTCGTGATGCCCTCGACGGAGGGCGTGGTGTTCGACGCCTTCCATTACCACTGCTGGCGCCAGCGCTGGGACTCGCTCGTTCGCGCCACGCGAGTGCAAGGCGATGCACCCTGCCCCTATGTGGGCGCCGTGACCGACAGCGCCGGTGCCGGTGCACTGCGCCAACTGTCCATGAAGACGCGCTTTGTCGCCTTCGAACGGCCCCGTGTTGCGGCTGCCATGATGATCGGGCGTTCATTCCCTTTCCGAAGCTGGGCGGCCTCCATGCGACACCGACCCGCTGGAGCAGGGCGGTCTCTCTTGATCTACACCTACACCTTCGAAGTGGGGCCTCGGCCTCTGCGCTGGCTGCTGGAGCCGCCGGTGGCGTTCGTGTTTGACTGGCAGACGCGTCGGCGATTTGCGAGGCTGCGCTCGTTCCTGCTGGACCACGCAGGCGAGATCGAGCAATGGCGGAGGGCTGGCGCGGAGTCAGCGCCTTCCTTCCGGGGTGCCTCGTCGTGAGGGCGACCACTTTGCGGGGCGTGGAGTGGCCGCTCCACGCAGGCAGCCGCCGGTCGCTGAACCTGGTCTGACCGGGAGCCATCGGCCTGGAGCGGCCGTTCGGGTTGGCGATCCACACCAGTCACTGGCAGAAGACTCGGCGCCCAGCGGTTAACGATTGCTGCGCGGTCCACCCGCCAACGCGCCAAGGTTGATCCCGGTGATGCCGGCTGCTGCATCGCTGCCGCTCATTGGCTGAGCCTCGAAGGCGAAGCCCGACCCAACGAGCCTCACCGCGGCGCCGGCAGCATCCGCCGCAGTGCCTCGAAGAACAGGTCCGACTGCTCGCGCTCGCCCTGGATCTGCTGGGCCACGTGCGCGGACAGTTTCTCGTTGACCCGCGCCAGCGGGCGGCCCGTGCTCATCGCCAGCACTTGGTGCATGCACACGCGTTCCAGGTAGTACAGGTCGTCATAGGCATGCGCCACGGTGGCGCCGCAGACGATGACGCCGTGGTTGCCGAGGAAGCCCACGTCCTTGCCCTTTATCGACCGCGCGATTCGCTCGCCTTCGGCCCAGTCCAGCGCCAGGCCGTTGTAGTCGGCATCAATGCCGATGCGGCCATGAAAGCGCATGGCGCCCTGGCTGGAACAGGTGTCGAGCGCGCGGTCGGTGGTCAGCGTCAGCGCAGTGGCGTAAGGCATGTGGGTGTGCAACACCACTGCCTGGCCGGTGATGCGGTGCGCTGCTGCATGGATGTACATGGCAGTAGGCTCGACGCGGTGGCGGCCCCGCAGCACGGTGCCGTGTTCGTCGACCAGCACGATGTCGTCGGGACCGATCTCGCTCCAGTGCAGCCCGCGCGGGTTGATCAGGAAGCTGAGGCTGTCGTCGGGCAGCGCCACGCTGAAATGGTTGCACACGCCTTCGCTCAGGCCGTGATGGGCGGCCGCGCGCAGCGCGAGCGCCAGGTCTTCGCACAGCGGTTTCAGCAGGGCGGCGTCAGGCATCGGTGTCTCCGCGGCGGCTGCAGACGGTCAGGAAACAGGGTGGCAATCCAACCGCCTCACAGCAAGTATGACGCCCCTGGAACCATTGGCCCACCCAGAGTCCCCCTTGGCAAGATCAGGTTCGCAGGGCTGAGGCGCCTGGCGGCAATGCGGTGTGCTGCTGACAGCCTTCAATGCCTGGATCGGGTCGGCTCCGTCCGGCCAACTTGGCCAAGAGGCCGCGATCGACCAGACATCGAGGTCAGCACCTGCGCTTGCCGCGACCCTGATGCCGTCAGTTCGAGGCGAACTCCTCGCCCAAGATCGCGGCGATGTTCTGGCGCTCGCCCAACAGCCGGACGACATCAAGCTGCTCTCCGCGTTCGAAGTAGCACCAGAGCAGCGGGAATCTTGTCACCCCCCAGGTCCGAAGCCCCGGAATGCCGAGGAGCTTGCCGAGTGTCGGTGAGCCGATGCCAGGATCGAGTTCGATCTGGTCAAGCGCGGCGTTGGTGGCGTTGACCAGCTTCACTGCCACGTGGTTGCCACCCTCCTTGCGGTAGTGCCTGACCTCGCCCTGCTGATCGCGCAGCGCCTGCGGGCGCAAAACAGCGGGCTTCAATCGATCTCGCCGCGAGCGATCGCCAGCAGGTTCTTCTCGTCCGCCTTCGTACGACGCCGACCAGGACCGGATGCCAGCCCTTCTGCGATGAGATCGCGAAGCTGCTTCTTGGCCTGCTCTTCCTGATCTCGGCGGACCAGGTCGCGGATGTACTCGCTGGTGTTGCCGTAGTTGCCGGCGGCGACCCGGTTGTCGATGTACTCGCGCATCGACTCCGGCAAGGCAAAGCTCATGGTTTGGCGGCTCATGCAGGCATCTTGGTCGGCTTGACAACCGTTGTCAATCCGGTTGCAGGGAGCACTCCCAGATCCGGCAGTGCTGCCGCAGGCTGCGTCGTGCACTCACCCGTGATGCGTGTGGGTGGTGGTGTGACTGGCGGCTGTGCCACCACGAAGTCAGGGCGGCCGATGACGGCTCGGGGCCGACTCGAGCAGGCCGGCGCGTCGGATTCGTCGCCGGGCAGCCGTCGATGAAGGTTTGACTCCGGCGAGCTGACGCTCGCAGACGTCTCAGTTCGACCCGGAGGAGACAGCTGCCTCATCGGTCTCGGTGCGGCAAAGCGGCCGTTCCGATCCCTACGAACTAGATTCCCGACAACACCGCGTCCAAGGCCGAAACCAGCGAACTGGCTTGCGAAGCCACGTTCTCCACAGGTCGCCGCAACGCATTCGCAGGCAAAGGTGCGGCGTAGTGCGCCAGCGCGTGTAGCCGCTGGCCTTTCACCATGATGACCGGACACAGCGCGGTCGGCACCTTGGTCGCGACATTGAGCACAGCCAGCGGCATGGTCAGCCGCGTGGCCAAGGCATCCAGCAGATCGCTCTGGACCACCACCACGTAGGGGATGCCCTCGGCCGCGCTGCCGCTGGGGTTGGTGAAGACGTCGTACTGGGCCATCGGCCGCTCACCACGGGCGCAGGTCGGCGCCCGGAATGCCATGCGTCTCGAAACGAGCGTTCTGGGCGGCGATCCAGTCACCGTACTCGGCTTCGAAAGCCTTCTTGCGCGCGGCTCGGTTGGCCTTGTCGTGGTTGGCCTTCAGGGCCTGGTATTGCTCGGCCGAAAGGATCACGGTGTCGAGTTGACCGGCCTTTTCCACGAACACAGGTTCGCGCTTGGCTTGGGCGCAGAGGCTGCCAAAGCGGTTCTTGGCTTCTGTGGCGGTGACGCGCATGATGGTCTCCCAGGATGTTTGGCCATTTTAGCCATCGACGACCGCGGGCGCCAAGCGGTGCAGCAAGGGCGTCGGCGCGGGCCGGATAAGCCATTCATCAAGGTCGGCTCATGGCCGAAAGCGTGAGTAGCACGTCGGTCTGCGGCCGGCCTCGCTGCAAAGCCACCATCGCGTCACTCAGGCTGCCGAACGCCACCAGACGCCTGCGATGCGGCACCGAGCGTGTCGCCCGCCGTCGCCCGCCGCGTGGCCCAGGTCCGCCGCGGCGGGCGAACGTCGGGTTCAGACGGCGCGCTTCGGCGCCAAGGCCTCGACTTCCACGCGCGCGTCGAATGTCGCCTGCCCCGCCGAGAATCCGAAGGTGTCGACCGCGGCGTCCGGCAGCACGGGCGCCGAATCGGTCAAGGTGTTCAGGCCCGGCCAGCCATCGCGCAGCCACAAGGTGCCGTTGGGGATGCGCGGCGTCACGTGCGCTCGGGCCTGCAGCTCGCCGCGCGCGTTGAAGACGCGAATCGGGGTGCCTTCTGCAAGGCCGCGCGCGGCAGCATCGTCAGGCGATATCCAGACCGCCGGCTCGCCTTCCCGGCGGACCAGGGTCGGCAAGGCCTGGCCGTTGTTGTAGAACGCGTGGAAGTGGCTCAGCGTGCGGCCTTGGGTCAACACCAACGGGTGTCGTAGGCTGTCGTCCGCGTGCGCGTTGACAGCATCGCCCACGGGTGATTCGAAGACCGGCAGTGCCGGCATGCCCAGGCCACGCGCCAGTTCGGATTCGAACTCGACCTTGCCCGAAGGCGTGTCGAACTTCGCCGTCGGGTACGCCACGTGCGAGACGTTCATTGCGACGAACCCACCGGCCTCGCGCAGCAAGGCAACGGTGGCGCGGCCGGTGCACGGGTGGTCGAGCACGGCGTTGATCATCGCTTCCTCGTCGGCCCAGGGGTCGAAGTCCGCCAGGCCCAGCTGCTGCGCCAGTTCGCCCAACACGCGGTAGAGCGAGCGCGTGTCACCCGCCGGTGCCAGCGCGCGCTCCATCAGGTACAGGTGGGTGTGCGTGGCCTTGGCGCCCAGTTCCTCCAGCCACGCCGTGGCGGGCAGCACCACGTCGGCAAACCGCTGCGCCGTGTGATTCACGAACAGGTCGTGGCAGACGATCAGGCGGGTGCGCGACAGCCCCTCGGCCGCGGCGGCCGCATTGGGGAACGAGGACAGCATGTTCGAGCCCATCTGCAGCAAGGTGTGCACGCGACCTTCGCGCAGCGCCGCCAGCACGTCCGACATCTGGTTGGGCCAGGCCGTGCCCGGCGCGCGGCGCTCTGCCGCGGTGATGCTGCCCAGGCCTCGCCCGTGCGCCGCGCTGCCGTGGCGCGGGCCGAAGCCGCCGCCCGCCACGCCCAGGTTGCCGGTCAGCGCAGGCAGGCAGGCGATCGCGCGGCTGGCTTGCCAGCCATTGCCGCCCTTGTGCATCGAGCTGCCGCCGAGAACGATCATCGCGGGCCGCGTGGCGGCGTAGCGGCGCGCGAGTTCGACGATGCGCGGCGCGGCAAGCCCCGTGATGCCCTCGGCCCAGGCGGGCGAATACGCCTTCATCTGCTGCGCCAGCGCGCCGAAGCCCACCGTGTGCCGTTCGACGAAGACCGCGTCGTGCAGCCGCTCTTCGCAGATCACGTGCATCAGCGCCAGCGCCAGTGCGGTGTCGGTCCCAGGGCGCACCAGGAACACCTCGTCCGACTTGGCTGCGGCTTCGGTGTGGCGCACATCGATCGTCACGATGTGCGCGCCGCGCCGTTTCGCTTCGAGCAGGTGGCGTGCCGTGTTCGGCTGGCTGGCCAGGTTGGCCGCCCACAGCAGGATGAGCTGCGAATGCTCGCCCATGTCCTCCTTGGTGTTGGTCTCGAGCACGCCGGTCAACGCCAGACCGAACGCGCCCAGACCCCAGCAGATCATGGTCGGGTTCCAGAACTGGCTGCCGTGCAGGTTGGCGAAACGCGCCATCAGCTGCGGGCCAAAGCGGGTGCCATAGCTCGTCGTGAGGCTGCCGTGCCCGGGCCAGATCGCGGTGGCCTGGGGTGGCGCACCCTGGATTGACGCGACGATGCGTGCGTAGGCTTCTTCCCAGGTGACACGGCGAAACGGGTCGCTTCGCCGGTCGCGCATCAGCGGATGCAGCAGCCGGGCCGGGTTGCCGATGACCTCTCGAGACGCTTGGCCGCGAATGCAGAGGAAGCCGCGGCTGTCGGGGTTGGCCGGATCGCCCTGGATGCCGATCAACTTTCCGTCGCGCACCTCGGCGAGCATGCCGCACAGCGTGGGGTGGCAGTTCATCGGGCACATCGTGCGGACGGTGCCGGTGGCGACAGGAGTCACGTGGTTCTCCAGGTGGGCGGCAGATGGCGCCGCCGGTGCCGCATTCGCGATGGCGTGGGGAGAGGACAAGACCTCCGAAGATCCTACCCGGGTCGTCACCCGGCCGGTGCCTGCTCGCGGGTTGGCCAGACGTCGCCTGGTCAAGACTGGGCGCGGCCACTCAGGCTTGGCGGATGAGCGGCAGCTTTGGCCGCAAGCGTCAGGCCAGCCGCTGGTCTGACGCCGATTCGTCCACGTAGAGGCGGTCCTTGCCGAGCAACACCTCATCGTGGCCACGGCCGGCAGGGATCATCGGGAAGCAGTTCTCCTCAGCCGCCACCCTCACGTCAAGGAAGTACGGCCCGGGCGAGTTCAGGCACTCGGCCAGCGCCGCATCCAAATCGGCGCGCTGCGACAACTGCGCCGCCTGCCAGCCGAATCCGCGTGCCACAGCCACGAAGTCGGGCATCGACTCGTTGTAGCTCTCGCTGTAGCGACCGCCGTGGATCAGCTCCTGCCACTGGCGCACCATGCCCATCCAGCCGTTGTTGCACAACACCACCTTCACCGGCGTGCGGTGCTGGCGCGCGGTCGCAAGCTCCTGGATGTTCATCAGGATCGACGCGTCGCCGCTCACGCACACCACAGTCTTGTCGGGGTGGGCGATCTGAGCACCGATCGCAGCTGGCAAGCCGTAGCCCATCGTGCCGGCACCACCGGAGGTCAGCCAGCGCATCGGCTCGTCGAAGCGCAAGTGCTGCGCGGCCCACATCTGATGTTGGCCGACATCGGTGGTGACGATCACGTCGCGCCCATCCAGCGCAGCCTGCAGGCGGGTCATCAGCGCTTGCGGTGCTATGCGGCGCGGGGTGTCGTTGTAGGCCAACGAGCGCTCGGCGCGCCAGCGCTTGATGCGCGACCACCATGGTGCGAGTTGATCGTTTGCGGGCGCGCCATCGCCCAGCACATCAAGCAGTTGCCCCAGAACGTCGGCGGCGTCACCAACAATCGGGATCGCCGCCGGCACCACCTTGTTGATCGAGGCCGGGTCGACATCGATGTGGATGACGGCAGCCTCGGGTGCGAATCGATCCAGACGCCCGGTGACGCGGTCGTCGAAGCGCGCGCCGACGCAGACGATGAGGTCGGCGTGGTGCATCGCGAGGTTGGCCTCCAATGTTCCGTGCATGCCGAGCATGCCCAGAAAGTGGGAGTCGGAGGCGGGAAAGGCGCCCAGGCCCATCAAGGTCAAGGTGCAGGGCGCGTTCACCTGGCGAACCAACTCGGCGAAGGCCTGGCAGGCCGGCAGTCCGGCGTTCACCAGACCGCCACCGCCGTAGAAGACCGGTCGCTGCGCGGATACGATGCAGCGCGTCGCTTCGGCCAGCTTGACGATCGATGCGCGCGGTGCAGGCTTGCTGGGCAGCGGACGCACACGCGCGCCCTGGTGCCGGGCGCAATCGACCGCTTGCAATTGAACATCCTTCGGGAAGTCGATCAGCACGGGGCCTGGTCGGCCGGATGTGGCCACGGCATGGGCTTTCAGCACCGCTTCGCGCACGTCGGCGGCGCTGCGGACTTGCGTGTTCCACTTCGTGACCGGGCGCGAGATGCCGAGTGCATCGCATTCCTGGAAGGCGTCGGTGCCGATCGCAAGCCTGGCGACTTGGCCGCTGATGCAAAGCACCGGCACCGAGTCGCACAGCGCGTCGAGAAGCCCGGTGGTGGTGTTGCTCATCCCGGGCCCAGAGGTGACGAAGACGATGCCGGTGCGACCCGTGCTGCGTGCATAGCCTTGGGCCGCATGCACGGCCGCCTGTTCGTGTCGCACCAGCACGTGGCGCAAGCGCGGCTCGCGATGCAAGGCGTCGTACAGCGGCAAGACCGCGCCCCCCGGATAGCCGAAGACGGTGTCCACGCCCAGGCCGAGCAGGGTCTCGATCAGGACGGCCGCACCGTTGCGTTCAATCTGCGTTTCCGGCAGCGGCGACGGGTCGACCAGAGTAGGCCCGGATCGGGCCGGTCCACGAGAGGCTTGGAGGGCGGCTTCCATGACAGCACTATCAGCCCGAACGTCAAGGAAAGGGTTCCAAACGTCCCCTCAGTTCTCAGTTTGGTGGAAAATCAATCCGCAATCTGATGCCATATCAATCTTTTTTTCTCCGATTCCGGTGAAACCCGACCGCCTCGACCTCTCGATCCTTGCTGCGCTTCAGCGCGACGCCCGTGCGAGCCTGGAGCAGATCAGCGCGCTGGTCGGGCTGACCAAATCGCCGTGCTGGACACGCATCGACCGCATGCAGCGCGCTGGCCTGATCGAGGGCTACACCGTGCGGCTCAATGCCGCGCTTGCCGGTTGGCCTGACACGGTGATCGTCCAGTTGACGCTCGACAGCCACTCCGACGATGCGCTGGCGGCGTTTGGCGAAGCTCTGGCGGAGATTCCCGAGGTTCTGGAGGCTTACCTGGTCTCAGGTGACTACGATTACGTGCTGCGCATCGCGGTGCGTGACACGCGCGACTACGAACGCCTGCTGCGCGAGCGCCTCTACAAGATTCCCGGCATCCGGCACAGCAAGTCGAGCTTCGTGTTGAAGTGTTTGAAGCAAGGGCACCTGCCCGTCAGTCCTTGAATGCAGCGAGGCGGTACCTCACCTTCCGCCCACGTCTGAGAGCGGCGAGTCGAACTGGCCGACGACTCTGAGCGGGAGCACTTCCCGGGTTCTCCCACCGGAACGCTCGGCGTGGGCCGCACTCTCCGTGATCGCGTCGCCAGCGTCATGCCCACTGCAATTGCAGCAACCGTGGTGGACTTCATCGAGGTCTACAAGCTGGGCGCCTGCGATGCGTTCGACCAGGCAGTTCGCAAGGTCCGCGCCGCCCCCCAGCAGACCGCCACTTCGTCTGCAGTAATGCGCCGGCTCTGTCGGCCGCGATCTTCCTTCCGCGCAGCACAACATCCAGTGCTTCGGCCGAGCAGTCCCGCCGCGGTCCGTCGCCTTCGGCGACCGCCCGGGGTCCTTCAGCATGGTGCGGCGCACAGGGAGCTCGGCCCAGAGCCCCACCATCGCGCCCGCGCAGCCTGCGACGCAATGGCCACCCGCATGGCCTTGGCCGAGGCCGCGTGCTTCGGCGTGTCGAAGTGCCCGTCGGGCTTGCGTACCGTGCCCGTCGATAGACTGCGCCCATGACCCACCCCAGCACTGCCTCACTCCTGCTGGCACTGGCCGCCGCGCTGCTGGCCGCCGGATGCAGCACGCCCGACCTGCAGCGGCCCGCCACGAAGCCGGCAATCGCGGCATCTTCGGCCCCAACGGCTGTGCCGGCCTTCCGTCCCTGGAGCGAGGAGTTCGCCGCGCGATGGATGCGCCTGTCGCCCGAGCGCAGCACCTTCACCCAGTACTTCAGCGGCCCCGAGCAGGACGCGCTGGACGCGCAACTCAGGCCGCTGACGCGCGACAGCCGCGACGCCGAGCGCGCGCTGGCCGCCGAAGGTCTGGCGATGCTGCGGCGGCAGCTGGCCACGCCGCTGCCCGAGGATGACCGGCGAGCCGCCCTGACGATGCAGTGGAGCCTTCAGCGCAGCCTGGACGCTGCGCCCTTCGAGCACCTGAACTTCGCGTTCAACCAGCTCGGCGGCCTGCAGGTGCGCAGCGTCAACCTGCTGACGCAGAGCCACCCGATGCGGCGGCCCTCCGACGTGGACAGCTGGCTGGCGCGCCTGGCCCAGCTGCCGCAACGCTTCGACGAGGCCATCGCGCGCACGCGCGACGCAGCCGCCCAGGGCGTGCTGCCGCCACGCTTCATCCTGGAGCGCGGGCGGGCGCAGGTGCAGGCTTTGCTGGCGCCGCAGGCCGGCGGCGGTGTGATCGTCGGCAGCCTGGCCAGCCGCACGCAAGCGATGCAGGGCCTGGGGGCGACGCAGCGCAGCGAGGCCATTGCGCGCGCACAGGCCATCGTGGAGCAGCAGCTGCGCCCGGCGCTGCAGCGCACGCTGGCGCTGCTGGACGAACTGCACCCGCGCACCACCGATGACGCCGGCCTGTGGCGCCTGCCCGGCGGCGACGCCGCCTACGCGCAGGCGCTGGCCGCCAACACCACCACGACGATGAGCGCCGACGAGATCCACGGGCTCGGTCTGCGCGAGGTGGCGCGCATCGAGGCCGAGATGGACCGCCTGCTCCGACGCATCGGCCGCAGCGAGGGCACGGTGCGCGAGCGCATGCAGGCGCTCAACCGCTCGCTGCAGCCGCCGGCCGAGCCCGATCCGCGCCCGGCCCTGCTCGAGCGCTACGCCGCTTACGTGCGCGAGGCTCGGCAGCGCGCCGTGCCGCTGTTCAACCTGATGCCCGCGGCGCCGGTGGAGGTGCGGCGCGTGTCCGCGCTGACCGAGCGCACCGCCAGCGCTTCGTACACGACGCCCGCGCCCGACGGCAGCCGGCCCGGCATCTTCTGGATGCCGCTGCCGGGCCCGAGCTTCAACATCCCGGGCATGAAGACGCTGGCCATCCACGAGGCCGTCCCGGGCCACCACTTCCAGCTCGCGCTGCAGCTGGAGCGTCGCGACGCGCCGCTGTGGCAGCGCCAGCGCGTCTTCGGCGGCGGCAGCGCCAACAGCGAGGGCTGGGCGCTCTACGCCGAGCGGCTGGCCATCGAGCAGGGCTGGTACGACGGCGACGACATCGGCCTTCTCGGCGCCTGGGACGCGCAGCTGTTCCGTGCTCGCCGGCTGGTCGTGGACACGGGTCTGCACGCTCGGCGCTGGACCCGTCAGCAGGCCATCGACTACGGCATCTCGGTCAGCGAGGTGGAGCGCTACGTCGCCAACCCGGGCCAGGCCTGCGCCTACATGGTCGGGCAACTGCGCATCCTGGCCCTGCGCGACGAGGCGCGCGCGGCGCTCGGGCCCAGGTTCAGCCTGCCGGCGTTCCACGACGTGGTGCTGCGCGCCGGCTCGGTGCCGCTGGACGTGATGGCCGACGTGGTGCGGGAGTGGGTCCGCTCGCAGAGCTGAGGGCCGTGCTTGCGCCCGGGCGCACCGGGTGGGGATGCGATCCCCCCACGGCGGCACCGCCGTGGTGGCACTGCGCCCCACCCGAGGCCAACCCGGCTCAGGAGCCGAGCTGCCTGGCGCTGCGGGAACTCAGCCTGGGGAGGCTGAAGGCCAGTGCCGCCAGCTTCGCCACCACGGGGCCGCCGATGATGCCGGGCGCCATCCGGTTCATCATGTACGCCAGCGTGACGCGCCGGTCTGCGTCGTTGATGACCATCGAGCCACCCCAACCGCCCCAGAAGCACACGCGGCCCGCAGGCACGTAGGGCACCACCTCGGGCACCGGCAATGCCCATCCCAGGCCCATCTTCAGTGGCACACCCAGGACGAGGTCGACGCCCTGGTGCTGCAACTCGAACACACGGTCGACGGTCTTCGGGCGCAGCAGTTGCACGCCACCGCTTTGCCCGCCACAGGACATGACCGACTGGATCTGTGCCACCGAGCGGGCATTGCCGTGGCCGCCTGCGGCACCGATGCCAGCCCGGCGCCAGGCTGGCGTGTTGGCAGCGGCCGCGTCGGGCAGCGGGCCGGTGAAGGTCTTGTAGACCACGCTGATCGGGTCGAGCGAGCCGAAGTCGAAGGGCAGTGGCGGCGGGACCACCACCGGGCTCACCCGCCCGTGGTCGGCGTCCGTCAGGCCTATGTGGAAGTCGGCCCGCAGCGGTGCGGCAATCTCCTGCGCGAAGAAGCGTCCCAGGCTCTGGCCCGTGCAGCGCCGCACCAACTCTCCGATCAGGTGGCCGTAGTTCAGCGCGTGGTACCCGGTGGCGGAGCCGGGCGCCCACCAGGGCGCCTGTGCCGCCAGCCGTGCCGCAGCGGTCTCCTGGTCGTACAGCTGCTCCGTGGTGATGGGGGCATTCCAACCCGAGACGCCCGAGGCATGGCTCATCACCTGGCGCAGCGTGACGCCGTCCTTGCCCGCTGCGGCGAACTCCGGCCACCAGTGAGCCACGGCCTTGTCGGGGTCCAGGACGCCGCGGTCGATCAGCAGCAGCGCGGCGAGCGAGGTCATGGTCTTGGTGGTGGACCACACATTCACCAGCGTGTCTCTGGCCCACGGCCGGGTCCGGGCCTCGTCGCTCCAGCCGCCCCACAGGTCCAGCACCGGCTCGCCTTCGACGAACACCGCCAGCGATGCGCCGAGGTCCTGGTCCGGCCCCTGCGACAAGCCCTCGGCGAAGAGATCGCGCAGCGGCTCGAAGCCGGGGTCGCATCGCCCCTGAACCGGCGCCGCCGCGCCGCGGTCGAACGGCGCGCTCACAGATCGACGCTCACGCCCAGGCCCACGTGCCGCGGCGGCGTGTAGCTGACCTGGCGCGCAGAACCCAGCACCGGCGACGAGATGTTCATGCTGGTCAGCGCCGCCTTGTCACCCACGTTCCGCACATAGCCGTAAACCTTCCAGGCGCCGCGGGTGGGGCGCAGGGAGGCCGACAGGTTCAGCAGCCCATAGGCCGACTGCATGGCGTCGGCGGTGTTGAACTCGGTGAAGTAGAACTTGTCGCGCCAGACGTAGTCGCCGCGAAGCGACAGCGTGTAGGCGCCCACGGGCTGGCTCCACTCCGCGTTCAGCGCGGCCTGGGCCCGTGAGACCTGGGCCAGCTGCTTCCCCGAAACGTTGACGCGCACGCCCGGTGCATTGCGCAGGTCCACGTTCTCGAAGTTCGTGTAGGTCGGGTCCAGCAGGCCCAGGTTCAGCCCCAGCGTCAGCTCGCGCACGGGCCGCAGGGCCAGCTCGACTTCGGCACCAGTGATCTTTGCGGCCGAGGCGTTGGTCAGGATGGCGGAGGCCAGGCCCACCTGCGAGACCTGCATGTCCTTGTAGCGGCTGCTGAAGACCGCGCCGCTGAACACGCCACGCTGTCCGAGGAAGGCCGTCTTGAAGCCCAACTCCAGGCTCGTCACGGTCTCGGGGCGCACCGGGTTGCCCTGCAGGCCACCGACGTTGATGGCACCTGACTTGAACCCCCTCGAGGCGCGCGTGTACAGCAGCGTGTCCTTGGCCAGTTGGTACTCCAGGCCCACGCTGCCCGGCGTGCTGGACCAGCGGCCTTCCGGACGTGCGGCGCCGTTCAGGCCAAAGGCGGCCACGGTCTGGTATTCGTCGGCCGACTTCGTGTCGCGGCTGGTGCGCAGGCCGGCCAGCAGGGCCACTTGCTTGGACAGCCGCCAGCGCACGTCACCGTAAACGGCGATGGAGCGCGTGCGCACATCTCCGCCGAGCAGGAACTCCGCGCCGCCGGGCAGTGGCACGGTGACCGGCTGACCAGGCACCAGGAAGCCCAGCGGGATCTGCGTCTGCACCCGGATGTCCTGGCGCTGGTCGAACTGCAGCCAGGTTGCGCCCACGAGCCACTGCAGGGTGCCTTCGCCGGAGCCCAGGTGCACGTCGATGCTCTTGTCGGTGCTCTGGGTCTTGAACCGCGTGCTGGCGGTCAAGGCCTCGGTGGTGTCGCCGTCCCAGAACATGTCGGCCTTGCTTCGGCGGGTGCCGGCCACGACGGTGAGCGTGTGGTCGCCCAGCGGCAGGTCGTACAGCAGCTGCACGCCGTCCACATCGACGCGGTTGCTCGAGCCCTGGCTCTTGACGATGCGCGGGTCGGTGCTGGGCGTGGCGCCGAACAGCAGCTGCGAAATCATCACCGGGTCCACGAGCAACTTGTTCGACGGGCCATCGTCTTTCTGGCGGTAGACGTTGCCGATGAGCCGCAAGCTGCCGCCAGTGCCCAGGTCGGCGCCCAGTTGCAGGCGGACCGCGCGGGAGCCCAGGTCGTCCAGCGCCTTCGCGCCCACGGTATTGGGCCCGCCGGGCAGCACGGGGCCCGATGCCCGCCCGGCTTCGGTGTTGCGCGTGAACCCATCCAGGTTCTTCACCTGGTAGGACAGGCGTGCGCTCAGGCCGCTGCTGCCCAGCGGGCCGGAGAGGAAGCCTTCGCTTTCGCGCCGGCCATGGTTGCCGACCACTGCGCCGAACTGCGCCTTGAACTCGGCGGTGGGCGGGGCCGAGACCAGATTGACTGCGCCGCCGGTGGCGTTGCGCCCATAGAGCGCGCCCTGTGGCCCGCGCAGCACTTCCATGCGCTGCAGGTCGAACAGGGCGATGTTGGTGCTGGTGGCGTCAGACAGATAGCTGCCGTCGGCATACAAGGCCACGCCAGGGTCGCCACCGGCCGTGAAGAACACGTTGCCAATGCCGCGGATGAAGACCTGTGACGCGCCGCCATAGCCCGTCGTGAAGCTCATGTTGGGCACCAGCGTCACGGCATCGGCCAGGCCGGTTGCGCCCTGCTCGGCCAGGCGCTGCCCGTTCAGCGCCGTGACGGCTGCGGGCGTGGTGTCCAGCGTGGACAAGCGCTTTTCGGCGGTGATCTCCACGCGCGTGATGGTGTCGGCTGTTCCAGCGGTCTGGGCCCAGACCCCGCCGCCCAAGGCCAACGAGCAAATGGCGAGCGTCACGCGCGAGAGCGCGAAGCGGCTGTTCTTCATGACTGTCTCCTGATGCGGCAATGCGTCGTTGCCGGCAGACAGTCTTCAGGCGTGTGCCGGGAGCGTCTATCGCGCCGCGGAACCCCTCCATCAGGAAACGGAACTCTCAGGGCAAACCACGATGCGGCGCACAGGAGCGCATCCGCCGGACTTCAGCGGCGCTTGAACGTGAAGGACGGATGCACCCCGAAGCGCTCGCGATAGGCGGCGGCGAAGCTGCCCATGTGCCCGAACCCCCACCGCATGGCCACCTCGGTGACGCTGCGGGCCTCGGCTTGCTGCAGTTCCAGGTGGACGCGGTCCAGACGCAGCCGGTTCATGTACCGCATGGGAGACACGCCGACGTGACGTTCGAAGCTTCGGGTGAGCGCGCGCACGCTGACGCCGGCCACGCGTGCCAGCTCAGACAGGGTGGGCAGGTCGGCCAGATGTGCGTGCATGTAGTCGCGCACACGGCGTGCACTGCTCGGAAGCGCTTCGCCATCGGCCAGGCTGGTGCTCCAGCTGTTGGGCCAGGCCACCAGCAGCTCGAGCAGCACGCACTCCTTCAATGAGCGCTCAAGGCGTTCGGCGCCGGCACCGTAGCTGGGCAGTTCGGCCAATGCGCGCACCGCCCGGCACAGCGCAAGGCCGGCAGCGTGGCCGCTTGGCACGGCGTCGACGAACCGGAAGTCGGCCATGCGCTCGCCACCGGCCAGATCGGTGCACGCCTGGCGCATGTCGGCATCGCTCACGCGCAGGTTCAGCAGCTGCATGTCGGCCGACATTTCCAGTTCGTGAAGGCGGTCGGGCGCCAGCACCGAAGACTCGCCAGGCCCGAACACGCGGCCACCTGCCAGACGCGCCACTCGGCCGGATTCCAGGAACGAGAAGATCCAGCCGGGATGTGACTGGGTCATGCTGGCAAAGGCTGGGGCGCCATAGCTCAAGCGCGCGACATGAAGCCCCGCCAGTTGGAAGCCCTGCATGCGCATGTCAAGCGCCGTGCTGTCGCGCAGCCTCAGGGCGTGCTCGCCGTACAACCGGGCCATGAATTGCTCGGCCCGCGCTGGCACCTTCGTCTGCATGAGATCGACAAACCGCGAAGGCGACGAAGTCGACATCAACGCGTCGCTCGTGCGGGGCGCCTGGAAAGACGATTCCATCGCAATGTCCTCAGCAGGTGGGCCGGCTCGCCGAGCGCGCCGCCTGGGGGTGCTGTGGCGAGCTGGCGCAAGCGCGGGTTGGCCGACGGCGGCTGGCGCCAAGCTGGCCATCACGGCGCGATGATGCCCGCATGTCCGGGGGCGCCCGGTTGTGGCCGGCCGATGAAGGTGAGCGCGCGAGGCAGCGCCTTGAAGCCGCACGGCCGGGGATTGGCCGAACAGCAGGCGCGGGAGTTGGCTGCAGCGCCCGTTCGTTGCGCAGCAGATCAGCGAAGCGGCGGGCAGGTTGCGGCCAGAGATCGGCGAGGCCCAGGTTCCATGACCACTTCAGGGCGACTGATCGCCAACCTGGCGCCGAGCCAGCAAAGAAAAGCCGCTCAGGGCAGATGCCCTCAGCGGCTTTGTCATGGGTGGCGGGCTGGGAGTCTGGCGCGAGGCCACGGTAAAGCGCATCCTGGCGCCGCTTGGCATCAAGCAAAAGCTGGCAGAACCGCCATGTATTGCTTTGCTTCACGCCTTAGGCGGTGTCCAGGCCCCTACCGATTTGGCGCGACCGGCAGGGATCGAACCTGCAACGCAGCCTTCGGAGGGCTGCATGATATCCATTTCACCACGGTCGCCGCGCGGCTGAGCCGGCGATTCTAGCCCGCGGCGGC
>CAIKLM010000045.1 GCA_903828235.1 uncultured beta proteobacterium | reverse complement strand
GCCGCGCCGCCAGCGCCGGGCGCGGCGCAGGCCATCACGGTGCAGGGCCGCCGCGCCACCGAGGCCGACGAGCGGCGGGAGAGCGTCGTCGGCCGCACGGTGCTGGGCCGCGACGAGCTCGACGCGCACGGCGACCTCAGCGTGCTCGACGTGCTGGCGCGCGTGGCCGGCGTCGACATCGATGGCGACCAGCCGCGGCTGCGCGGCCTGGGCGGTGGCTACACGCAGATCCTGATCAACGGCGAGCCGGCGCCGCCCGGCTTCGCGATGGACCAGCTCTCGCCGGGCGACATCGAGCGCATCGAGGTCGTCAAGGGCCCGACGGCCGAGCACGGCGGGGCCGCCGGCACCATCAACATCATCCTGCGCCGCGCGGCGCGGCTGCAGCAGACCGAGCGGCGCGGCGCCCTGGGCTGGCGCGCCGTGGCGCCGCAGGGCAGCGCGGCCGTGTCGCACAGCGACCGCCTCGGCGCCCTGGGCCTGCACCTGCCGCTGTCGCTGTTCACCTGGGCCAACGGCCAGGCGCTCGTCACCGAGCGCGACTCGCGCGACGCCGACGGCACGCGCACGCTGCGCCGCCAGCACCAGCAGGACCGCTGGCTCGGCAGCGGGCTGCAGTTCGCGCCGCGCCTGGACTGGGCCCTGGGCGACGACGCCTCGCTGCAGTGGCAGTCGCTGGTGCAGGCCAACCGCTCGCGCAACGCCGGCGAGCGCGCCACCGAGGTGCTGGACGGCCCGGCGCCGGATGCGCTGCGCTGGGCCTGGCGCTCGCGCGGCGAGTGGCGGCTGCACCGCCACCAGGGGCAGTGGGTGCAGCGCTTCGACGGCGGCGGGCGGCTGGAGCTGAAGGCGGCGCTGCAGCACACGCGCGCCGAGGGCGAGGGCCGCTCCAGCGGCTTCGGCGAGGGCGATGAGCGGGTCGTGGAGCGCGAGAGCTCGCACCTGCAGCGCGGCCGCCAGGTGTCGCAGGGCGGGCGCTGGCGCTGGCCGCTGGGCGAGCGGCACACGGTCAGCGGCGGCTGGGATGTCGAGCGGCGCCGCCACGACGAGCGCCGCGACCAGGCCGACAACGGCGTGCCGCTGCTCACCGGCAGCCTGGGCGTGCCCTTCGCGGCGCTGCAGTGGCGCGGGGCCTTGTTCGTGCAGCACGACTGGACGCCGTCGCCGCACTGGGCCGTCTCGGCGGCGCTGCGCGGCGAGCACTGGGACGTGGCCACCGAGGGGCCGCCCGGCCGCGTGCGCCAGCGCCACGACGCCGTGCTGCCGCTGCTGCACCTGCGGCACGCGTTCGACGCCGCTGGCCGCCACGTGCTGCGCGCCAGCGTTTCGGCCAGCCAGCGCGCCCCCGACCTGGGGCTGCTGCTGCCGCGCTACAGCCTGGACGGCACCTACCCGCGCGAGGAGCGCAACACGCCGGTGGCGGCCGACAGCGCCGGCAACCCGTTGCTGCGCCCCGAGCGGCTGCGCGGCCTGGAGCTGGCCTGGGAACGCAGCACGGCCCACGGCGGCGTGCTCAGCGCCGGCTTCTTCCACCGCGAGGTGCGGGACCTCATCCGCCGCCGCATCGCGCTGGAGGCGGTGACCGAGGCGCCGGTGCCGCGCTGGGTGAGCCGGCCCGTCAACCTGGGTCGCGCCCACAGCAGCGGGCTGGAGTTTGAGTGGCGCCACCGCGTCCCCGACGCCAGCCCGGGCGGGGCGGCGCGCCGCCCCGCCCCCGGCACGGCCGCAGGCGAGCCGGCCGCGGGCACGACCTGGCGTGCCGCGCTGTCGCTGTACCGTTCGCGCGTGGAGCAGATCGACGACCCCGACGCGCGGCTGGAGGGCCAGCCGCCCTGGCGGCTGACGGCCGGGGCCGAGCGGCAGTGGCCCGGCGGCCGCGCCGCCGGCCTCACGCTGATGCACGCACCGGCCTTCAGCACCCAGCAGAGCGACCTGCAGCGCCTGTGGCGCGGCGCGCACACGCGGCTGGACGCCTACGTGTCGTGGCGGCAGCCGGGCGTGGGGCAGTGGCGGCTGGCGGTGGTCAACGCGCTGGCCCCGGCGCAGGACAGCCGCAGCGCCGTGGCCGACCTCGACGGCTTCGCCGCCCGCGCGGACACCCGCCGCGACGGCGTCGCCCAGTGGACGGCCAGCTTCGTGACGAGGTTCCGGTGAAGGCCGCCCGGGCGCTGCGCGTGCTGGCCGGCCCGGCGGCGCGCGCGCACCTGCAGAAGCACGGCCTGGCCGCCGCCGACGTGCGCGCCGTGCCGGCCGCGGCCGGTGGCGCCAAGGGCCTGGTGCTGCTGCCGCTGGACCGCTTCGTCTTCGGCCACTGGCTGGCGCGCTCGGCGCACACGGTGCACCTGCTGGGCGCCAGCATCGGCGCCTGGCGCATGGCCGCCGCGTGCCGGCGCGACGCCGACGCCGCGCTGGCCCAGCTGGCCGAGGACTACATCACCCAGAGCTACCCGCACGCGCCGGGCCGCATGCCCACGGCGGCCGTCGTCACCGAGCACTTCCGGCGCAAGCTCGACGAGCGGCTGGGCGCCTGCGCCGCCGAGGTGCTGTCGCACCCGCGCTGGCGGCTGCACGTGTTCACCAGCCGCGGCCGCGGCCTGCTGCACCACGCCGGGCGGCTGCGCCAGCCGCTGGGCTGGGCGGCGGCCTTCGCGGCCAACGCCGTGCACCGCCGGGCGCTGGGCGGCTGGCTGGAGCGCATCGTGTTCGCCGACGCGCGCGAGCCGTTGCCGCTGGCGCTGTCGGACTACCCCACGCGGCAGGTGGCGCTGGCCGAGCACAACCTGGTGCCGGCCATCCTGGCCAGCTGCACCATCCCCTTCGTGCTGGAAGCCGTGCGCGACGTGCCCGGCGGCCCGCCCGGCACCTACTGGGACGGCGGCATCACCGACTACCACCTGCACCTGGACTACGGCGGCTTCGGCAACGGCGTGGTGCTGTACCCGCACTTCGGGCCGCACGTGGTGCCGGGCTGGCTCGACAAGCCCTGGAAGCGCCGCCACGCCGCCACCGACGCGCTGTCGCGCGTGGTGCTGCTGGCGCCGCGCGACGAGTGGATCGCCGGGCTCCCCGGCGGCAAGCTGCCCGACCGCCGCGACTTCAAGACCTGGGGCGACGACGAGGCCGGCCGCCAGGCCGTGTGGCGCGGCGCCCACGCCGAGGCGCAGCGCCTGGCCGACGAGTTCGCGGAGTGGGTCTCGCGCGGCGGGCAGCCCGGGCAGGGCGTGGAGATCGAAGCGCTGCCGTGAGCAGCCCCGCGCCGCTAGAATCTGCGGGATTCGATCCATGCAACAAGGGCTGGGAAAGGCGCGACGGTTATGACACCGCGGACTACGGGCTTTAACGCCACCGGCTGCTGAGCCGGCTTAGCCGCGCGCGTCCGACATCCTTTTTCCCCTCGAACGAAGCGCGGCACCCCCGCGCTTTTTTCATGCCCTTCAAGGAAACCCCATGATCCACATCACGCTCCCCGACGGCGCCCGCCGCGAGTACCCCGGCCCTCTCACGGTAGGCGAGGTGGCCGCCAGCATCGGCCCCGGCCTGGCCAAGGCGGCGCTGGCCGGCAAGGTCGACGGCCGCGTCGTCGACCTCAGCCACTGCATCGAGTCCGACGCGCAGCTGGCCATCGTCACCGACAAGGACGCCGACGGCCTGGAGATCATCCGCCACAGCACGGCGCACCTGCTGGCCTACGCGGTGAAGGAGCTGTTCCCCGAGGCGCAGGTGACGATCGGCCCGGTCATCGACAACGGCTTCTTTTACGACTTCGCCTACAAGCGCCCCTTCACGCCCGAGGACCTGGCCGCCATCGAGAAGCGCATGGGCGAGCTGGCCGCGAAGAACGAGCCCGTGGTGCGCCGCGTGCTGCCGCGCGACGAGGCAGTCCAGCACTTCAAGGCGCAGGGCGAGCACTACAAGGCCGAGATCATCGGCAGCATCCCGGCCGGCGAGGACGTGAGCCTGTACCGCGAGGGCGGCTTCGAGGACCTCTGCCGCGGCCCGCACGTGCCCAGCACGGGCCGGCTGAAGCACTTCAAGCTCATGAAGGTGGCCGGCGCCTACTGGCGCGGCGACCAGGCCAACGAGCAACTGCAGCGCATCTACGGCACGGCCTGGGCCACGAAGGACGAGTTGCAGGCCTACCTGCGCATGCTGGAAGAGGCCGAGAAGCGCGACCACCGCCGCCTGGGCCGCGAGCTCGACCTGTTCCACCTCGACGAGCACAGCCCCGGCACGGTGTTCTGGCACCCCCGGGGCTGGACGGTGTGGCAGGAGGTGGAGCAGTACATGCGCCGCGTCTACCGCGACAACGGCTACCAGGAGGTCAAGGGCCCGCAGATCCTCGACCGGGCCCTGTGGGAGAAGACGGGCCACTGGGACAAGTACCGCGACAACATGTTCACGACCGAGTCGGAGAAGCGCGACTACGCGCTCAAGCCGATGAACTGCCCCGGCCACATCCTGATCTTCAAGCAGGGCATCAAGAGCTACCGCGACCTGCCGCTGCGCTACGGCGAGTTCGGCCAGTGCCACCGCAACGAGCCCACGGGCGGCCTGCACGGCATCATGCGCGTGCGCGGCTTCACGCAGGACGACGGCCACATCTTCTGCACCGAGGACATGATCCTGGCCGAGTGCGTGGCCTACACGGCGCTGCTGCAGAAGGTCTACCGCGACTTCGGCTTCGCCGACATCATCTACAAGGTGGCCACGCGGCCCGCGGCGCGCATCGGCTCGGACGCCATCTGGGACAAGGCCGAGCACGCGCTGATGGAGAGCCTGCGCGCCAGCGGCTGCGAGTTCGTCATCGCCCCGGGCGACGGCGCCTTCTACGGCCCCAAGATCGAGTACACGCTGAAGGACGCCATCGGCCGGCAGTGGCAGTGCGGCACGATGCAGGTCGACTTCTCCATGGCCGAGCGCCTGGGCGCCGAGTACGTGGCCGAGGATTCCAGCCGCCGCCACCCGGTGATGCTGCACCGCGCCATCGTCGGCAGCCTCGAGCGCTTCATCGGCATCCTGATCGAGCAGCACGCCGGCGCGCTGCCGGCCTGGCTGTCGCCGATGCAGGTGGTGGTGGCCTCGATCAGCGAACCCACCGCCGACTATGCGTCGGAAGTGGTGAAATCGCTGCAAAAACAAGGAGTTAGGGCCCAGGCGGATTTGCGTGCCGACAAGATCGGCTATAAAATCCGCGAGCATTCGTTGCAGAAGGTTCCGTACATCCTCGTCGTTGGCGACAAGGAAAAGGCGGACGGAACCGTCGCCGTGCGCGCCCGGGGCAACCAGGATCTGGGCACGATGCCGCTAGCGGGTTTTGCCGAGAGGCTGCTTGCCGACATCGCTGCCAAGGTCTGAGGGGGTCCCCCGGCGCGCTTTGATTTTTGACGTGGCCCGCACCGCCTTCGGGTTGCCACAGGAGCTGGAACCATCGCTACCTTCATGGACCGCCGCGTGCCCAACGCGGAGCGCAAGCACCGTCTGAACCGGGAGATCATGGTGCCGCAGGTGCGCCTGAACGGGGTCGAGAACGAGCCACTGGGCATCGTTCCGCTGATGGAAGCGCTGCGCATGGCCGGGGAACTGGACGTCGACCTCGTCGAGATCGCCGCCACCGCCGACCCGCCCGTGTGCCGGCTGATGGACTACGGCAAGTTCAAGTACCAGGAGCAGAAGAAGGCCGCCGAGGCCAAGTCCAAGCAGAAGGTCATCGAGATCAAGGAAGTCAAGTTCCGCCCCGGCACCGACGACGGCGACTACGCGATCAAGATGCGCAACCTGCGCCGCTTCATCGCCGAGGACGGCGACAAGGGCAAGGTGACGCTGCGCTTCCGGGGCCGCGAGATCACCCACCAGGAGATCGGCATGCGCATGCTGGAGCGCATCCGCGACGAACTGTCCGACGTGGCGATGGTCGAGCACATGCCCAAGCTCGAGGGCCGTCAGATGATCATGGTGCTGGCGCCCAAGCGGAAGTGATTCCGCGACCGGCGACGGCTGAGGATTCGGGCACGGGGTCTGGTCGACCCGGTGCCTGAAAAGAAGCGGCTGCAGGCCGACAAGTGTTCCGGGGCACCCGGAGCCGCCTGCAGCAGCACACAAAGAAGGAGCAGCAATGCCCAAGATGAAGACCAAGAGCGGCGCGAAGAAGCGCTTCCGCGTGCGCCCGGGTGGCACCGTCAAGCGGGGCCAGGCGTTCAAGCGCCACATCCTCACGAAGAAGAGCACCACCCGCAAGCGGCAGCTGCGCGGCGCCGTGAACGTCCACGAGACGAACATGGGCCACATGGCGCAGATGCTGCCGTTCGCCGGCCTCTGAGCAACCACCACTGAACACGAAGGAGCACACACATGCCTCGCGTCAAACGTGGTGTCATCGCCCACGCCCGCCACAAGAAGATCCTGGCCCTGGCCAAGGGCTTCCGCGGCCGCCGCAAGAACGTCTTCCGCATCGCCAAGCAGGCGGTGATGAAGGCGGGCCAGTACGCCTACCGTGACCGCCGCACCCGCAAGCGGGTGTTCCGCCAGCTCTGGATCGCGCGCATCAACGCTGCGAGTCGCGAGCTGGGCGTCACGTACAGCAAGTTCATGGCCGGCCTGAAGAAGGCGCAGATCGACATCGACCGCAAGGTCCTGTCCGACATGGCCATCCACGACCCGGCGGGCTTCAAGAGCATCGTCGAGAAGGTGAAGGCCCAGCTCGCTTGATGTTCCGGGGCTCTCCGCCGCTTCGGCGGCGGCGCGTCCCGAGCTCTCGCATCCAAGGCCGTCACCTTCGGGGGCGGCCTTTTTTCTCGCCCGTTCCATTCCGTTCATGAACGACCTCGACTCGCTCGTCCAGCAGGCCCGCGCCGCGTTCGACGCCGCACCCACCGCGGCCGAGCTCGAAAACGCCAAGGCGCGCTTTCTCGGCAAGAGCGGCAGCCTCACCGAGCTGCTCAAGGGCCTGGCCGCGCTCGCGCCCGAAGCCAAGAAGGCCCGTGGCGCCGAGATCAACAAGGCCAAGCAGCAGGTGGAGGCCCTGCTGGGTGCCGCGCGCGAGCGCCTGGCGCAGGCCGAGCTCGAGGCGCAGCTGCGCGCCGAGGCGCTGGACGTGACGCTGCCCGGCCGCACGCGCGGCACCGGCGGCCTGCACCCGGTGAGCCGCACCATCGAGCGCATCGAGGCCATCTTCTCGAGCATGGGTTTCGAGGTCGCCGAGGGCCCCGAGATCGAGACCGACTGGATGAGCTTCACGGCGCTGAACAACCCCGAGAACCACCCGGCGCGCTCGATGCAGGACACGTTTTACGTGGAGCTGAAGGACGCTTCAGGACGCTGGCTGAACCTGCGCCCGCACACGAGCCCGATGCAGGTGAGGTATGCCCGGGCCCACGCCGCGCGCCACGCGGGCAAGACCGAGTCGGGCCAGCCCATGCCCGAGGTGCGCGTGATCGCCCCCGGCCGCGTCTACCGCGTCGACAGCGACGCCACGCACTCGCCCATGTTCCACCAGATCGAGGGCCTGTGGCTGGGCGAGAACGTCAGCTTCAAGGACCTCAAGGTCACCTTCGCCAGCCTGGTGCGCGAGTTCTTCGAGACCGAGGACTTCGACGTGCGCTTCCGGCCCAGCTTCTTCCCGTTCACCGAGCCCAGCGCCGAGATCGACATCCGCTTCGGCAGCGGCCCGCTGGCCGGCCGCTGGCTGGAGGTGGCCGGCTCCGGCCAGGTGCACCCCACCGTGGTGCGCAACTTCGGCCTCGACCCCGAGCAGCACATCGGCTTCGCGTTCGGCATCGGCGCCGACCGCTTCGCCATGTTGCGCTACGGCATCGACGACCTGCGCCTGATGTTCGACGGCGACCTTCGCTTCCTGGCGCAGTTCCGCTGACCCGCCCCGAGATCCAAGATGCAATTCCCCGAGTCCTGGCTGCGCGAGTTCTGCGACCCGCCCCTGGCCACGCAGGCCCTGGCCGACCTGCTGACGATGTCCGGCATGGAGGTCGAGGAGCTGCGCCCCGTGGCGCCTCCCTTCACCGGCGTCGTCGTCGCCGAGATCCTGACCGCCGAGCAGCACCCGCAGGCCGACCGGCTGCGCGTGTGCACGGTGGCTGCCGGTGCGTTCTCGAAGGACGGCCCGCTGCAGATCGTCTGCGGCGCGCCCAACGCGCGCGCCGGCATCAAGGTGCCGCTGGCGGTGGTGGGCGCCGAGCTGCCGCCGGCCTTGAGCGATGGAGGAAGCGGCAAGCCCTTCAAGATCGGCGTCGGCAAGCTGCGCGGCGTGGAAAGCTTCGGCATGCTGTGCTCGGCGCGCGAGCTGAAGCTGTCCGACGACCACGGCGGCCTGCTCGAACTGGCCGCCGACGCGCCGGTGGGCACCGACCTGCGCGAGCACCTCGGGCTCGACGACACGATCTTCACGCTGAAGCTCACGCCCAACCTGGCGCACGGCCTCAGCGTCTACGGCGTGGCGCGCGAGGTGGCCGCCCTCACCGGCGCGCCGCTGAAGCCCCCGGCCATCCCGCCGGTGGCGCCGCGCACCGAGCGCCGGCTGCCGGTGCGCGTGGAGGCGGCCGACCTGTGCGGTCGCTTCTCGGGCCGCGTCGTGCTGGGCGTGAACCCGCAGGCCAAGACACCCGCGTGGATGGTGGATCGCCTGGCGCGCTGCGGCCAACGCAGCGTCAGCGCGCTGGTGGACATCTCCAACTACGTGATGTTCGAGGTCGGCCGCCCCTCGCACATCTTCGACCTCGACAAGATCCACGGCGGCCTCGTCGTGCGCTGGGGCCGCGCGGGCGAGCAGCTCAAGCTGCTCAATGGCAACACCGTCGAGCTGGACGATCAGGTCGGCGTGATCGCCGATGACCACGCGGTCGAATCGCTCGCCGGCATCATGGGCGGCGACGCCACCGCGGTGGGCGACGGCACGGTGAACATCTACGTCGAGGCCGCCTTCTGGTGGCCCGAGGCCGTGCAGGGCCGCTCGCGGCGCTACGGCTTCAGCACCGACGCCGGGCACCGCTTCGAGCGCGGCGTGGACCCGGCGCTCACGGTGGAGCACATCGAGCGCATCACGCAGCTGGTGCTCGACATCTGCGGCACGCCCGACACCGTGGTCGGCCCCATCGACGACCAGACCCTGGCGCTGCCCGCGCGCCCGCCCGTGGTGCTGCGCGTGGCGCGCGCGGCCAAGGTCATCGGCATGCCGGTGACGCAGGCGCAGTGCGCCGACGTCTTCCGCCGCCTGGGCCTGGCCTTCGCCGAGGGGAAGGGCGAGGACGAGGGCACGATCACGGTGACGCCGCCGAGCTGGCGCTTCGACCTCGCCATCGAGGAAGACCTGATCGAGGAGGTCGCCCGCGTCGTCGGCTACGACAAGCTGCCGGCCACGCCCACCGTGGCGCCGGCGCAGGCGCGCGTGCGCCGCGAGGGCCGCCGCTCGGCGCACGACGTGCGCCACGCGCTGGCCGCACTCGGCTACCAGGAAACCATCGGCTTCTCGTTTGTCGAGGAGCGCTGGGAGCGCGAGCTCGCCGGCAACGCCGATCCGATCCGGGTGCTCAACCCCATCGCGGCGCCGCTGGCGGTGATGCGCTCCAGCCTCGTCGGCAGCCTGGTGCAGATGTTGCGCCAGAACCTGGCGCGCAAGATCACGCGTGCCCAGCTGTTCGAGATCGGCCGGGTGTACCGCAAGGCCCCGGGCGCCGCCGATGGCCCGCTGAACGTGGCAGGCGTCGATCAGCCGATGCGGGTGGCCGCGCTGGCCTACGGTCCGGTGGCGCCGGCGCAGTGGGGGGTGCCCGAGCGGGGCGTCGACTTCTTCGACGCGAAGGGCGATCTCGAGGCGCTGCTGGCCCCCGCAACGGTGCGCTTCGAACCCGCCGCGCACCCGGCGCTGCATCCGGGGCGCTGCGCCGCCGTGCGCCTGGGCGACCGCGTCGTCGGCCACGTGGGCGAGCTGCACCCGCGCTGGCGCCAGGCCTACGAGCTGCCGCACCCGCCGCTGCTGTTCGAGCTGGAACTCGACGCGGTGCTCGCCCGCGAGGTACCGGTGTTCGCGGCCATCTCGCGCCAGCAGCCCGTGTCGCGCGACGTGGCGCTGGTGGTGCGCGACGGCGTCGCCCACGATGCGCTGGTGGCCGCGCTGCGGGCCGATCCGGCCGGGCTGATCCGGGGCGCGACGCTGTTCGACGTCTGGAAGCCCGGCTCCCGCGACGGGGCCACCGCCGGCCTGGCGGCGGACGAGCGCAGCCTGGCGATCCGCCTGGAACTGCTGGACTTCGACCACACCCTGACCGACGATCGCATCGACGCTGCGGTGCAGGCCGCGGTCGCCCGCGCGGCGGCCGCCTTCGGCGCCCGTCTGCGAGCCTGAGGACCCGCCCCATGAGCAGAGAACCCCGCAAGGACGCAGAAGACGGCGACGACGCCGCGGACGGCCGCGTCATCCTGCCGTCCATCGAGACGCCCACGCTCACCAAGGCCGAGCTGGCCGAGCTGCTGTTCGACCGCCTGGGCCTGAACAAGCGCGAGAGCAAGGACATGGTGGAAGCCTTCTTCGACATCGTGCACGGCACGTTGGTCGACGGCCGCGACGTCAAGCTCTCGGGCTTCGGCAACTTCAACATCCGACGCAAGGCGCCGCGCCCGGGGCGCAATCCGCGCACCGGCGAGAGCATTCCCATCAAGGCGCGCAACGTCGTCACCTTCCACGCCAGCCACAAGCTGAAGTCGATCGTGCAAGGTGACACCCCAGTCGAAGGGGACTTCGAGTAGAGTCTAGGTTTCCCTACCGATCCCATTGATTTCAATGGAGAAACCGCTCCCCGCCATACCGGCCAAGCGCTACTTCACGATCGGTGAGGTGAGCGAGTTGTGCGGGGTGAAGCCCTACGTGCTGCGCTATTGGGAACAGGAGTTCACGCAACTCAAGCCCATGAAGCGCCGCGGCAACCGCCGCTACTACCAGCACCACGAGGTGCTGCTGATCCGCCGCATCCGCGAACTGCTGTACGACCAGGGTTTCACGATCAGCGGCGCGCGCAACCGGCTGGCCGACGTGGCGCCGCCGCGCGCCGGGGCCGCGCTGCCCGACCCCGACGGCCTCGACGGCGACGCCCCGCCGCCCGGCGAATCGATCATCGAAGGCGCGGCAGCGATGCTGCTGATGCACCCCACGGCGGACCGCACCCACCTGCCCCTGTCGGCTGCGCCGTTGTCGGACGCCGAGGGCGCGCCAGCGGCGCCGGTCACCGTGTCTGCCCAGGGCCTGAACGCGGCGGACGCCAGGGCGCTGCGCACCGAACTGTTGTCGATCCGCGACCTGCTCGGCTCCTGAGAGGGGCGGCTCGTTCTCGGGCTATACTCACAGGCTTCGTCGGGGTGTAGCGCAGCCTGGTAGCGCACTTGCATGGGGTGCAAGGGGTCGCGAGTTCGAATCCCGCCACCCCGACCATTGAACAGCGAAAGCCCGGTGCCGCAAGGTGCCGGGCTTTTTGCTATGTGCGAGGCCAGTCCCGCCCGCAGCGTTCACAACGCCGCCGCCAGCCGCGTGCCCTGGTCGATGGCGCGCTTGGCGTCGAGCTCGGTAGCCTCGTCGGCGCCGCCGATCAGGTGCACCGCCAGGCCCGCCTCCGCCAGCGGCGCCTGCAGCTCGCGCAGCGGTTCCTGGCCGGCGCAAAGCACCACGGTGTCGCACTCGATGAGCTGGCCGTCCTTGCGGCCTTCGCCGTAGGTGACGAACAGGCCGCCGCGCGTGATGCGCTCGTAGTTGACGCCGCCGATCATCTCCACGCGCTTCATCTGCAGCGCCGCGCGATGGATCCAGCCGGTGGTCTTGCCCAGCCCCTTGCCCAGCTTGCCGGCCTTGCGCTGCAGCAGCGTCACCTGCCGCGCCGGGGGCGCGGGCCGCGGCGGCACGACGCCACCGCGCACCTCGACCGGGTTGGCCACGCCCCACTCGGCCAGCCAGGCCGGCAAGTCCAGCGTGGATGAATGGCCCGGCGCCGTGACCAGGAACTCGGCCACGTCGAAGCCGATGCCGCCCGCGCCCACGATGGCCACGCGCTCGCCCACCGGCGCGCCGTGCATCAGCACGTCCACATAGCTCAGCACCGGCGCACCCTCGTCGGTGGGGATGCGCGGGTTGCGCGGCGTCACGCCGGTGGCCAGGATCACGCCGTCGGGCCGCAACGCGGCCAGCACCTCGGGAGTGGCGCGGGTGTCCAGGTGCAGCCGCACGCCGGTGGCATCGAGCCGGCGGCCGAAGTAGCGCAGCGTCTCGCTGAATTCCTCCTTGCCCGGGATGCGGCAGGCCATGTTGAACTGGCCGCCGATGCGGCCGCTGGCCTCGTACAGGTCGACCTCGTGTCCGCGCTCGGCCAATGCCGTGGCCGCGGCCAGCCCCGCCGGGCCCGCGCCCACCACGGCGTACCGCTTGCGTCGCACGGTCGGGCGCAGCACCAACTCGGTCTCGCGCGCGGCGCGGGGGTTGACGAGGCAGCTCGCGATCTTGCTCTGGAAGGCGTGATCCAGGCAGGCCTGGTTGCAGGCGATGCAGGTGTTGATGTCCTGCGCGCGGCCCTCGCGCGCCTTGGCCACGAAGTCGGCGTCGGCCAGCAGCGGCCGCGCCAGGCTCACCATGTCGGCGCTGCCGTCGGCCAGCAGCTGCTCGGCGACCTCGGGGGTGTTGATGCGGTTGCTCGTCACCAGCGGCGCCGTCACGCCGCGCGCGCGCAGCGCCTCGCGCATCTGCCGCGTCACCCAGGCGAAGGCGCCGCGCGGCACGCTGGTGGCGATGGTGGGCACGCGCGCCTCGTGCCAGCCGATGCCGGTGTTGAGGATGGTGGCGCCGGCCTTCGCCACGGCCTCGCCAAGCTGCACCGCCTCGTCCCAGCTGCTGCCGTCGGGAATCAGGTCGAGCATCGACAGCCGGTAGATGAGGATGAAGTCCGGGCCCACGGCCTCGCGCACGCGCTGCACGATCTCCAGTGCCAGCCGCATCCGGTTGGCGTAGCTGCCGCCCCAGTCGTCGCTGCGGTGGTTGGTGTGCGCGACGAGGAACTGGTTGATGAAGTAGCCCTCGCTGCCCATCACCTCGGCGCCGTCGTAGCCGGCCTCGCGCGCCAGTGCGGCGCAGCGCACGAAGGCGCGGATCTGCCGCTCGATGCCGCGCGCCGACAGCTCGCGCGGCGTGAACGGCGAGATCGGGCTCTGGATGCGCGAGGGCGCCACGCACAGCGGGTGGTAGCCGTAGCGGCCGGTGTGCAGGATCTGCAGCGCTATCTTGCCGCCCTCGGCGTGGACGGCGTCGGTCACCTCGCGGTGGCGCCGCGCCGCGCCGTGCGTGGCCAGCGTGCCGGCGAAAGGCTTGGCCCAGCCCTCGATGTTGGGCGCGAAGCCGCCGGTCACCATCAGCCCCACGCCGCCGCGCGCGCGCTCGGCGAAGTACGCGGCCATCGCGCTGAAGTGCTTGCGGCCGTCCTCCAGGCCGGTGTGCATGCTGCCCATGAGCACCCGGTTGGGCAGGGTGGTGAAACCCAGGTCCAGCGGGGCCAGCAGGTGGGGGTAGGGGCTCATCGCGGTCTCTTCAAGCAAAAAGGCCCGCCGTCGGACGACGGCGGGCCGCGTGCGGGGTGGCCGGGCCTACTTCGAGGCCGCCGGCGACGCCGCCGGGGCGGCCGGCATGGCCGCCGGCTGCGCGGCGGCCGGTGCCGTCGCAGCCGCCGGTGCGGCATGCGAGGCCGCCGGCTTGGTGGCCGCGCTCATCGGCAGCAGCGGCACGATCAGCAGCGCCACCAGGTTGATGATCTTGATCAGCGGGTTCACGGCCGGGCCGGCGGTGTCCTTGTAGGGGTCGCCCACGGTGTCGCCCGTCACGGCCGCCTTGTGCGTGTCGCCGCCCTTCTTGTGCAGCGTGCCGTTGGCGTCGGTGAAGCCTTCCTCGATCAGCTTCTTGGCGTTGTCCCAGGCGCCACCGCCGGTGCACATGCTGATGGCGACGAACAGGCCCGTGATGATGGTGCCCATCAGCAGGCCGCCCAGCGCGGCCGGCCCGAGGATCAGGCCCACCAGGATGGGCACGACCACCGGCAGCAGCGACGGGATCATCATCTCCTTGATGGCCGCGGTGGTGAGCATGTCGACCGCCGCGCTGTAATCGGGCGTGCGCTTGCCGGCCATGATCTGGCCGTCGGCGAACTGGCGCCGCACCTCCACCACCACGCTGCCGGCGGCGCGGCCCACGGCCTCCATCGCCATCGCGCCGAAGAGGTAGGGGATCAAGCCGCCGATGAACAGCCCCACGATCACCTGGTGGTTGCTCAGGTCGAAGGTCACCAGCATGCCGCGCGCCTCGAGCGCGTGCGTGTAGTCGGCGAACAGCACCAGCGCCGCCAGGCCGGCCGAGCCGATGGCGTAGCCCTTGGTCACCGCCTTCGTGGTGTTGCCCACGGCGTCCAGCGGGTCGGTGATGTCGCGCACGCTGCTGGGCAGCTCGGCCATCTCGGCGATGCCGCCGGCGTTGTCGGTGATGGGGCCGTAGGCGTCGAGCGCCACCACGATGCCGGCCATGCTCAGCATGCTGGTGGCGGCGATGGCGATGCCGTACAGGCCGGCCAGCGCGTACGCCGCGTAGATCGACAGGCACACGAAGATCACCGGCCAGGCCGTGCTCTTCATGCTGACGCCCAGGCCGGCGATGATGTTCGTGCCGTGGCCGGTGGTGCTGGCCTGCGCCACGTGCTGCACCGGCTTGTACTGCGTGCCGGTGTAGTACTCGGTGATCCACACCATGGCCGCGGTGAGCACCAGGCCCACCAGGCAGCACAGCCACAGGCCCATGGCGCCGACGCTCTTGCCGCCGATGTCGATGGCCTGCGGGAACATCGCCTGCGTGACGAAGAAGAACGCGATGAGGCTCAGCACGCCCGACACCGCCAGGCCCTTGTACAGCGCCGGCATCACGTTGGTCATGCCCGGCTTGGCCTTGACGAAGAAGCAGCCGATGATCGACGCGATGATGCTCACGCCGCCCAGCACCAGCGGGTAGGTCACGCCGGTCATCGCGGCGGCGCCGCCGATGACGATGGCACCCAGCGCCATCGTGGCGATCAGCGTCACGACGTAGGTCTCGAACAGGTCGGCCGCCATGCCGGCGCAGTCGCCGACGTTGTCGCCCACGTTGTCGGCGATCACGGCCGGGTTGCGCGGGTCGTCTTCCGGGATGCCGGCCTCGACCTTGCCCACCAGGTCGGCGCCGACGTCGGCGCCCTTGGTGAAGATGCCGCCGCCCAGCCGCGCGAAGATGCTGATCAGGCTGGAGCCGAAGGCCACGCCCAGCAGCGGCTTCAGCACCGCCGACAGCGTGCCTTCGGTGGGCGCGGCCGTGCCGGCCACCCACCAGAAGAACAGCACCACGCCGATCAGGCCCAGGCCCACCACCAGCATGCCGGTGATGGCGCCGCCCTTGAAGGCGACGTCCAGCGCCGGGCCGATGCCGCGGGTGGCCGCCTGCGCGGTGCGCACGTTGGCGCGCACCGAGATGTTCATGCCGATGAAGCCGCAGGCGCCCGACAGCACGGCGCCGAGCACGAAGCCCACCGCCGTCTTCACGCCCAGGAACACGAGGATCAGCACCGCCAGCACCACGCCGACGATCGCGATGGTCTTGTACTGCCGGGCCAGGTACGCGGCCGCGCCCTGCTGCACGGCACCGGCGATCTCCTGCATGCGTGCGTTGCCCGCGTCCTGCGACAGGATCCAGCTGCGTTGCCAGAACCCGTACACGACGGCGGCCAGCCCGCACGCCAGCGCCACGTAGAGCGCCATCTGGGTCGACATGGAACGGTCTCCTTCTTCTCGTCTCGATGCGTTGGTGGTCGGTCTCTGCAAGCCGACGGCCCGTGTCGATATGCCGGTACCGCTCGGCCTCAGAAAGAGCGTGGGCATGCTAGCGCGCGAGCCGGCAGCCTCATTCCCGGGTTTGCCAAGGGGCGCGGGCCCGCGGTCGGCCGTCGTCAGGGGTGGGCAAGGGCGACACCTAGAATCTCAGGGTTTGGCCTAGGCCAGCGCTGGGCCAGCGGTTTCCCACCCTTCACACGAACGCACCATGAGCCTGCACAACGTGACCCCCGGCGCCAAGGCGCCCGACGAGTTCAACGTGATCATCGAGATCCCGATGAACGGCGACCCGATCAAGTACGAGGTCGACCACGAGTCCGGCGCGCTGTTCGTGGACCGCTTCATGAGCACGGCGATGCACTACCCGTGCAACTACGGCTACATCCCCGACACGCTGGCCGATGACGGCGACCCGGTGGACGTGCTGGTGATCACGCCCGTGCCGCTGATCCCGGGCGTGGTGGTCACCTGCCGCCCGCTGGGCATGCTCAAGATGGACGACGAGGCCGGCGGCGACAACAAGCTGCTGGCGGTGCCCATCGACAAGATCCTGTCGATCTACACGCAGTGGCAGAAGCCCGAGGACCTCAACCCGATGCGGCTGCGGACCATCCAGCACTTCTTCGAGCACTACAAGGACCTCGAACCCGGCAAGTGGGTCAAGGTGCTCGGCTGGGAAGGCCCTGAGGCCGCGAAGGCCGAGGTGACGGCCGGCATCGCCAACTACGACCGCAGCCACGCCGGCTGACGGCTCCTCAGGCGGCGCCGGGCGGCGTCGCCTTGAACGGGTTGCGCTCGCGCAGTTCGTCGACGTAGGCGGCCACGCCGCCGCCCTCGCGCTGCAGGAAGTCCGCCACCGCGTCGGCGAAGCGCGGGTCGCGCAGCCAGTGGGCCGAGTGCGTCGCCACGGGCAGCAGGCCGCGGGCCATCTTGTGCTCGCCCTGGGCGCCGCCCTCGAAGCGCACGAAGCCCTGGGCCAGGCACCAGGCCAGCGGCTGGTAGTAGCAGGCCTCGAAGTGCAGGCAGCTCACCGCCTCGGTGGCGCCCCAGTACCGGCCCCAGGCCACGCCCCGGGGTCGGTCGATGGCGATCAGCGAGGCGGCGATGGGCTCTCCCGCCTCGCTGCCCCGGCGCGCCGCGAACATCAGCCAGTGCCCGGGCATCGTGGCGGCCATGCGCGCGAAGAAGTCGCGTGTCAGGTAGGGCGTGCTGTGGTGCGCCGCGTAGGTGAGCGTGTAGCAGTGGTGGAAGAAGTCCCACAGCGCCGGGGTGATGGCCGCACCCTCGTGGACGCTGAAGACGATGCCCTGCTCGGCGACGCGGCGTCGCTCCTGCTGGATCTTCTTGCGCTTGTCGCGCTGCAGCCGTGCCAGCAGCGCGGCGAAGTCCGGCGCGGGGTCGGCAGAGTCCTGCGTCCAGTGGAACTGCACGCCCTGGCGCAGCATCCAGCCCTCGGCCTGCAGCGCGGCGCGGTCGGCCTCGTCGACGAACAGCAGGTGCGCCGACGACAGCCTGGGGTTGCGGGCCAGCAGCGCCTGCAGGGCCCGCACCAGGGCCTGGCGCGCGGCGGCGTCGCGGGCCAGCAGCCGGGTGCCCGGCACGGGCGTGAAGGGCACGGCGCCCAGCAGCTTGGGGTAGTAGCGCAGGCCGTGGCGCGCGTAGGCCTCGGCCCAGGCCCAGTCGAACACGTACTCGCCGTAGCTGTGCGTCTTGGCGTACAGCGCCACCGCGGCCGCCAGCGCGCCCTCGCGCTCCAGCAGCAGGAAGCTCGGCGTCCAGCCCGTGCCCGGCACCGCGCTGCCGCTGGCGTGCAGCGCGGCGAGGACCTCGTGCCGCATGAACGGCGTGGGGTTGGTTTGCGCGGCCAGCAGCGCGTTCCAGGCGTCGGCGTCGACCGTGCAGGGGTCGTCGCAGACCCGGGCGCAATAATCCGCCGCATCTTTTCCGAGGTCGATCGACATGTCCATCGTTGCGTCTTCCGTCGAGTCGGCCGCGGCCCCGGTGCGGGTGGCGCTGGCGCAGGTCAATGCGACGGTCGGTGATCTGGACGGTAACGCAAGGCTGATCGAGGCCGCCGCGCGCGCAGCCCATGCCCAGGGCGCGGCCCTGGTGTTGACGCCCGAGCTGGCGCTGACCGGCTACCCGCCCGAGGACCTGCTGCTGCGCCCGGCCTTCCTGGCCGAGAGCGCCCGCGTGCTGCAGGCGCTGGCCGAACGACTGGCCGACTGCCGCGGACTGAGCGTGGTCGTCGGGCATCCCCAGGCGGCCAGCGAGCGCGGCGGCTGGCGCACGCGATCGGTGGCCGTGGCCGAGCGCCACAACGCGGCCTCGGTGCTGCAGGGCGGGCGCGTGGCCGGCACCTACGCGAAGCGGGAACTGCCCAACTACCAGGTGTTCGACGAGCGCCGCTACTTCGCCAGCGGGCGCGACGCCGGCCTGCCGCCGCTGGTCTTCGAGGCCGGCGGCCGCCGCTTCGGGGTGCTCATCTGCGAGGACGCCTGGTTCGACGAGCCCGGCCGCGCCGCGCGCGAGGCCGGCGCCGAACTGCTGTGCGTGCTCAACGCCAGCCCCTTCCACCTCGGCAAGGCCGGCGAGCGCGAGGAGCGCATGGCCGAGCGTGCGCGCGCCACGGGCTGCCCGCTGCTGTTCTCGCACCTGGTGGGCGGGCAGGACGAGGTGGTGTTCGACGGCGCGTCGTTCGTGCTCGACGCGCAGGGCCGCGTCGGCGCGCGCGCCGCCAGCTTCGAGCCGGCGCTGCTGCTGGCCGACATCGCGGCCGACGGCTCCGTGGCCGGGCCGGTGGAGCCGCTGCCCGAGCCGGAGGCGCAGGCCTGGCAGGCGCTGGTGCTGGGGGTGCGCGACTACCTGGGCAAGAACGGCTTCCCCGGCGCGATCATCGGCCTGTCCGGCGGCATCGACTCCGCGCTGGTGCTGGCCGTGGCGGTGGATGCCCTGGGTTCCGAGAAGGTGCGCGCCGTCATGATGCCCAGCCGCTACACGGCCGACATCTCCTGGCTCGATGCGCGCGACATGGCCTCGCGCCTGGGCGTGCGCTACGACGAGATCGCCATCGAGCCGATGTTCGAGGCCTTCCGCGCCGGGCTGGCGCCGCAGTTCGCCGGCCTGGCGGACGACACGACGGAGGAGAACCTCCAGGCCCGCATCCGCGGCACGCTGCTGATGGCGCTCAGCAACAAGACCGGCGCCATCGTGCTGACCACCGGCAACAAGAGCGAGATGGCCACCGGCTACTGCACGCTGTACGGCGACATGGCCGGCGGCTTTGCCGTCATCAAGGACGTCGCCAAGACCCTGGTCTACCGCCTGGCCGAGTGGAGGAACCGCCAGCCGACGCGGCGAGCCGACGGCACCGTGGGGCCGGTCATCCCCGAACGCATCATCACGCGGCCACCCTCGGCCGAGCTGCGCCCCGACCAGACCGACCAGGACAGCCTGCCGCCCTACGAGGTGCTGGACGACATCCTCGCGCAGTACATGGAGGACGACCGCTCGATCGAGGAGATCGTCGCCGGCGGCCACGCGCGCGCCGACGTCGAGCGCGTGACGCGGCTGATCAAGCTGGCCGAGTACAAGCGGCGCCAGGCCCCGGTGGGCATCCGCATCACCCATCGCGGATTCGGGAGAGACTGGCGCTATCCCATCACGTCGAGGTTCCGTGCTTAAATCGTCCGCAGTCCCATCCCCGCAGGCGGAGTCCCCATGAAGCAGATCACGGCCATCATCAAGCCCTTCAAGCTCGAAGAGGTGCGCGAGGCGCTCGGCGAGGTGGGTGTCTCGGGCCTGACGGTGACCGAGGTGAAGGGCTTCGGGCGCCAGAAGGGCCACACCGAGCTCTACCGCGGCGCCGAGTACGTGGTGGACTTCCTGCCCAAGGTGAAGGTCGAGGTCGTCGTCAAGGAAACCGACGTCGACCGCTGCATCGAGGCCATCGTCAAGGCCGCCAAGACGGGCAAGATCGGCGACGGCAAGATCTTCGTCACGCCGGTGGAGCAGGTGGTGCGGATCCGCACCGGCGAGACCGACGAAGCCGCGATCTGACGCCGGCTCAGACCTTCGAGTAGTCGTCGCCGCCGCGCGCTGCCCGCGCCGCCGCGGCCACGCGATCGAGCAGGGCGACGGGCTCGTCGCCCACCAGCACCAGATCGCGCATCGCCGCGCCCAGGAAGCCTTCCGCCACGGTGTGGTCCATGAAGCGCAGCAGCGGCTGCCAGTAGCCGGCCGTGTCGAGCAGCCCGATGGGGTTGTCGTGGTACTTCAGCTGCCGCCAGGTCCACACCTCGTACAGCTCCTCGAGGGTGCCGATGCCCCCCGGCAGCGCGATGAAGGCATCGGCGCGCTCGGCCATCAGCTGCTTGCGCACGTGCATCGTGGGTACCACGTGCAGCTCGCTCAGGCCGGTGTGACCGACCTCGAGCTTCTGCAGGCTCTCGGGGATGACGCCCACCACGCGCCCGCCGGCGGCCAGCGTGGCGTCGGCCACCTCGCCCATGAGGCCCACCCGGCCGCCACCGTACACCAGCTGCCAGCCGCGCTGGCCGATGGCCGTGCCCAGCGCGCGCGCAGCAACAGCGTACTCGGCCTGCGCGCCGTGCCGCGAGCCGCAGTACACGCAGATGCTCAGGGGCCGGGTGTCGTTCATGGGGCTGGCGCGCTGCGCGCGCGGTGGGGCGGGTACCAGGTGATCAGGCGCGTGCGGCACAGGGCGTCGTGCAGGAACTGCCGGTCAGGGTGCAGGCGCGACAGGGCGGCGTAGAACAGCACCCAGCCCAACAGGGCCGCCGTCACGGGGCCCCCGCCCTTCAGCCCAGCCAGCTGCGCCAGGCCCAGCCCGGGCAGGACCCACGCCCAGGCCAGCACGTAGCGCGCCACCGCGCGCAGCGGGCGCAGCGGGTGGCCATCGACGGTGACCAGGCGCAGGTGCCAGGTGAGCATGGCCAGCGTCTGGCCGCTGCGCACCCAGGAGATCACGAAGTACAGCCCCAGCACGCCGAACAGGAAGGCCTGCAGGCCAGCCGAGCCCACGAGGGCGTGCCGCTGCTGCGTGGCCAGGCCATAGGCCAGGCCGGCGAGCGCGACGATGCCGAAGACCAGCACACCCTCGTACAGGAAGGCGGCGAGGCGGCGCACCACGCCGGGTGTGGGCGCCCCGACGGCGCCGCCCGGGTTCGCGGCGGAGTTCAAGACTCCGCGGCCGACGCGGCCGGCTCGCTCTCCACGGCCACCGCCGCGCCCTGGGGTCCGCGCAGCGGCAGCAGGGTCGCGGGGTCGACGAAGCCCGGCGTGGCCGCGATCTTGGGCAGGCCGTGCTGGATGCTGGCGGGGGGCAGGGGAGGGCGGTTCATCGGCGAGGTGGTGGCGCCCGTTCGCGCCTGCTGAAGCGCAGGGGCGGCAGCACGCTTGGGGCCGGCTGGCGCGGATTGCACCACGTTGGACTTGGCCCTGGACGCCGAGGCCGATTTCGCAGCAGGCACGCCCACCTGGCCGGCCCTCTGCTGCGCCAGCCGCTGCCGCTCGGCCTCGGGCAGGGCCTGGTAGGCCTTCCAGGCTGCCTGGCGGTCCTCTGCGGGGACGCGGCGAACCTCCTGGAACTGGAGCCGGGCCGTGCGCCGCTGATCGGGCGTCATGCGCACCCACTCGGCCATGCGCTCGTTGAGGCGTTGGCGCTCGGCCGCACTCATGGTGGGCACGCGCGACGCGACCTCCAGCCACTTGGCCTGGCGATCGGCGCTGAGCGTGGCCCAGTCAGCCTGCAGCGGGGCCAGCACCTGCTGCTGGGCAGGACTGAGCCGCGCCCAAGCCAGCCGATCGGAGGCCAGTGCCGGCGTCGTGCAGGCCAGCTCGGCCGCCGCCATCCCGGCCAACAGGGCGAGGCGGGCGCTTCGCACCATGCTGGCGAGGAAGGGCGAACCGGTCATCACTGCGCCTGCGACGGGGGCTCGTGCAAGAGGAACTCGGCGAAGCCGGGATCGGCGTAGGCCTCGGGAGGCAGGTCGTCGGCCAGCAGGTTGGCGTCGATGTCGGCGGCCACGGCGATCTGCTCCTGCGTGGCCCACTGCTCGATGCCCACGAGGCCGGCCACCAGCACCACCAGCGGCAACAGGGCCGCCGCGCGCTGCCACCACGCCACCGGGGAACCGAAGGGCAGGCCGCCCAGGCCGACAGACCCGCGACCCGCCGCCCCGGCCAGCGGGCCGCCCGCCAGCTTGGGTGTCGCGGCCACGGGCCGGGCCGCGGCGCGGGCTTGGCGGGCGCGATCCAGTGCCGTCTGGCGGGCGAAGCGCAGCCGCTCGGCGGTGTCGGCCGGCAGCGAGGCCTGGGCGATGGCCAGCGCGCCCGCCAGGCGCGCGGCCAGGCGGGCCTCCAGCGCGTCGCTGTCGGGGCGCAGTCGGCTCATCGTCGGACTCCCTTGTCGTGCAGGGCCTTGGCCAGTGCCTGGACGGCCCGGGAGCAGTGTGTCTTCACGCTGCCCTCGGAACAACCCATCACCGCGGCGGTCTCGGCCACGTCGAATTCCTCACAGTAACGCAGCAGGAAGGCCTCCCGTTGACGCGCCGGCAGTTCCCCGAGCGCCGTCTCGATCAGGCCCAGCAGTTGCGTGCGGTACGCCGCATCCGAGGCGCTTTCAGTACCCAGCGTATCGTCGACCAGGTGCAGCGACTCCAGCAGGTCGAAGTCCCCCTCGCCCTCGGGGTCGCCCTCGAACTCGCTCAGGGGGCGCACCACGGCGGAGCGCACCCGCTCGCGGCGGAACCAGTCCATCGTCGCGTTGGTCAGGATGCGCTGGAACAGCAGCGGCAGTTCGGCCGCCGGGCGGTCGGCGTAGCTTTCCGCGAGGCGGATCATCGCGTCCTGCACGATGTCGAGGGCGGCGTCGTCGTCCCGCACCGCGTAGACGGTGCGCTTGAAGGCACGTCGCTCGACGCTTTGCAGGAAGTCGGCGAGTTCCTGGTCGGTGGCCAACAGCGGTGGGGTGTGAAACCCGGTGCGCCCAACAGCAGGGCGGTCGGATTATGGCCAGAGCCCGGTGAGCGCACGCTGCGACCCCGGGCCCGGACCCGCTCGCGGTGCATAATCGTGGGCTCGCACAACGTTCTTTGAGGTGCGCACCCGCCCGGCAGGCCAGCGGTCATCCGGCGGGGCGCACCAGGTCTCGAAGGCCTACCCAGGCCCCCTCCAGACCGCGCAGGCACCACATCCGCCTCACGAGGGCGCGAAGAGGTGCACCGATGGATTTTCGTCAGAGAAAACCTCAGAGGTTCAACATGGATCTGTCTGCCGCGGAAGTCAAGCGTGCCGCCCTGGCACAACCGTCTTCTCCCCCTTCCCCCCAAGCACCCGGCGCCGAGATCAACGGCTCCGAGATCCTCGTCCGCTGCCTGCAGGCCGAGAACGTCAAGTTCCTCTGGGGCTACCCCGGCGGGGCGGTGCTGTACATCTACGATGCCCTGTACAAGCAGGACACCATCGAGCATGTGCTGGTGCGCCACGAACAGGCCGCCATCCACGCCGCCGACGGCTACGCCCGCGCCACTGGCGAGGTCGGCGTGGCGCTGGTCACCTCGGGCCCTGGGGTCACGAACGCCATCACCGGCATCGCGACGGCCTACATGGACTCGATCCCGATGGTGATCATCACCGGGCAGGTGCCCACGCCCGCCATCGGGCTGGACGCCTTCCAGGAGTGCGACACGGTCGGCATCACGCGGCCCATCGTCAAGCACAACTTCCTCGTCAAGGACGTGCGCGACCTGGCGCTGACGATGAAGAAGGCCTTCCACATCGCCCGCACCGGCCGCCCCGGCCCGGTGGTGGTGGACGTGCCGAAGGACGTGTCGCTCAAGACCGCGCGCTTCGAGTACCCCGAGAAGGTCGAGATGCGCTCCTACAACCCGGTGCGCAAGGGCCACGGCGGCCAGATCCGCAAGGCCGTGCAGTTGCTGCTGGGCGCCAAGCGGCCCTACGTCTACACCGGCGGCGGCGTCATCCTGGGCAACGCCAGCGCCGAGCTGCGCGAACTGGCCGACCTGCTCGGCTACCCCTGCACCAACACGCTGATGGGCCTGGGCGCGATCCGCGCCTCCGACCCCAAGTTCCTGGGCATGCTGGGCATGCACGGCACGTACGAGGCCAACATGACCATGCAGCACTGCGACGTGCTGCTGGCCGTGGGGGCGCGCTTCGACGACCGCGTCATCGGCAACCCCAAGCACTTCGCGCAGAACGAGCGCAAGATCATCCACGTCGACATCGACCCGAGCAGCATCAGCAAGCGCGTGAAGGTCGACGTACCCATCGTCGGCGACGTCAAGGAGGTTCTGGTCGAACTGATCGCGCAGATCCGCGAGGCCCGTTCGGCCCAGGACTCCCGCCCCGACGCCGCGGCGCTCAACGCCTGGTGGGGCCAGATCAACGAGTGGCGCAAGCGCGACTGCCTGGCCTACAAGCACAGCGACGAGGTCATCAAGCCCCAGATGGTGGTCGACAAGCTCTGGCAGCTGACCAAGGACCGCGACGCCTACATCACCAGCGACGTCGGCCAGCACCAGATGTGGGCGGCGCAGTTCTACCGCTTCGACGAGCCGCGCCGCTGGATCAATTCCGGCGGCCTGGGCACCATGGGCGTGGGCCTGCCCTACGCGATGGGCATCAAGCTCGCCAAGCCCGACAGCGATGTCTTCTGCATCACCGGCGAAGGCAGCATCCAGATGTGCATCCAGGAGCTGTCGACCTGCCAGCAGTACCGCACGCCGGTGAAGATCGTCTCGCTGAACAACCGCTACCTGGGCATGGTGCGCCAGTGGCAGCAGCTGGACTACGGCGGCCGCTACTCGCACAGCTACATGGACGCGCTGCCCGACTTCGTCAAGCTCGCCGAGGCCTACGGGCACGTGGGCTTGCTGGTCGAGAAGCCTTCCGACGTGGAGCCGGCGCTTCGCGAGGCCATCCGCCTCAAGGACCGCACCGTGTTCCTCGACGTGCGCACCGACCCCACCGAGAACGTCTGGCCCATGGTCCAGGCGGGCAAGGGCATCACCGAGATGCTGCTGGGCTCGGAAGACCTGTAGTCCGCGCGAGCTTTCCCGCGGGCCGGCCGCCGGCCCGTTTTCCACCCGATGCCGCGTGGCCAAGGGCCCGGGGTTACCGCCCCGAAGCCTGAAGAGCGCGTGGTCAGGACATCCACCATGAAACACATCATCGCCGTGCTGCTCGAGAACGAGCCCGGTGCCCTGTCGCGCGTCGTCGCGCTGTTCTCCGCCCGCGGCTACAACATCGAGAGCCTGACGGTGGCGCCCACCGAGGACCCGAGCCTGTCGCGCATGACCATCGTCACCACCGGCTCCGACGAGATCATCGAGCAGATCACCAAGCACCTGAACCGGCTCATCGAGGTCGTCAAGGTCGTCGACCTCACCGAGGCCAGCTACACCGAGCGCGAGCTGATGCTCGTGAAGGTGCGCGCGGTGGGCAAGGAGCGCGAGGAGATGAAGCGCATGGCCGACATCTTCCGCGGCCGCATCATCGACGTCACCGACAAGAGCTACACGCTGGAGCTCACGGGCGACTCGGCCAAGCTCGACGCCTTCCTGCAGGCCATCGACCGCGCCGCCATCCTGGAGACCGTGCGCACCGGTGCCTCGGGCATCGGCCGCGGCGAACGCATCCTTCGCGTCTGAACGGCGCCCACCCACACCTGTTTTTCACGGAGAGAGAACCATGAAGGTCTACTACGACAAGGACGCCGATCTCAGCCTCATCAAGGGCAAGAACGTCACCATCATCGGCTACGGCAGCCAGGGCCATGCCCACGCCCAGAACCTCACCGACAGCGGCTGCAGGATCACGGTGGGCCTGCGCAAGGGCGGTGCCAGCTGGGCCAAGGTCGAGAAGGCCGGCATCAAGGTGGCCGAGGTCGCCGAGGCCGTGAAGGGCGCCGATGTCGTGATGATCCTGCTGCCCGACGAGCAGATCGCCGCCGTCTACAAGAACGACGTCGAGCCGAACATCAAGGAGGGCGCCAGCTTGGCCTTCGCGCACGGCTTCAACGTGCACTACGGCCAGGTCGTGCCGCGCGAGGACCTCGACGTGTGGATGGTCGCCCCGAAGGCCCCGGGCCACACGGTGCGCAGCACCTACACCCAGGGCGGCGGCGTGCCGCACCTGATCGCCGTGCACGCCGACCGCTCGGGCCGCGCGCGCGACCTCGCCCTGAGCTACGCGGCGGCCAACGGCGGTGGCAAGGCCGGCATCATCGAGACCAACTTCCGCGAGGAGACCGAGACCGACCTGTTCGGCGAGCAGGCGGTGCTCTGCGGCGGCACGGTGGAGCTCATCAAGGCCGGCTACGAGACGCTGGTGGAGGCCGGCTACGCCCCCGAGATGGCCTACTTCGAGTGCCTGCACGAGCTCAAGCTGATCGTCGACCTCATCTACGAGGGCGGCATCGCGAACATGAACTACTCGATCTCCAACAACGCGGAGTACGGCGAGTACGTCACCGGCCCGAAGATCGTCACCGACGCCACGCGGCAGGCCATGCGCCAGGCGCTGCGCGACATCCAGACCGGCGAGTACGCCAAGAGCTTCATCCTGGAGAACCGGGCCGGCGCGCCGACGCTGATCAGCCGCCGCCGCCTGACCAGCGAGCACAGCATCGAGGTCGTGGGCGAGAAGCTGCGCGCCATGATGCCGTGGATCAAGGCCAACAAGCTGGTCGACAAGTCGCGCAACTGATCGGCGCGCCCCGGGCCCTGCCGGGGCGCTATCCTCGGGCCCCGTGAGCGACGACCCCAACCTCCCGCCCGACGAAGACACTGCACCGGTGCCGCCGCGCCGGCGCGGCATCTACGTGCTGCCCAACGCGATCACGCTGGCGGCGCTGTTCTCGGCGTTCTACGGCATCGTGATGGCCATCAACGGCCGCTTCGAGGCCGCCTGCATCGCCATCTTCGTGGCCGCGGTGCTCGACAGCCTCGACGGCCGCGTCGCGCGCATGACGAACTCGCAGAGCGCGTTCGGCGAGCAGATGGACAGCCTGTCGGACATGGTGGCCTTCGGGGCCGCGCCGGCGCTGATCATGTACCAGTGGGCGCTGCAGGACCTGGGGCGCCTGGGCTGGATCCCGGCCTTCGTGTACATCGCCGGCGCGGCACTTCGCCTGGCGCGCTTCAACGTCAACATCGGCGTCGTCGACAAGCGCTTCTTCCAGGGACTGCCCAGCCCGGCCGCGGCGGCGCTGGTGATCGGCTTCATCTGGGTCATGGACGACTCGGGCTTCAAGGGCGTCAGCCGCATCGACTGGCTGGAGTGGTCGGCCTTCGCCATCACGCTGTACGCGGGCCTGTCGATGGTCACCAACGCGCCGTTCTACAGCTTCAAGGTCTGGGGCGGGCGGCGCACGGTGCCGTTCGCGGTGCTCATCGCGGTGATGCTGGTGATCGCGCTGGTGGCGCTGGACCCGCCCAAGGTGCTGTTCGGCATCTTCTGCCTGTACGCGCTGTCGGGCTACGCCGTGTACGCCTGGCGCAAGTTCAAGGGCCGGCACGCCAGCGTGGTGGCGCTGTCCACCGACGAGCCCGACGAGAAGGGCCTGCACCCCTGAGGCGCGATGCCGCGCGCGTGCTACATTCCCTGCATGTCTTCGACCCGGATTCCGTCGCTAGAGCTAGGCACCGCGCTGCGGCTGCCCTGATCGAACGCGACCGTCCACACCCGAACGACCGCCCCGTCTTCCCCGATCAACGGCCCGCCAGCGCACAGCAGCGGGCCGTTTGTCTTTGATCCCCTCCCCGAAGCTGCGTGCGCCCCGAAACCCGACGCAAAGGCACGACCATGACCGACAAGCTCATCATCTTCGACACCACGCTGCGCGACGGCGAGCAGAGCCCCGGCGCCTCGATGACGCGCGACGAGAAGCTGCGCATCGCGCGGCAGCTCGAGCGGCTGAAGGTCGACGTCATCGAGGCCGGCTTCGCCGCCAGCAGCAACGGCGACTTCGAGGCGGTGCGCGCCATCGCGCAGGCCATCAAGGACAGCACCGTGTGCTCGCTGGCGCGCGCCAACGACCGCGACATCGGGCGCGCCGCCGAGGCGCTGAAGGGCGCGGCCCGCTCGCGCATCCACACCTTCATCGCCACCAGCGAGCTGCACATGGAGAAGAAACTGCGCATGACGCGCGAGCAGGTGCTCGAGCAGGCGAAGCTGTCGGTGCGCTTCGCGCGGCAGCACTGCGACGACATCGAGTTCAGCCCCGAGGACGGCTACCGCAGCGACCCCGACTTCCTGTGCCGCGTGCTCGAGGCCGTGATCGCCGAGGGCGCCACCACGATCAACATCCCCGACACCGTGGGCTACGCCGTGCCCGAGCTGTACGGCGAGTTCATCCGCACGCTGCGCGAGCGCATCCCCAACAGCGGCCGCGCGATCTGGAGCGTGCACTGCCACAACGACCTGGGCATGGCGGTGGCCAACTCGCTGGCCGGCGTGAAGATCGGCGGTGCCCGGCAGGTGGAGTGCACGATCAACGGCCTGGGCGAGCGCGCCGGCAACTGCAGCCTCGAGGAGATCGTCATGGCCGTGCGGACGCGGCGCGACTACTTCGGCCTCGACATCGGCATCGACACCACGCAGATCGTGCCGGCCAGCCGCATGGTCAGCCAGACCACCGGCTTCGTCGTGCAGCCCAACAAGGCGGTCGTCGGCGCCAACGCCTTCGCGCACGCCAGCGGCATCCACCAGGACGGCGTGCTCAAGGCGCGCGACACCTACGAGATCATGCGCGCCGAGGACGTCGGCTGGGCCGCCAACAAGATCGTGCTGGGCAAGCTCAGCGGCCGCAATGCCTTCAAGCAGCGGCTTCAGGACCTCGGCATCGAGATGGAGTCCGAGGCCGAGGTCAACGCCGCCTTCATGCGCTTCAAGGACCTGGCCGACCGCAAGGCCGAGATCTTCGACGAGGACATCATCGCGCTGGTCAGCGACGAGAGCGTCACGGCCGAGCAGGAGCACTACCGTCTTCTATCGCTCGCCCAGCGCAGCGAGACCGGCGAGCGTCCCCACGCGCGGGTCGCCTTTGCCGCCGGCGGCGTCGAACTCCACGCCGACAGCGACGGCAACGGTCCGGTCGACGCCAGCCTCAAGGCGATCGAGTCGAAGGTGAACAGTGGTGCCGAGATGGTGCTGTATTCGGTGAATGCCATCACCAGCGGTTCCACAGAATCGCAGGGCGAGGTCACCGTGCGGCTGCAGCACGGCGGCCGCGTGGTCAACGGGGTGGGGGCCGACCCGGACATCGTCGTCGCCTCTGCCAAGGCCTACCTGTCGGCGCTGAACAAGCTGCACAGCAAGGCCGAGCGCGTGGCGGCGCAGGGCTGACGCCCGAGGCCCTCGCATCCGGGTTCTCCCGTAGAGACGACACTTGAGGAAACGCATGCAAGCAATTGATATTGCGCGCGTTTTCGGGCGTCGACTACACTGATCGCCATTGGGCCAGGAGCATTCATGGGTCTGAAACGATTTTGTTCGCCGATCCGGGCTGCCCTGGGCTTGATGGTGGTGGCGCTGGCGGCGTCCTTCTCGCAGCCGGCCGACGCAAACAACGCCGCCTCGGCCAACAAGGCCAAGCCGGCGGCGGCCGCCAAGAGCAAGGCCAAGCCCAAGGCGCGCCCGCCGGCGGCTCGCAAGGCCACGCCGCGCAGCAAGGCCCGGGCCCCGGTGCGGCGTGCGCCGTCGGTCGGCCAGATCACGGGGCTGCACGAGACCGCCGATCCGCTCGACCTGAAGTCCAGTGTCGCGCTGGTCATCGACAAGCAGACCGACGAGGTCCTGTTCAGCAAGAACCCCGAGGCGGTGCTCCCGATCGCCTCCATCACCAAGCTGATGACGGCCCTGGTCGTCGTGGATGCGGGGCTGTCTCTGGACGAACCGCTCGAGGTCTCGCAAGAGGACGTCCGCGGCACCGTGGGCAGCCGCGTGCGCTCGGCCCTGCGCCCCGGCACCCGGCTGAGCCGCGGCGAGTTGATGCACCTGTCGCTGATGTCCTCGGAGAACCGTGCCGCGCACGCGCTGGGCCGCACCTATCCCGGCGGCCTGGGGGCGTTCGTCGGCGCGATGAACCGCAAGGCGGCCGAACTCGGCATGTCCGACACCCGCTACGTCGAGCCCACCGGGCTGTCGGCCGACAACCGCAGCAGCGCCGTCGATCTGGCCCGCCTCGTCCGGGCCGCGTCGGAGCACCCGGTGATCCGCGATCTCTCGACCTCGCTGGGTGCGGTGATCCCCGTGGGCCCGAAGCCGCGGCCCGTGGAGTTCCGCAACACGAACGGCCTGGTTCACAACCCCGAGTGGGGCATCGGCCTGCAGAAGACCGGCTTCATCTCGGCCGCCGGCCGCTGCGTGGTGATGCAGGCCGAACTCGCCGGCCGCCAGCTCATCATGGTGCTGCTCGATTCGGCGGGCCGCTACTCGCGCATCGGCGACGCCGAGCGCCTGCGCAAGTGGGTGTCCGAGCAGTCGCTGCTGCCCGTGTTCGGCCGCCGCGCCGCGCCGCTGCCCGAGCCCGTGGCGCCTCAGCCGCCCTTGCCGGCGGTGCAATCGCCCCCGGTCGGCGCGCTTCCCAGCCTGCCCGCCGTGGCGCCCTGGACGCCGGCCCCCAAGCTCAGCGTTCCGATGCCGGTCATCGACCCGGCCAAGCCCTGGGTGCAGGTGCCGGCGCTGCCGCTGCCGATCGCGGAACGCGCGCCGCAGAGCGCCACCAACTAGAGACGGTAGCCGAGGGCGTCGGAGATCTGCCGCGCCGTGCTTCGCACGCGTTCCACCCAGCCTTCATCGAGCCGGTCGGTCGGCGCCGAGATCGACAGGCCGGCAATCAGGCGGCCCTGGTCGTCGTGGATGCCGGCGGCAATGCAGCGCACGCCGAGCTCGAGTTCCTCGTCGTCGCGCGCGATGCCGGTGGCCCGCACCTGCGACAGCTCGCGCTCGAGCTTGCCGAGTTCGGTGATGCTGTTGCGCGTGTGGCCCGCCAGCCCGGTGCGCGCGGCGTAGGCGCGCACGCGGGCAGGATCGTCGTGCGCCAGGAACAGCTTGCCCACCGAGGTCAGGTGCAGCGGGGCGCGGCCGCCGACGGCGCGCACCACCTGCATGCCGGAGCGCTCGCTGTAGGCGCGCTCGATGTAGACGATCTCGTCGCCCTGCCGCAGCGACAGGTTCACCGCCTGGTGCGTCAGCTTGTGCAGTTCGCGCATCGGCGCCAGGGCTGCCTCGCGCACATCGAGCCGTTCCTTGACGGCGTTGCCCAGCTCGAGCAGCCGCATGCCCAGGCGGTAGCTGCCGGCTTGCGGGCGCTCGACGAAGCGCCCGATGGTGAGGTCGTTGAGGATGCGGTGGGCCGTCGACGGGTGCAGCCCGCTGCGTTCGCTGATCTGCTTCAGCGTCAGGGGTTCGTCGGAGGCAGCCAGCAGATCCAGCAGCGAGAAGGCGCGCTCGAGAACCTGGATGGTGGGGGTCGACGGGGTGGCGGCGGTCATGGAGGCCCGGTGATTTCCCTGAATTTTGCATGGCAAAAATGCAGGCTGCAATCCGGGATCTGATCCGCCGCGGCAGGGCCCTGGTGCCTGCCGTCGCGTGGGCGGCGGCCTGCGCCGCGGCGGAAGCCGCCACGCCGACGCCGACGGAGGCGCGTCCGGAGCCGACGCCGCCATCGGCCGCGCCGGCCTCGGGCGTCCAGGCGCCGCCGCCGCGGCGCTGGATCGGCGTGCCGCGGCTGCGCGGCCGGCTCACCGCCGCCGACGTCGGCCTGGTCGTGAACACGGCCGATCCGTACTCGGTGGCCGTGGGCGAGCACTACGTGCGCGCCCGCGGGCTGCGGCCCGATCAGGTGCTGAACGTGGAACTGCCTCGCCGGGCCGCCCTGGAGCCTGCCGAGTTCGAGGCCCTGCGCCGGGCCATCGAGGCGCACTTCGGGCCGCGCACGCAGGCCCTGGTGCTGGCCTGGGTGGCGCCTTATGCGGTGGCCTGCAACGCCATCACCGGTGCGCTGGCGCTGGGCCTGGACCTCGGGCTGTGCGCCAACGGCTGCGCGCGGTCGCGCACGTCGGGCTGGTTCAACTCGGCCTCGCACCGGCCGCTGCAGGAGCCCGGCTGGCGCCCATCGATGCTGCTGGCCGCGCCCTCGGTGCAGGCGGCCCGGTCGCTGATCGACCGCGGCGTGGCCGCCGACGGCAGCCTGGTGCGCCCGCCCGACCCGCCAGCCCTGGTGCTGCTGCTCGACGGGCCGGACGCCGCGCGCCAGGTTCGCACGCACCTGTATCCGCCGGGGCCGCTGGCGGCCGGCCGAGGCGTGGTCTGGCTGGAGGCGCCGGCCACCCAGGCCCTGCCGGGGGCGCGTCGCCTGCTGATCGCCATCACCGGCAGCGAGCAGTTGCCGCTGCAGCCGCCTCCGCAGTGGTTGCCGGGCGGCCTGGGCGATCACCTCACCTCCTGGGGCGGTGACCTGCTCGGCGCCCACGGCCAGGCCACGGCGATGGAATGGATCGCCTCGGGCGCGACGGCCAGTCACGGCGCCGTCAGCGAGCCGTGCAACCACCTGCAGAAGTTCCCGCACCCGCAGGTGCTGATGGGGCACTACCTGCAGGGCGCGACCGCGCTCGAGGCCTACTGGCGCAGCGTCGCCTGGCCGCAGCAGAGCCTGTTCATCGGCGAGCCGCTGGCGGCCCCTTTCGCTGCGCCGGTGACGCCGCCGGTCACTCCGCCGGGCGCACCGCCGCAGTCGCCGGCCACCAGGCCGCCAGGGCCCTGACCGCGTCCTCGCCGCTGCGCACCGCCCCCTCGAGCGTGGCGGGATAGGGGCCCTCCAGGAAGTCGCCCGCCGCCACCAGCCCAGGGGCGATCGCGGCCGGCGGCCGGTCCAGCCCGGGCACGCAGCGGAAGGTGGCGCGCTTCTCGGCCAGCGTGCGCCGCACCCGCGCGGCGGCTGGCCAGCCGGTGCCGCCGAAGGCCCGGGCCGCCTGCTGCAGCGTGGCGGCGGCCGTGGCCTCCAGGCCCTGCGCCACCCAGGGCGCGGCGCCACTGATCACGAAGGCCAGCTGCCCCGCCGGCCCGCCGAGCGCCGCGTGGTCGAACACGAACTGCGCCGGCGCCTGCGCGCCGTCCTGCAGCGCCATCATGGGCGCCGGCAGGCGCAGGCCCGGCGCGTCGACGATGACCGTCACGATGGGCTCGTAGCCGAAACCCGCCGCCCGGGCCGCCCAGGAGGCCGCGTGCGGCGCGGCCAGCCGCGCCGACTCTGCCGCGCTGGCGGCCAGCACCACGGCGTCGAAGGCTTCGCCGTCGACCGCCCAGCCGGTGGCGGCAGCGTCCAGCCTCGCCACGCGCCGGCCGGTGTGCACGGCGGCGCCGCGCCCGTGCAGCCAGGCCACGGCCGGCTCGGGCAGCAGCGCGGCCAGCGGCGCGCGGGGCAGCAGCAGGTCCGACGAGCCCGGCCCCGAGAACAGCGAGTCGCGCAGCACGCGCAGGAACACCGCCGCGCTGGCCTCGTGCGCCGGGGTGTTCAGCGCGGCCACGCACAGCGGGTCGATCAGGCGCTGCCGCACGGCCGGCGGCAGGCCGCGGCACAGCGCGTCGACCGACAGGCCGGGCGCACATCGGAAGCCGGCCAGCATCCAGCGGCCGGCCGCCGCCATCAGCGCGAGCTTGTCGCGGGTGCTCCAGCCCCGCGCGCCCGCCACGCCCACGCCGAAGACCAGCCAGGCCGGGCCCGGCGGCAGACGCAGGCCGGCGCCGTCGGGGTAGCGCAGTTCCAGCGGCTGGCGGTGCAGCAGCCGCGCTGGGTCTGCGCCCACCGCGGCCATCAGGTCGAGCGTGCGGCGGTAGGCGCCGATGAGGATGTGCTGGCCGTTGTCCAGGCGGGTGCCGTCGGCGTCGGCGGCGAGCGAGCGCGCGCGGCCGCCCGCCGCGGGTGCCATCTCGAACAGCGTCACCTGCCAGCCGGCGAGCACGCCGCGCACCGCGGCGGCCAGCCCGGCCCAGCCCGCGCCCACCACCGCGAGGCGTCGAGCGGTCATCGCCGACTGCAGGCTCAGCGGCCGCGCACGTGCGTGCACGCCGCGATCCAGAGCTTCTTCAGCGGCGTCAGCGAGGTGCGCTGGTGCAGCACCTGGAAGCCCTGCGCCTCGATCTCGCGCAGCAGCCGGCGGTAGATGTTGGCCATCATGAGCCCGGGCTTCTGCGCCACGCGGTCGGCCTCGGGCAGCAGGGCCAGGGCCTCGTCGAAGGTGGCGTGCGCGCGCTCGGCCTGGAAGCGCATCAGCGCCGTGAAGCGCTCGCTGTAGCCCCAGGGCGCCTCGCGCTTGAGCAGCTCGTGGGCCTTGACGTCGAAGCGCTGCAGCTCGTCCACGGGCAGGTAGATGCGGCCGCGGCGCGCGTCGTCGCCGACGTCGCGGATGATGTTCGTCAGCTGCATGGCCAGCCCCAGCCGGTGGGCGTAGCGCAGCGTGTCCGCCTCGGTGCGGCCGAAGATGCCGGCCGCCACCTCGCCCACCACGCCGGCGACGAGGTGGCAATACCGCTGCAGGCCGGCGTAGTCGAGGAAGCGGGTCTGCTGCAGGTCGATCTCGCAGCCGTCGATCACGGCGTCGAGGTGGGCGGCCTCGATGCCGAAGCGCGGCGCCAGCGGCATCAGCGCCCGTGTCACCGGGTGGGTGGGGCGGCCGGCGTAGGCCTCGGCCACCTCGCGGCGCCACCAGGCCAGCTTGCTGGCGGCGACCCCGGCGTCGCTGGTCTCGTCGACGACGTCGTCGACCTCGCGGCAGAAGGCGTAGAAGGCCGTGATTGCCGCGCGGCGCGGTGGCGGCAGGAACAGGAACGCGTAGTAGAAGCTCGAGCCGCTGCCGGCGGCCTTGTCCTGCACGTACTGCTCGGGCGACGCGGGCGTGCTGCCCGGCGCGGCCGGGCTCATCGCGCGGCCCCGGCCAGCAACGCCCGCCACAGCAGCAGCGGCGCGTCGGCGGCGCCCACGGTGGGCCGGCGGAGCAGGGCGGCGTGATCCATCGCGGCGATTTTCTCAAGAATGCGCAGCCCGCCCTGCACGACGAGCCGCAACTCCCATCCGGCGCGGCCGGGCACCTGGCGGGTCAGCGGTGCGCCCTCGTGCATCAGGTCGCGGGCCCAGGCGCAGAGCTCGCGCACCAGCCCGCGCGCCGCCGGGCTGTCGCGGCAGGCGGCCAGGTCGGCGAGCGGCACGCCGTGGGCGGCGCGGTCGGACTCGGGCACGTAGTGGCGCCCGCGCGGGCCGTCGACGCTGAGGTCCTGCCAGAAGTTGATGAGCTGCAGCGCACTGCAGATGGCGTCCGAGCGGCGCAGGGCCTGCGCGTCGCTGATGCCGTACAGGTGCAGCAGCAGCCGGCCGATGGGGTCGGCCGAGCGGCGGCAGTAGTCGAGCAGGGCGGCGCGGTCGGGGTAGAGCGGGTTGCGCGTGTCCTGCGCGAAGGCGTCCAGCAGGTCGGCCAGCAGCGGCACCGGCAGCGCGTGGCGCCGGATCTGCTCGGCCAGCGGTGCGAACACACGCGCCCAGCGGGCCGAGTGCGCCTGGCCCGTGGCCACGGCCATGAGGTCGCGCCGGTAGTGGTCCAGGTCGGCCAGGCGGCTCTCGGTGGAGGCGTCGCCTTCGTCGGCGATGTCGTCGGCGGTGCGCGCGAAGTGGTAGATCGCCGTGATCGGCGGCCGCAGCGCCGGCGGGCACAGCACCGAGGCGACGGGGAAGTTCTCGTAGTGGTCGACGCTCACGGCGGCGGATTGTGGGCTGTGCCGCGACGTGCAAGCCGGGTGATTGACAGCGGCCGGGCCGCACTTCTACATTACTGACCAGTCAGTCAGTAATTGCGCTCGTCGACCCGAGCACACCACGTCCGAAGCCGAACCCCTCCAGGGCCGCCGCGCCCTGGTTTCCGCCCCCGAACCCAGTCTCTCCACCGGCGCCGCCATCCGGCGCGCCCAGGTTGCCCGCCATGCCCAGCCGCACCCACCTGCTGCCCCTCGTCCTGCTGCCTGCCGCCCTGTGGATGGCGGCCTGCTCGCCCAAGCCTGCGCCGCCCGAGCCGGTGCGCGCCGTCCGCGTGATGACCGTGGCACCCGACGCCGCCGGTGGCGTGCAGGAGTACGCCGGCGAGGTGCGGGCGCGCACGGAGTCGCGCCTGGGCTTCCGCGTGGCCGGCAAGCTGGTGGCGCGGCCCGCCGAGGTGGGCCAGCGGGTGCGCGCCGGCCAGGCGCTGGCGCAACTCGACCCCGCCGACCTGAAGCTGCAGCAGGACGCGGCGCAGGCTGCGCTGCGCGCGGCGCAGGCCAGCCTCGACTTCGCCGCCGCCGACTTCAAGCGCTACGAGGAGCTGCGCGCCCAGGGCTTCATCAGCGCGATGGAGCTCGAGCGCCGGGAGAGCGGACTCAAGGCCCAGCGCGCGCAGCTCGACCAGGCGCGCGCGCAAGCCGAGGCGCAGGGCAACCTGGCCAGCTACGCCGTGCTGACGGCGCCGGCCGCCGGCGTCGTCACCACCACCGAGGCCGAGGTGGGCGCCGTGCTCGCCGCCGGCACGCCCGTGCTGCGCGTCGCCCACGACGGGCCCCGCGACGTGGCGTTCTCGGTGCCGGAAGACGCCGTGGCCGGCATCCGGGCCCTGCTCGGACGCAGCAGCGCGCTGCGCGTGCGCCCCTGGGCCCAGTCGGCGGCGTTGCCCGCCACCGTGCGCGAGGTGGCCGCGGCGGCCGATCCCGTGACGCGGACCTTCCTCGTGCGTGCCGACATCGGCGCCGCCCCGGTGCAGCTGGGCCAGACCATGACGGTGCTGCTCGAGCTGCCGCGGCGCGACGCTGCCGCGCGCCTGCCCCTGACCGCCGTGATGCGCCAGCAAGGCCAGACGGCCGTGTGGGTGCTGGACCCGGCGAGCATGACGGTGCAGGTGCAGCCCATCGTCGTGGCCGGCGCCGACGGCAACTCGGTGATGGTGGCCGGCGGCCTGCAGCCGGGCCAGCGCGTGGTGACCGCCGGCGTGCACACGCTGACGCCCGGGCAGAAGGTGAAGCTGTTCGAAGAAGCCCCAGTGGCGCCGGCCCAGCCCGCCGCCAGCCGCTGAAGCCACCGCGAGCACCGCCATGCACGACACCGCCACCACCGGCGCCACGCCCTCGCGCTTCAACATCTCGCGCTGGGCGCTCGATCACCCGGCCCTCACGCGCTACCTCATGGTGGTGTTGATGGTGCTGGGCTTCGCGGCCTACTTCCAGCTCGGCCAGGACGAGGACCCGCCGTTCACCTTCCGGGCCATGGTCGTGCAGGCCTTCTGGCCCGGCGCCAGCGCGCAGCAGATGGCCGAGCAGGTGACCGACAAGATCGAGAAGGCGCTGCAGGAGGTGCCGCACGCCGACGTCATCCGCAGCTACGCCAAGCCCGGCGAGAGCCTGACCATCCTGCAGCTGAAGGACAGCTCGCCGCCGAAGGAGGTTCCCAACAGCTGGTACCAGGCGCGCAAGCGCGTGGGCGACATCCGCCACACGCTGCCGGCCGGCGTGATCGGCCCGGTGTTCAACGACGACTTCGGCGACGTCTACGGCAGCATCTTCGCGCTGCGCTCCGACGGCTTCAGCCGCGAGGAGACGCGCCGCTTCGCCGAGCGCGTGCGGCAGCAGTTGCTGCGCGTGCCCGACGTGGCCAAGGTGGAGATCTTCGGCGCTCAGGCCGAGAAGCTGTTCGTCGAGATCTCGCAGAAGCGGCTGGCGCAGCTGGGCCTGGACATGAACCAGGTGATCGCGCAGCTCGGCTCGCAGAACGCGGTCGAGGGTGCCGGCGTGCTCAACGCCGGCAGCGAGAACCTGCAGGTGCGGGTGGCGGGCCAGTTCAACTCGGTGGACGAGCTGCGGAGATTCCCGATCCGGGCCGTCAACCCGGTCACGGGCGCGGGCAGCACCATCAAACTGTCGGACATCGCCGAGGTGCGGCGCGACTACGTCGACCCGCCGTCGGTGAAGGTGCGCCACCAGGGCCACGAGGTCGTCGCCCTCGGCGTGAGCATGGCCAAGGGCGGCGACATCATCGCGCTGGGCAAGGCGCTGGGCCGGGCTGTGGAAGGCATCCAGGCCGACCTGCCCGTGGGGGTGAGCATCGAGCGGGTGCAAGACCAGCCCGCGGCCGTGAGCCGCTCGGTCAATGAGTTCGTCAAGGTGCTGATCGAGGCCATCGTCATCGTGCTGGCCGTGAGCTTCATCAGCCTGGGCCTGCACACCCGGCCGCTGCGCATCGACATCTGGCCCGGCCTCGTGGTGGCGATCACGATCCCGCTGGTGCTGGCGATCACCTTCGTGACGATGTTCTACTGGGGCGTCGGGCTGCACAAGATCAGCCTGGGCAGCCTGATCATCGCGCTGGGCTTGTTGGTCGACGACGCCATCATTGCCGTGGAGATGATGGTGCGCAAGCTGGAGGAGGGCTACGACCGCGCCCGCGCCGCCACCTTCACCTACGACCTGGTGGCCATGCCCATGCTCACCGGCACGCTCATCACCGCGGCCGGCTTCCTGCCCATCGGCCTGGCCAAGAGCGTGACCGGCGAGTACACCTTCGCGATCTTCGCCGTCACCTCGGCGGCGCTGGTGATCTCGTGGGTGGTCTCGGTGTACTTCGTGCCCTACCTGGGCTGGCGGATGCTGCGCAACCGGCCCAAGGCGGCAGGCGAGGCGCACGAGCTGTTCGATACCCCCTTCTACAGCCGCTTCCGGCGCGTCGTGGATTGGTGCGTGCAGCACCGCTGGATCACCATCGGGCTGACCCTGGGCATCTTCGGCCTGGGCATCGCCGGCATGGGCAAGGTGCAGCAGCAGTTCTTCCCCGACAGCAGCCGGCCCGAGGTGCTGGTGGACCTGTGGCTGCCCGAGGGCAGCACCATCCAGCAGACCGACGAGATTGCCCGCCGCTTCGAGGCGCGCATGATGAAGGAGCCGGGCGTGGCCACCGTCACCACCTGGGTGGGCTCGGGCGTGCCGCGCTTCTACCTGCCTCTGGACCAGGTGTTCCCCCAGGCCAACGTCAGCCAGGCCATCGTGCTGCCCAAGGGCCTGGCCGAGCGCGAGGAACTGCGCGTGCGGCTGCCGGCGCTGTTGGCGGCCGAGTTCCCCGAGGTCCGCGGCCGCGTGAAGCTGCTGCCCAACGGGCCGCCCGTGCCGTACCCGGTGCAGTTCCGCGTCGTCGGCCCCGAGGCGGACAAGGTGCGGGCCTGGGCCGACCAGGCCAAGGAGATCCTGCGCGCCAACCCCAGCATGCGTGGCGTCAACGACAACTGGAACGAGCAGATCAAGGTGCTGCGGCTGGAGATCGACCAGGACAAGGCGCGTGCGCTGGGCGTCACCAGCCAGTCCATCGCCCTGGCCTCGCGCACCATCCTGTCGGGCACGACCATCGGCCAGTACCGCGAGGGCGACCGCCTGATCGACATCGTGCTGCGCCAGCCGCTGGAGGAGCGAAAGGCCATCACCGACCTCGGCAACGCCTACCTGCCCACCGCCAGCGGGCGCAGCGTGCCGCTGACGCAGGTGGCCAAGGTCGGCTTCGCCTGGGAGCCCGGCGTGCTGTGGCGCGAAGGCCGCGACTACGCCGTCACCGTGCAGGGCGACGTGGTGGAGGGCGTGCAGGGTCCCACCGTGACGTTCCAGGTCTGGCCCGAGCTGCAGAAGCTGGCCGAGCGCATGCCGCCGGGCTACAAGATCCAGATCGCCGGCGCGGTGGAGGAAAGCAGCAAGGGCCAGGGCTCGATCGCCGCCGGCGTGCCCATCATGCTGTTCATCATCTTCACGCTGCTGATGCTGCAGCTGCAGAGCTTCAGCCGGGCGATGCTGGTGTTCCTCACCGGGCCCATGGGCATCGCCGGCGTGGCCGCCGCGCTGCTGCTGCTGAACCGGCCGTTCGGCTTCGTCGCGCTGCTGGGCGTGATCGCGCTGATGGGGATGATCATGCGCAACTCGGTGATCCTGATCGACCAGATCGAGCAGGACCGCCGCGCCGGCGTGGCCGCCTGGGACGCCATCGTGGAGGCGGCGGTGCGGCGCTTCCGGCCCATCGTGCTGACCGCGGCCGCGGCGGTGCTGGCGATGATCCCGCTCAGCCGCAGCGTGTTCTGGGGCCCGATGGCGGTGGCCATCATGGGCGGCCTCATCGTCGCCACGGCACTGACCTTGCTGGCGCTGCCGGCGATGTACGCGGCCTGGTTCCGCATCCGGCGCGAGCCCGCGCCGGGCGCGCCGGCGGAAGCGGCGGCGCGAGCGGGCTAAAATCGTGGGCTTCGCCTGGGTTCGGGGCCGTCCGCCCGGATCCAGGCCAAGCACCTGCGCGGGTGGCGAAATCGGTAGACGCACCAGGTTTAGGTCCTGACGCCTTCACGGGCGTGTCGGTTCGAGTCCGACCCCGCGCACCACGCCGCCCGCTGTCCCCATTCCACGCCTCTTCGAGACCCGCCATGGCCGTGCAAGTCGAAACCCTAGAGAAGCTCGAGCGCCGCATCACGCTGACGCTGCCCGCCACCACCATCAACGGCGAGGTCGAGACGCGCCTGAAGAAGCTGGCCCGCACCGTCAAGGCCGACGGCTTCCGCCCCGGCAAGGTGCCGATGAGCGTGGTCGCCCAGCGCTACGGCTACAGCGTGCAGTACGAGGTGGTCAACGACAAGGTCGGCCAGCTGTTCGACCAGGCCACCCGCGAGGCGCAGCTGCGCGTGGCCGGCGCACCGCGCATCACCCAGAACGACAAGGCGCCCGAGGGCTCGCTGGCCTTCGACGCCACCTTCGAGGTCTATCCCGAGGTGCAGCTCGGCGACCTGTCGGCCGCCGAGCTGGAGCGCGTGTCCACCGAGGTGACCGAGGCCGCGATCGACCGCACCATCGAGATCCTGCGCAAGCAGCGCCGCACCTTCGGCCTGCGCGCCGCCGCCGAGGGCGCGGCCGAGGGAGACCGCGTCACGATCGACTTCGAGGGCAAGATCGACGGCGAGCCCTTCTCCGGCGGCCAGGCCAGCGACTTCCAGTTCATCGTCGGCGAAGGCCAGATGCTGGCGCAGTTCGACGAGGCGGTGCGCGGCATGAAGGCCGGCGAGAGCAAGACCTTCCCGCTGCAGTTCCCGGCCGACTACCAGGGCCAGGAGGTGGCCGGCAAGGAGGCCGACTTCCTCGTCACCGTCAAGAAGATCGAGGCCGGCCACCTGCCGGCGGTCGACGACGCCCTGGCCAAGGCGCTGGGCATCAAGGAAGGCTCGGTCGAGGCGCTGCGCGCCGACGTGAAGAAGAACCTCGAGCGCGAGGTGAAGTTCCGCGTGCAGGCCCGCAACAAGGGCGCCGTGATGGACCTGCTGGCCCGCACGGCCACGCTGGACATCCCCAACGCGCTGGTGGCCGCCGAGAGCGACCGGCTGGTGGACCAGATGCGCGCCAACCTCAAGGAGCGCGGCTTCAAGGACGCCGACAAGCTGCCGATCCCCGCCGAGAACTTCAAGGAGCAGGCCGAGCGCCGCGTGCGCCTGGGCCTGGTGGTGGCCGAGCTGGTGCGGGCCAACGGCCTGCAGGCCAAGCCCGAGCAGCTCCAGAAGCACATCGAGGAGTTGAGCCAGAGCTACGAGAAGCCGGCCGAGGTGATGCGCTGGTACCTGGGTGACCGCCAGCGCATGGCCGAGGTGGAAGCCGTCGTGATCGAGAACAACGTCTCCGAGTTCGTGCTCGGCCAGGCGAAGGTGATCGACAAGGTGCTACCGTTCGACGAACTGATGACGGCGTCCTGACCGCGCCGCTGGAGCCACCCCCGATGAGCATGCAGGAAACCACAGCGCTGGGCATGGTGCCCATCGTCATCGAGCAGTCCGGCCGCGGCGAGCGCGCCTACGACATCTACAGCCGGCTTCTGCGCGAGCGCATCGTGTTCCTGGTGGGGCCGGTGAACGACGCCACCGCCAACCTGGTGGTGGCGCAGATGCTGTTCCTGGAGAGCGAGAACCCGGACAAGGACATCTTCCTGTACATCAACTCGCCCGGGGGCAGCGTCAGCGCCGGCCTGTCGATCTACGACACGATGAACTTCATCAAGCCCGACGTCAGCACGCTGTGCATGGGCATGGCCGCCAGCATGGGCAGCTTCCTGCTGATGGCGGGCACCAAGGGCAAGCGCTTCGCGCTGCCCAACAGCCGGGTCATGATCCACCAGCCCTCGGGCGGCGCCCAGGGCCAGGCCACCGACATCGAGATCGCGGCGCGCGAGATCATCAAGACGCGCGAGCAACTCAACCGCATCTACGCCGAGCGCACCGGCCAGCCCGTGGAGCGCATCGCCGCCGACATGGAGCGCGACCGCTGGATGAATCCGGCCGAGGCGCTGGACTACGGGCTGATCGACCAGGTGCTCGAGAAGCGCGCCTGACCCCCCTGCGGCCGACGCCGGCCTGACGCCGAAGCGGCCGATGCCCCTGGAGAGCCCCGGATCGGGGCTCTTTTCATTGCCGTCGACGGCCGTCCCGTTCGTCTATGATGGGCTGCGGACCGTCCCGCGCACCCCATCCCGCACCCACACCCGCAGCCATGGCCGACAAGAAGGGCTCCACCGGCGAGAAGGTTCTGTACTGCAGCTTCTGCGGCAAGAGCCAGCACGAGGTCAAGAAGCTCATCGCAGGGCCTTCGGTCTTCATCTGCGACGAGTGCATCGAGCTCTGCAACGACATCATCCGCGACGAGGTGCCCGCCGAGGGCGCCTCGCCGAAGCCGGCCAAGGGCGACCTACCCGTGCCCGGCGAGATCAAGGCCAGCCTCGACCAGTACGTGATCGGGCAGGACGTCGCCAAGCGCACGCTGTCGGTCGCCGTCTACAACCACTACAAGCGGCTGCGCCACATGGGCAGCGCCGGCGGCAAGGACGACATCGAGCTGAGCAAGAGCAACATCCTGCTCATCGGGCCCACCGGCAGCGGCAAGACGCTGCTGGCGCAGACGCTGGCCCGCCTGCTGAACGTGCCCTTCGTCATCGCCGACGCCACCACGCTCACCGAGGCGGGCTACGTGGGCGAGGACGTCGAGAACATCATCCAGAAGCTGCTGCAGAACTGCAACTACGACGTCGAGCGGGCGCAGCGCGGCATCGTCTACATCGACGAGATCGACAAGATCTCGCGCAAGGCCGACAACCCCAGCATCACGCGCGACGTCTCGGGCGAGGGCGTGCAGCAGGCGCTGCTGAAGCTGGTGGAAGGCACCATGGCCAGCGTGCCGCCGCAGGGCGGGCGCAAGCACCCGAACCAGGACTTCCTGCAGATAGACACGACGAACATCCTGTTCATCTGCGGCGGCGCCTTCGACGGCCTGGAGAAGGTGATCCAGAACCGCACCGAGAAGTCGGGCATCGGCTTCGGCGCCAGCGTGCACAGCAAGACCGAGAAGCGCGCCGCCGACCTGTTCCGCGACGTCGAGCCCGAGGACCTCATCAAGTTCGGCCTCATTCCCGAGCTGGTGGGCCGGTTGCCGGTGGTGGCCACGCTGGGCGAGCTCACGGTCGACGCCATGGTGCAGATCCTCACCGAGCCCAAGAACGCGCTGGTCAAGCAGTACCAGAAGCTGTTCGCCATGGACGGCGTGGAGCTCGAGGTGCGCCCGTCGGCGCTGACGGCCATCGCCAGGAAGGCGCTGGCCCGCAAGACCGGCGCGCGCGGCCTGCGCTCGATCCTGGAGCACTCGCTCATCGACACCATGTTCGAGCTGCCCACGCTGGACGGCGTGGCCAAGGTGGTGATCGACGAGCACATCGTCGACGAGGGCGCCAAGCCGCTGCTCGTCTACCGCGAAAAGAAGGCGAGCGCCTGAGCGTCGCCGGCGCCGCGGCCTGCCGGCGGCCGCGGCCCTTGCAACGCCGCTCGCGGGCCCCAACTGGGCCTGACACGAAAGGTCATCCCCATGTCCGGACATCCCATCCTGCCGCCCGATCCGCTGACGCTGCCGCTGCTGCCGCTGCGCGACGTGGTCGTCTTCCCCCACATGGTCATTCCGCTTTTCGTGGGCCGGCCCAAGAGCATCAAGGCGCTCGAGGCCGCCATGGAGCAGGGTCGCCAGATCATGCTGGTGGCGCAGAAGGCCGCCGGCAAGGACGAGCCGCGCCCCGAGGACCTGTTCGAGGTCGGCTGCATCAGCAGCATCCTGCAGATGCTGAAGCTGCCTGACGGCACCGTGAAGGTGCTGGTCGAGGGCGTGCAGCGCGCGCAGACGCGCACCATCACCGACACGGGCGAGCACTTCACGGGCGAGGTCGCTCCCGTGCAGACGGAGGACGCCGCCACCCCCGAGATCGAGGCGCTGCGCCGTGCCGTGACGCAGCAGTTCGACCAGTACGTCAAGCTCAACAAGAAGATCCCGCCGGAGATCCTCACCAGCATCGGCGGCATCGACGACGCCGGCCGCCTGGCTGACACCATCGCCGCGCACCTGCCGCTCAAGCTCGAGGCCAAGCAGGCCGTGCTCGACCTGTTCAGCGTCGCCAAGCGGCTCGAGAAGCTGCTCGAGCAGCTCGAGCACGAGGTCGACATCCTGCAGGTCGAGAAGCGCATCCGCGGCCGCGTCAAGCGGCAGATGGAGAAGAGCCAGCGCGAGTACTACCTCAACGAGCAGGTCAAGGCCATCCAGAAGGAACTCGGCGACGGTGAAGAGGGCGCCGACCTCGAGGAACTCGAGAAGAAGATCAAGGCCGCGCGCATGAGCAAGGAGGCGCGCAAGAAGGCCGAGGGCGAGCTGAAGAAGCTCAAGCTGATGTCGCCGATGAGCGCCGAAGCCACCGTGGTGCGCAACTTCATCGACACGCTGGTCAACCTGCCCTGGCAGAAGAAGACCAAGATCAAGCACGACCTGGCCTTCGCCGAGCAGGTGCTCAACGAGGATCACTACGGCCTGGAGAAGGTCAAGGACCGCATCCTCGAGTACCTCGCGGTGCAGCAGCGCGTCGACAAGGTCAAGGCGCCGATCCTGTGCCTGGTGGGCCCCCCGGGCGTGGGCAAGACCTCGCTGGGCCAGAGCGTGGCGCGCGCCACCGGCCGCAAGTACGTGCGCATGGCCCTGGGCGGCATGCGCGACGAGGCCGAGATCCGCGGCCATCGCCGCACCTACATCGGCTCGATGCCGGGCAAGGTGCTGCAGTCGCTCACCAAGGTCGGCACGCGCAACCCGCTGTTCCTGCTCGACGAGATCGACAAGCTGGGCATGGATTTCCGCGGCGATCCGTCCAGTGCCCTGCTGGAGGTGCTCGACCCCGAGCAGAACCACACCTTCAGCGACCACTACGTCGAGGTCGACTTCGACCTCTCCGACGTGATGTTCGTGGCCACCTCGAACTCGATGAACATCCCGCCGGCGCTGCTCGACCGGATGGAGGTCATCCGCTTGGCGGGCTACACCGAGGACGAGAAGCTCAGCATCGCGCAGCGCTACCTGTGCCCGAAGCAGCAGAAGAACAACGGCGTGAAGGCCGGCGAGATGGAGCTCACCGAGGGGGGCATCCGCGCCATCCTGCGCTATTACACGCGGGAGGCCGGCGTGCGCAGCCTCGAGCGCGAGATCGGCAAGATCTGCCGCAAGGTCGTCAAGGGCCACCAGCTGAAGAAGTACGAGGGCAAGGTCGTCGTCACCGAGGACAACCTCAACGACTTCCTGGGCGTGCGCAAGTACGACTACGGCCGCACCGAGAAGAAGAACCAGGTCGGCCAGGTGGTCGGGCTGGCCTGGACGGAGGTCGGCGGCGACCTCCTCACCATCGAGGCGGCCGTGATGCCCGGCAAGGGCAACATCACGCGCACCGGCTCGCTGGGCGACGTGATGAAGGAGTCGGTCGAGGCCGCGCGCACCGTGGTGCGCTCGCGCTCGCGCCGGCTGGGCATCAAGGACGAGCTGTTCGAGAAGCGCGACATCCATATCCACGTGCCCGACGGCGCCACGCCCAAGGACGGCCCCAGCGCGGGCGCGGCGATGACGACGGCGCTCGTCTCGGCGCTGACTGGCATCCCCGTGAAGGCCGAGGTGGCGATGACCGGCGAGATCACGCTGCGCGGCGAGGTCACCGCCATCGGCGGCCTCAAGGAGAAGCTGCTGGCGGCGCACCGGGGCGGCGTGAAGACGGTGCTGATCCCCGAGGAGAACGTCAAGGACCTCCAGGACATCCCGGAGAACGCCAAGAACAAGCTCGAGATCGTGCCGGTGAAGTGGATCGACCAGGTGCTGGAGCTGGCGCTGGAGCGGCTGCCCGACAGCCTGCCCGATGACGAACCGGCTCCCGCCGCCGCGGCCAAGCCCGAGGCCACGGGCATCGCCCCGGCGCCGACCGTCGCGGCTGACGGCCTTCCGCACTGAGGTGGCGGGGCGTTGCGTCGAGCGCCGGGGTTCTTGCAACGGCGCTCAAGACAACGCTATACTGCGAGGCTCGACGCGGTCGACACGGCAAGCGATCTGAACAGCGTCGAGACAGTGAGACCCCCGCGGGATTAGCTCAGTTGGTAGAGCGATACCTTGCCAAGGTATAGGTCGAGAGTTCGAGCCTCTTATCCCGCTCCAGATTTCAAAGACAGGGAAGCTTCGGCTTCCCTTCTTTTTGGCTGAGAATGCCAAGCCAGCTATCCCTGGCGCGATAGCAAAGCGGTTATGCAACGGATTGCAAATCCGTCTAGCCGGGTTCGACTCCCGGTCGCGCCTCCACCCTATCAGCCGCGCCCGCGCCCGCCGCCCGGATGGCGAAATCGGCAGACGCAGGGGGCTTAAAACCCCTAGCTCGCAAGAGCATGCGGGTTCGAGTCCCGCTCCGGGCACCATCATCACGTCCCAGGCGCTGCACCGCGGCGCATGCCGGAGACGACACGATGCCGCTGTTCGACCCTCAAGCCCTGAACCGCGGCGTCGCCCGCCGAGAGGTGTTCGGCTGGGCGATGTACGACTTCGCCAACTCGGGCTACACGACCGTCGTGCTCACCGCGGTCTTCAACGCCTACTTCGTGGGCGTGGTGGCCGACGGGGCCGACTGGGGCACCCTGGCCTGGACGCTCATCCTCGGCCTGAGCAACGCGCTCGTGATGCTGGCCACGCCGGTGCTGGGCGCCTGGGCTGATGCGCGCGCGGCCAAGAAGCTGCTGCTCGTGGCCACCACCATCGGCTGCGTGGTCGCCACCGCGGCGCTGGCGGGCGTGGGCCGCGGCGACCTGTGGCTCGCGGTGGCGGCCATCGTCGTCTCGAACTTCTGCTACTCCATCGGCGAGCAGCTCACCGCCGCGTTCCTGCCCGAGCTCGCGCGGCGCGAAGCCCTGGGCCGCGTCTCGGGCTGGGGCTGGAGCCTGGGCTATTTCGGCGGCATGCTCACCCTCGGCCTGAGCCTGGGCTACGTGATCTGGGCGCAGGGCCAGGGCCTGCCCGCCACGCACTTCGTGCCGGTGACCATGCTGATCACCGCGGTGGTCTACGCGCTGGCCTCGCTGGCCACCTTCGTGCTGCTCAAGGAGCGGGCGGTGCCGCAGCCGGCCACCGTGTCGGGTGCCACGGCGACGGCCCTGCAGCGGCTGGGCCATACCTGGCGCGAGGCGCGCCGCTACGAGGACTTCCGCTGGCTGCTGGCCTGTGCCGTCTTCTACCAAGCGGGCATCTCGGTGGTCATCGCGCTGGCGGCCATCTACGCCGAGGAGGTGCTGGGCTTCAAGCAGACGCAGACGATGATGCTGATCTTCCTCGTCAACATCGCGTCGGCTGCGGGCGCCTTCGCGTTCGGCTATGGGCAGGACCGCATCGGCCATCGCAAGGCCCTGGGCCTGACGCTGTGGGGCTGGGTGCTGATGACGCTGCTGGCGCTGGCCGCGACCACGCCCGGGCCTTTCTGGGTGGCGGCCGTGTTGGCCGGGCTGTGCATGGGTTCGAGCCAGAGCGCCGGCCGCGCGCTGGCCGGGCTGTTCGCGCCGCCGGACCGTTTGGCCGAGTTCTACGGCCTGTGGATCTTCGCCACGCGCGCCTCGGCCATCGTCGGGCCCATCACCTACGGCGTGGTGACCTGGCTGACCGGGGGCAATCACCGTCTGGGCATCGCCAGCACGGGCCTGTTCTTCGTTGTCGGGCTGGTGCTGCTGCGCCGCATCGACGTCGCGCGCGGCCAGGCCGCGGCGCTTGCGGGACAGCCGGTCGCCGGAAAATAGTACGATCGTTCTATTTTGTGGCCCGGGCGGGGCTTGCGCGCATCCCCGCCGCCTAGAATGCCGCGATTGACGTTAACGTCAATTGCAGTCGCCGGCCGCCCGTGGGGCAGGCCGCAGGCGCAGGCTCACAGTCCCCAAGGAGATGCAGGCATGAAGGTGCTGGTCCCGGTCAAGCGGGTGGTCGACTACAACGTCAAGGTGCGCGTCAAGTCCGACGGCACGGGCGTGGACATCGCCAACGTCAAGATGAGCATGAACCCCTTCGACGAGATCGCCGTCGAGGAGGCCGTGCGCCTGAAGGAGAAGGGCGCCGTCACCGAGATCGTGGCGGTGTCGTGCGGCGTGGCGCAGTGCCAGGAGACGCTGCGCACGGCCATGGCCATCGGCGCCGACCGCGCCATCCTCGTCGAGACCGATGCCGAGCTGCAGCCGCTGGCGGTGGCCAAGCTGCTGAAGGCGCTGGTCGACAAGGAGCAGCCCGGCCTCGTGATCCTGGGCAAGCAGGCCATCGACGACGACTGCAACCAGACCGGGCAGATGCTGGCCGCGCTGGCCGGCCTGCCGCAGGCCACCTTCGCGAGCAAGGTCGAGGTCGCCGACGGCGCGGCCACCGTCACGCGCGAGGTCGACGGCGGCCTGGAGACGCTGCGCATCACGCTGCCCGCGGTGGTGACCACCGACCTGCGCCTGAACGAGCCGCGCTACGTGACGCTGCCCAACATCATGAAGGCCAAGAAGAAGCCGCTGGAGACCCTCAAGCCGGCGGACCTGGGCGTGGACGTCGCGCCGCGCATCCTGACGCTGAAGGTGTCGGAGCCGCCCAAGCGCGGCGCCGGCGTGAAGGTGCCCGACGTGGCCACGCTGGTGGCCAGGCTGAAGAACGAAGCGAAGGTGATCTGACCATGGCTGCTCTGGTGGTTGCTGAACACGACAACGCGTCGCTCAAGGGCGGCACCCTCAACACCGTCGCGGCCGCGCTGGCCTGCGACGGCGACGTGCACGTGCTGGTGGCCGGCACCGGCGCCGCAGGCGCGGCCGCCGCGGCGGCGCACATTGCCGGCGTGTCCAAGGTGCTGCACGCCGATGCGCCGCACCTCGACCATGGGCTGGCCGAGAACGTCGCCGCGCAGGTGCTGGCCGTCGCTTCCGGCTACAGCCACATCCTGTTCGCGGCCACGGCCGCGGGCAAGAACGTGGCGCCGCGCGTGGCCGCGCTGCTCGACGTGGCCCAGATCTCCGATGCCACCAAGGTGCTCGCACCCGACACCTTCGAACGCCCCATCTACGCCGGCAACGCCATCGCCACGGTGCAGAGCACCGATGCGGTGAAGGTGATCACCGTGCGCACCACCGGCTTCGACCCCGCGGCCGCCACCGGCGGCGGCGCGGCGGTGCAGACCGTGGCCGCGGTGGCCGATGCCGGCAAGAGCGCGTTCCTGGGCAGCGAGATCGCCAAGAGCGACCGCCCCGAGCTCACGGCGGCCAAGATCATCGTCAGCGGTGGCCGGGCCCTGGGCAGCAGCGACCAGTTCAACGCCGTGCTCACGCCGCTGGCCGACAAGCTCGGCGCCGCGCTCGGCGCCAGCCGCGCCGCGGTGGACGCCGGCTACGCGCCCAACGACTGGCAGGTGGGCCAGACGGGCAAGATCGTCGCGCCCACGCTGTACATCGCGGCCGGCATCAGCGGCGCCATCCAGCACCTGGCCGGCATGAAGGACAGCAAGGTCATCGTGGCCATCAACAAGGACCCGGAGGCGCCGATCTTCAGCGTGGCCGACTACGGCCTGGAGGCCGACCTCTTCGCCGCCGTGCCCGAGCTGGTCGCCAGCCTCTGACCGCGCCCCGCCGACGCCCCACCAGGAGACCGCGATGAGCTACCGCGCCCCCGTCAAGGACATGCTGTTCGTCATGAAGGCGCTGGCCGGCATCGAGGCCGTGGCCACGCTGCCCGGCCACGAGGACCACGGCCTGGACACCGCCGCGGCCGTGCTGGAGGAGAGCGCCAAGCTCGCCGAGGGCGTGATCGCGCCGCTGAACTGGGAAGGCGACCGCAACCCGTCGTTCCTGAAGAACGGCGTGGTGCACGCCACGCCCGGCTTCAAGGAGGCCTTCCGCCAGTACGCCGAGGGCGGCTGGCAGGGCCTGCAGCACCCCGAGGCCTTCGGCGGCCAGGGCCTGCCCAAGCTCATCCACGCCGCCTGCAGCGAGATGGTCAACAGCGCCAACATGAGCTTCGCGCTGTGCCCGCTGCTGACCGACGGCGCCGTCGAGGCCCTGCTGACCGCCGGCACGCCCGAGCAGCAGGCGCAGTACCTGCCCCGGCTCATCGACGGCTCCTGGACCGGCACGATGAACCTCACCGAGCCGCAGGCGGGCTCCGACCTGAGCCTGGTGCGCACGCGCGCCGAGCCGCAGCCCGACGGCAGCTACAGGCTCTTCGGCACCAAGATCTACATCACCTGGGGCGAGCACGACATGGCGGACAACATCGTCCACCTCGTGCTGGCGCGCGTGGTGGGCGCTCCCGAGGGCGTCAAGGGCATCAGCCTGTTCATCTGCCCCAAGGTCCTGCCCGACGGCACGCGCAACGACGTGCACTGCGTGAGCCTGGAGCACAAGCTGGGCATCAAGGCCAGCCCCACGGCGGTGCTGCAGTACGGCGACCACGGCGGCGCGGTGGCCGAGCTGGTGGGCCAGGAGAACCGCGGCCTCGAGTACATGTTCATCATGATGAACGCCGCGCGCTACGGCGTGGGCGTGCAGGGCATCGCGCTGGCCGAGCGCGCCTACCAGAAGGCCGTGCAGCATGCGCGCGACCGCGTGCAGAGCCGCCCCGTCGACGGCAGCCTGGCACAGGCCGCCCCCATCATCCACCACCCCGACGTGCGGCGCATGCTGATGACGATGCGCGCCTGGACCGAGGGCTGCCGCGCCATGGCGCTGGTGGGCGCCAGTGCCTTCGACGCTGCGCACGCCCACCCCGACGCCGAGACGCGGGCGCAGAACCAGGCCTTCTACGAGTTCCTGGTGCCGCTGATCAAGGGCCTGTCGACCGAGATGGCGCTCGACGTGGCCTCGCTGGGCGTGCAGGTGCACGGCGGCATGGGCTTCGTCGAGGAGACCGGCGCGGCGCAGTACCTGCGCGACGCCAAGATCCTGTCCATCTACGAGGGCACGACGGCGATCCAGGCCAACGACCTGGTGGGCCGCAAGACGGCGCGCGACGGTGGCCGCGTGGCGCTGGCCATCGCCGACCGCATCGAGGCCACCGAGGGCGAACTGGCCGCGCGCGACAGCGCCGCCTGCCGCGCCATGGCGCGCCGCCTGGCCGCGGCGCGCAAGGCCTTCGTCGAGGTGGTGGGCTTCGTCGCCGGCCACACCAAGGCCCACCCCAACACGGTGTACGCGGGCAGCGTGCCCTACCTGAAGCTTGCCGGCCTGGCCGTCGCCGGCTGGCAGATGGCCCGCGCGCTGATGGCCGCGGAAGACGCGCTGGCCGCCGGCGAGGACCCCGCGTTCATGCAGGCCAAGATCGCCACCGCGCGCTTCTTCGGCGAGCACCTTCTCAACCAAGCCCCGGCGCTGCGCGACAGCATCGTCGAGGGTGGCGAGGCCGTCACCGCGATGGCCCTGGAGTCCTTCTGATGGCGAATCTTCCCGGGGCGCTGGCGCACCTGCCGCTGCCGATCATCGGTGCGCCGCTGTTCATCATCAGCAACCCGAAGCTGGTGATCGCGCAGTGCTGCGCCGGCGTGGTGGGCAGCATGCCGGCGCTCAACGCGCGGCCGGCCTCGCAGCTCGACGAGTGGCTGCACGAGATCACCGAGGGCCTGGCGGCATGGAACCGCGCCCACCCCGGGCGGCCGGCAGCGCCGTTCGCCATCAACCAGATCGTGCACAAGAGCAACGACCGGCTCGAGCACGACATGGAGGTCTGCGCCCGCTACAAGGTGCCGATCGTCATCACCAGCCTGGGCGCGCGCACCGACGTCAACGAGGCCGTGCACGCCTGGGGCGGGGTGGTGCTGCACGACATCATCAACGACTTCTTCGCGCGCAAGGCCATCGACAAGGGGGCCGACGGGCTGATCGCCGTGGCCGCCGGCGCGGGCGGCCACGCCGGCACCAAGAGCCCGTTCGCGCTGGTGCAGGAAATCCGCGAGTGGTTCGACGGCCCGCTGGCGCTGTCGGGTTCCATCGCCACCGGCGGTGGCGTGCTGGCCGCGCAGGCCATGGGGGCCGACTTCGCCTACATCGGCAGCGCCTTCATCGCCACCGAGGAGGCGCGCGCCTCCGACGCCTACAAGCAGTGCATCGTCGACAGCAACTCCGACGACATCGTGTACTCGAGCCTGTTCACCGGGGTGCACGGCAACTACCTCAAGCCCAGCGTCCGCGCGGCCGGGCTGGACCCCGACAACCTGCCCGAGAGCGACCCCAGCAAGATGAACTTCGGCGGCGGCGACAGCGCCAAGAAGGCCTGGAAGGACATCTGGGGCTGCGGCCAGGGCATCGGCGCCGTCAAGGCCGTGCTGCCCGCGGCGGAGCTGGTGGCGCGCCTGGAGCGCGAGTACCACGAGGCGCGCGGGCGGCTGTCGCTGCCGCTTGTGCCGGCCGTCGCCGCGCAGTAGGCTGCGGCGCATGAAGCGCCTGCCCCTGGGATGGTTCCTCGCGCCGCTGGCCCTGTGGCTGGCGGGTTGTGCCGGCGTCGGTGTCGGCGTGGGCATCAGCGTGCCGCTGCCCGGCGTGGGCAGCGTCGGCGTCAGCGGCAGCTCCGACGGCCGCGTGAGCGGTGGCGTCAGCGTCGGCACCGGCAACGTGCGCGTCGACGTGGGTGCCAGCGGCCGCTTGCCCCGGCCCGAGACCGCCAGGCCCGCCGAGCCGGCGGCCTCGGCCGCGTCGGCCCCCGCCCGGCCATGAAGCGCCAGGCCCTGGAGCGGGCCACGCTGTTCGACAGCGCCAGCGGCACCCTGCGGCCGGGCACCACCATCGTCGTCGAGGGCGAGCGCATCGCCCACGTCACGCAGGAACCCATCGTGGTCGACGATGCCGAGCGCATCGACTGCGCCGGCCGGGTGGTGCTGCCCGGTCTGATCGACGCGCACGTGCACGTCACCGCCGTCTCGCACGACCTCGCGGGCCTGGCGCTGCACCCGCCCTCGCTGCTGAGCGCCGAGTCGGCGCAGGTGATGCGGGGCATGCTGCACCGCGGCTTCACCAGCGTACGCGACGCCGCCGGCGCCGACTTCGGCCTTCAGGAGGCGCAGGCCCGCGGCCTGTACGAGGGCCCGCGCCTGGCCATCGCCGGCCGCCCCATCAGCCAGACCGGCGGTCACGCCGACATGCGGCCCAAGGGCGTGCAGGCCTCGATGTTCTGCAGCTGCGCCGGCCTGGGCCTGATGGGCGCCATCGCCGACGGCGTGGGCGAGGTGCGCCGCGCCGTGCGCGAGCAGGTGCGCAACGGCGCCAACCACATCAAGATCATGGCCGGCGGCGGCGTCTCCAGCCCCACCGACCCCATCGATGGCACGCAGTTCAGCCCGGAGGAACTGCGCGCCGCCGTCGAGGAGGCCGAGGCCGCCAACCTGTATGCGCTGGCCCACGCCTACTCGCCGCGCGCCGTGACGCGCGCGGTGCAGGCCGGCGTGCGCAGCATCGAGCACGGCAACCTGGTCGACGAGGCCACGCTGCGCGAGATGAAGCGCCACGGCGCCTGGCTCGTGCCCACGCTGTCCACCTACGTGGCGCTGGCCGAGGAGGGCGAGCGCCTGGGCTGGAGCCGCGCCATGCTCGACAAGCTCGAGGTCGTCAGGAGCCAGGGTCTTCGGGCGCTGGCGATGGCCCGCGCCGAGGGCGTGCCGGTGGTCTTCGGCACCGACCTGCTGGGCCGCATGCACGACCGGCAAAGCGGCGAGTTCACGATCCGAGTTGCCGTGCAGCCGCCGGTGGAGGTGCTGCAGTCGGCCACCATCGTGGCCGCCCGCCTGATGGGCCGCGAGCGCGAGATCGGCCAACTGGTGCCGGGTGCCTTCGCCGACCTGCTGGTGGTCGACGGCGACCCCACGACCGACCTCTCGCCGCTGGCCGAGCCCGCGCAGGGCATCCGGCTGCTGATGCAGGGCGGCCGCGTCGTGCGCCGCCACTGAGCGCGGCGGCGCCCGAGCGACCGGGCCTCAGCGCACGCTGGTGAAGCGCGCCTCCGGCCGGTCGTCGGAGCGGTGCACGGTGGTCACGCCCGCCTTCATCACCCAGGGCCGGATCTGGTGGTGCAGCGGGATCAGCAGCGTCTCGTCGCGCACGCGCACCAGCGCGTCGCGCAGCAGGCCGTTGCGCCGGGCCTCGTTGGTGTCGCTCTTCATCGCGTCGATCAGGCGGTCGAGCGCGGGGTCGGAGACCCTGCTGAAGTTGAAGTTGCCGTCGGCGCCGCTGGTGCGCGTGCGCACGAGGCTCTGCAGGCTGTACTGGGCGTCGTAGTTCGCCACGCCCCAGCCCAGCAGGTACAGGCTGCTGTCGAAGTTCTGCACCTTCTGGATGAACGTGGCCATGTTCTCGCTGGCCAGCTGCGCCTTCACGCCGATGCGCGCCCACATCGCCACCACGGCCTGGCAGATCTTCTCGTCGTTGACGTAGCGGTTGTTGGGGCAGTTCAGCCGCACCTCGAAGCCGTCGGGGTAGCCGGCCTCCTTCAGCAGGGCCTGCGCGCGGGCGAGGTCGGGCTTGGCGGGCGTGTCGAGCTCCTTCGACCAGCCGTTGACGCCCGGCGCCACGATCAGCGCCGCCGGCAGGCTCTGCCCGCGCATGATGCTGCGCTGGATGGCGACGCGGTCGATGGCCAGGCTCAGGGCCTGGCGCACCCGCTTGTCGGCGAAGGGGTTGCGGCCCTTGACGCTGGCGTGCCGCAGCTCGGGGCTGCCCATGTCGGGCGCCAGGAAGATGGTGCGCACCTCGGGGCCGTTGACGACCTTCAGGCGCTTGTCCTTGGACAGGCGCTCGAGGTCCTGCACCGGCACGTCGGTGAGCATGTCCACGTCGCCGGCCAGCAGCGCGGCCACGCGGGTGGCCTCGGCCTTGATGGGCGTGTAGACCACCTGCTGCACGTTGCTGGTGGGCTTGTCCCACCAGCCCTCGTGGCGCGCCATCATGATGCGCTGCTCGGGCTGCCAGCTGAGGATGCGGTAGGGGCCCGTGCCCATCACGTTGCGCGAGGCGAAGTTCTCCTCCTTGGCCTTGTAGTCCTGCACGCGCGCGGTGTTGTTCTTTTCCGCCCAGGTCCGGCTCATGATGCGGAAGTCGACCAGGTTGCGCAGCAGCGTGGGGTTCGGCGCGGCCAGGATCATGTCGACGGTGTGGTCGTCGACCTTCCTCACCTCGTTGACGCCGGTCACGTAGATCTGCATCGTGCCCTGGGGCTGGCGGATGCGGTTGAAGCTGAACACCACGTCGTCGGCCGTGAACGGCGTGCCGTCGTGGAACTTCACGCCCTTGCGCAACTGGAAGCGCAGCGTGGTGGGGTTGGTGAAGGTCCACTGGGTGGCCAGCGCGGGCTCCACCTGGTACTGGGCGCCGTAGCGCACCAGGCCCTCGTAGGCGTGCATCAGGATGGCGCTGGTGGTGGCGTGGTTCTGCGAGTGCGGGTCCAGCGTCAGGATGTCGTTCTGGGCGGCCCAGCGCAGCGTCTGCGCCTGCAGCGGGGCGGCCAGCAGTGCGGTGGCGAACAGGGCGGCGGCGAGCAGGGCGCGCGGGGTCCGGGAAGGGCTTGTCGGCATGGCAGGGCGGGGCAGGATCGGGGAGCCCGATGCTAGGCCGCCACCGCGGCCCGGGCCCTCAGGGCTGGCCCGGGGACTGCCCGGAGGCCGGGCCCGCGGCCTGCGGCTCGAGATCGGCGTCGCAGCCCCTTCCGGCGGCGATCCAGCGCCCGGCCAGGCCCCGGGCCAGCGGCGCCGGCAGCCAGGGCAACCAGCGCGCGGGCGCGGCCAGGGCGCCGCAGCGGTAGCGGGCGTCGGCCGCGTGCCACTCCAGGGCCGCGCAGGCGCCGCGGCGGCGGCGCGACAGCAGCATGCCCAGCGGGCAGGGCTCGGCGGCGCAGCACACGCCGCAGCCGTTGCAGGCCGCCCCCGTGGCCGGCTTGGTCGGTGCAGCGGGGTGCAGGTGGATGATGCGGGGGCCCATGGCGCGCGCAGTCTGGCCGCGGCGGCGCCCGGCTTGTCAGGAAATTGAGGGGTGCGCGGGCGTCTAATCCGGCCCTACGACGAGCACGAGGCGGCCGCCACGCGGTGTTAGAGTGCCGGTCCCAGATACAGAAGGTCCTTCCCGTCCCCTTGCCGGCACCGAGACAGCCGGCAAGACGGGTCGCTAATCCGCCAACCGGTGAAGCCGGGACGCGGAAGGTTGATCAACCCATCAGCAGCCCTGGAAACCGGGGTGAAAGGTGAGCGAACGATGATGCAGCAGTACCGGCTCAACTCCTACCTGTTCGGGGGCAACGCGCCCTACGTGGAGGAGTTGTACGAGGCCTACCTCGACAACCCCGGCAGCGTGCCCGACAACTGGCGCGCCTACTTCGACAACCTGCAGCACGTGCCCGCCGTCGACGGCAGCAGCAGCCGCGACGTAGCCCACGCGCCCGTCATCGAGAGCTTTGCGCAGCGCGCCAAGGCCAACGCCTTCGCGCTGAAGGCCTCCGAGGCCGATCTGGCCGTGGCCCGGAAGCAGGTGCACGTGCAGAGCCTGATCGCGGCCTACCGCTTCCTCGGCAGCCGCTGGGCCGACCTCGACCCGCTCAAGCGCACCGAGCGCCCACGCATCCCCGAGCTTGAGCCGTCGTTCTACGACCTGACCGAGTCGGACCTGGACATCACGTTCTCGGCCGCGAACACGTACTTCTCGAAGTCCGAGCACATGACGCTGCGCGAGATCGTGCAGGCGCTGCGCCAGACCTACTGCGGCACGATCGGCGCCGAGTTCATGCACTGCACCGATCCGACCGAGAAGCGCTGGTGGCAGGAGCGGCTCGAGAGCGTGCGCAGCACCCCCACCTTCACCCCCGACGAGAAGAAGCACATCCTCGACCGGCTGACCGCCGCCGAGGGTCTGGAGCGCTACCTGCACACCAAGTACGTGGGCCAGAAGCGCTTCAGCCTGGAAGGGGGCGAGAGCTTCATCGCCAGCATGGACGAGCTGGTGCAGCGCGCCGGCGCGGTGGGCGTGCAGGAGATCGTCATCGGCATGGCCCACCGCGGCCGGCTGAACGTGCTCGTCAACACCCTGGGCAAGATGCCCAAGGACCTGTTCGCCGAGTTCGACCACACCGCCAAGGAAGACCTGCCGGCCGGCGACGTGAAGTACCACCAGGGCTTCAGCTCCGACATCAGCACCCCCGGCGGCGCCGTGCACCTGAGCCTGGCCTTCAACCCCAGCCACCTGGAGATCGTCAACCCGGTGGTCGAGGGCTCGGTGAAGGCGCGCATGGACCGCCGTGGCGACAAGGAAGGCGACCAGGTCCTGCCCGTGCTGGTGCACGGTGACGCGGCCTTTGCCGGCCAGGGCGTGGTGATGGAGACGCTGGCGCTGGCGCAGACGCGCGGCTACTACACCGGCGGCACCGTGCACCTGGTGGTGAACAACCAGATCGGCTTCACCACCAGCGACCCGCGTGACAGTCGCAGCACGCTGTACTGCTCCGACGTGGTCAAGATGATCGAGGCCCCGGTGCTGCACGTGAACGGCGACGACCCCGAGGCCGTGGTCTGGTGCACCCGCCTGGCCATGGACTACCGCCAGAAGTTCAACAAGGACGTGGTGGTCGACATCGTCTGCTTCCGCAAGCTGGGCCACAACGAGCAGGACACGCCGTCGCTGACCCAGCCGCTGATGTACAAGAAGATCGGCCAGCACCCCGGCACGCGCAAGCTCTACGGCGACAAGCTGGTGACGCAGGGCGTGCTGCAGGCCGAGGGCCCCAACAGCCCCGACGGCATGGTCAAGGCGTACCGCGCCGCCATGGACGAGGGCCGCCACACCGTGGACCCGGTGCTCACCAACTTCAAGAGCAAGTACGCGGTCGACTGGGCGCCGTTCCTCGGCAAGAAGTGGACGGACGCCGCCGACACCGCGCTGCCGCTGGCCGAGATCAAGCGCCTGGCCGAGAAGATCACCACCATCCCGGGCAACTTCAAGCTGCACCCCCTGGTGGAGAAGGTCATCGCCGACCGCGCCGCCATGGGCCGTGGCGAGATCAACGTCGACTGGGGCATGGGCGAGACGCTGGCCTATGCGTCGCTGGTGGCCAGCGGCTACGCCGTGCGCCTGAGCGGCGAGGACTGCGGGCGCGGCACCTTCGTGCACCGCCACGCCGTGCTGCACGACCAGAACCGCGAGAAGTGGGACACCGGCACCTACATCCCGCTGCAGAACGTGGCCGACAACCAGGCGCCGTTCACCGTCATCGACTCCATCCTCTCGGAAGAGGCGGTGCTGGGCTTCGAGTACGGCTACTCCGCCGCAGAGCCCAACACGCTGACGATCTGGGAAGCGCAGTTCGGCGACTTCGCCAACGGCGCGCAGGTCGTCATCGACCAGTTCATCGCCTCCGGCGAGGTGAAGTGGGGCCGCGTGAACGGCCTGACGCTGATGCTGCCCCACGGCTACGAGGGCCAGGGCCCCGAACACAGCAGCGCCCGCCTGGAGCGCTTCATGCAGCTGGCGGCCGACAACAACATGCAGATCGTGCAGCCCACGAGCGCCAGCCAGATCTTCCACCTGCTGCGCAGGCAGATGGTGCGGCAGTTCCGCAAGCCGCTGATCATCTTCACGCCCAAGAGCCTGCTGCGTGCCAAGGACGCCACCAGCCCGCTGGTGGAGTTCACCAAGGGCGAGTTCCGCACCGTCATCGGGCCGCAGCGCGCCGAGGTCGAGGGCGAGAAGGTGCGGCGCGTCATCTGCTGCTCGGGCAAGGTGGCGTACGACCTGATCAAGAAGCGCGACGAGAAGAAGGCCTGGGACGTGGCCATCATCCGCGTGGAGCAGCTCTACCCGTTCCCGCACAAGGCCTTCGCGGCCGAGATGAAGCGTTTCCCCAACGCCACCGAGGTGGTGTGGTGCCAGGACGAGCCGCAGAACCAGGGCGCCTGGTTCTTCGTGCAGCACTACGTGCACGAGAACATGTCCGAAGGCCAGAAGCTCGGCTACGCCGGCCGCCCCGCCAGCGCCTCGCCCGCGGTGGGCTACAGCCACCTGCACCAGGAGCAGCAGAAGGCGCTGCTCGATCAGGCCTTCGGCAAGCTCAAGGGCTTCGTCCTGACGAAATAGGCCCACCCCCGGAGCGCCTGCGGCGCGCCCCCTCGAGGGGGCGCCGCCGGCGGCCCGGCAGAGCCGGTGCCGCGGCGGCCGCTTGGCCAACCCCCGGCACACCACAAACATCACATTGAGATAGACCCATGTCGATCGTTGAAGTCAAGGTCCCGCAACTGTCGGAATCGGTGGCCGAAGCCACGCTGCTGCAATGGAAGAAGAAGCCCGGTGAGGCCGTCGCCATCGACGAGATCCTCATCGAGGTCGAGACCGACAAGGTCGTGCTCGAGGTCCCGTCGCCCGCCGCCGGCGTGCTGGCGGAAGTCGTGCAGGCCGACGGCGCCACCGTCGTGGCCGATCAGCTGATCGCGAAAATCGACACCGCGGCCAAGGCCGGTGCCGTGGCTGCCGCGCCTGCGCCCGCCGCCCCGGCGGCAGCGCCCGCGGCCGCGCCGGCGGCCAGCACGTCCAAGGCCGGCGTGGCCATGCCCGCCGCCGCCAAGCTGATGGCCGACAACGGCCTGGCCGCCGGCTCGGTGCCCGGCACCGGCAAGGACGGCCGCGTCACCAAGGGCGACGTGCTCGGCGCCGTGGCCGCCGGCGCCAGCGCCCCGGCACCCGCGGCTGCCGCGGTGGCTGTCGCCGCCGCACCCGCCGTGGCCCGGCCGCTGCCGGCCGTGGCCGCGCCCGTCGTGAACCTGGGCGACCGCCCCGAGCAGCGCGTGCCGATGAGCCGGCTGCGCGCGCGCGTGGCCGAGCGACTGCTGCAGAGCCAGGCCACCAACGCCATCCTCACCACCTTCAACGAGGTCAACATGGCCCCGCTGATGGAGATGCGCAAGCGTTTCCAGGAGAAGTTCGAGAAGGAGCACGGCGTCAAGCTCGGCTTCATGAGCTTCTTCGTCAAGGCCGCGGTCGCGGCGCTGAAGAAGTACCCGGTGCTCAACGCCTCGGTGGACGGCAACGACATCGTCTACCACGGCTACTTCGACATCGGCATCGCGGTGGGCTCGCCGCGCGGCCTGGTGGTGCCGATCCTGCGCAACGCCGACCAGATGAGCTTCGCCGACATCGAGAAGAAGATCGCCGAGTTCGGCCAGAAGGCCAAGGACGGCAAGCTGGGCCTCGAGGAGCTCACCGGCGGCACTTTCTCCATCAGCAACGGCGGCGTGTTCGGCTCGATGCTGTCCACGCCCATCATCAACCCGCCGCAGAGCGCCATCCTCGGCGTTCACGCCACCAAGGACCGCGCGGTGGTGGAGAACGGCCAGGTCGTGGTGCGCCCGATCAACTACCTCGCGATGAGCTACGACCACCGCATCATCGACGGCCGCGAGGCCGTGCTGGGCCTGGTGACGATGAAGGATGCGCTCGAAGACCCGGCGCGCCTGCTCTTCGACATCTGAGGTCGCCACGATGAGCAGCAAGCAATTCGACGTCGTCGTCATCGGCGGCGGCCCCGGCGGCTACATCGCCGCCATCCGCGCGGCTCAGCTGGACCTGAACACCGCCTGCATCGACGAGTGGAAGAACGACAAGGGCGGCCCCGCGCCGGGCGGCACCTGCACCAACGTCGGCTGCATCCCGAGCAAGGCGTTGCTGCAGAGCTCGGAGCACTACGAGCACGCGGCACACCACTTCGCCGACCACGGCATCGGCCTGAAGGACCTGAGCATCGACGTGAAGAAGATGCTCGCCCGCAAGGACGCCGTCGTGAAGCAGAACAACGAGGGCATCCTGTACCTGTTCAAGAAGAACAAGGTCAGCTTCTTCCACGGCCGCGGCTCCTTCGTGAAGGCGGCCGAGGGCGGCTGGGAGGTGGCGGTCAACGGCGAGTCGCTGCTGGCGCGGCACGTCGTCGTCGCCACGGGCAGCAACGCCCGCGCGCTGCCCGGCGTGCCCTTCGACGAGGACAAGGTGCTCAGCAACGACGGCGCGCTGCGCATCGGCGGCGTTCCGAAGACGCTGGGCCTGATCGGGGCCGGCGTCATCGGCCTGGAGATGGGCTCGGTGTGGCGGCGCCTGGGCGCCGAGGTGACGGTGCTCGAGGGCCTGCCCACCTTCCTGGGCGCGGTGGACGAGCAGATCGCCAAGGAGGCGCACAAGGCCTTCGTCAGGCAGGGCCTGAAGATCGAGCTGGCCGTGAAGGTCGGCGAGGTCAAGGTCGGCAAGGCCGGCGTCAGCGTCGCCTACACCGATGCCAAGGGCGAGGCCCGCACGCTGGCCGTGGACAAGCTGGTCGTCAGCATCGGCCGCGTGCCCAACACCACGGGCCTGAACGCCGAGGCGGTGGGCCTGAAGCTGGACGAGCGCGGCGCCATCGTCGTCGACGCCGAGTGCCGCACCAGCCTGCCCGGCGTGTGGGCCGTGGGCGACGTGGTGCGCGGCCCCATGCTCGCGCACAAGGCCGAGGAGGAGGGCGTCGCGGTGGCCGAGCGCATCGCGGGCCAGCACGGTCACGTCAACTTCAACACCATCCCCTGGGTCATCTACACGAGCCCCGAGATCGCCTGGGTCGGCGAGACCGAGCAGCAGCTCAAGGCCCGCGGCGCGGCCTACAAGGCCGGCACCTTCCCCTTCATGGCCAACGGCCGCGCGCGCGCCCTGGGGGACACCACCGGCATGGTGAAGTTCCTGGCCGACGCCGCGACCGACGAGATCCTGGGCGTGCACATCGTCGGCCCGATGGCCAGCGAGCTCATCGCCGAGGCCGTGGTGGCGATGGAGTTCAAGGCCAGCAGCGAGGACATCGCCCGCATCTGCCACGCGCACCCCTCGCTGTCCGAGGCCACCAAGGAAGCCGCGCTCGCGGTGGACAAGCGCACGCTCAACTTCTGACGTGAGCGACGCAGCGCCCGCACCACGGCCCCAGGCGCCCGAGGTCGGGGCGCTGCAGGCCGCGCTCGCGGCTTCGCGCTTCGAGAGCGTCGTGGCCGAGGGCCCGGCCCTGTTCCGGGGTGCCCGCGACCGCGGCGACTGGGGGGCGGCCAGCGACGCGGCGCTGTGCGTCGGGCGGGCCTGCTCCAACCTCTCGCGCGCCGAGGACGCCCTGCGCTGGACGCAGGAGTCCGCACAGGCCGCGCAACAACTGGGCGATGCCGAGCGGGAGTGCGTGGCCTGGGGCCAACTGGCCATGGAGCAGGCGCGGGGCGACCAGCTGGCCCAGGCGCTGGACGCGCTGGGCGAGATGGAGCGACGCCTGCCCGAGGTGCACCGCGAGGGCGCCGTGCGCGCGCTGCTCGGCAGCATGGCCGCCACCCTGTACGGCATGGGCCTTACCGCCCCGGCGCTGCTGGCCTACGAGCGGGCGCTCGTCATCGCCGAGGCCGAGGGCGAGCCGGGCCAGGTGGTGACCCTGCGCACCAACTGGCTGGTGGTGGCCAACGAACACCGCCGCCTGATCGAAGACGAGGATCCGGCCTCGGCCGTCGGGCTGGCGCAGCGCATGGAGCGCGAGCTGGCGCTGCTGGAGCCCGCGGTGGCCGCCCTGGACGCCCCGCGCGGCCACTGGCGGCTGGCCCATGTGACGGCGGCCGTCCACGCCGCCGCGGGCCGCCCCGCCGAGGCCGCCGCGGTGCTGCAGCGCGTGCTCGACGGGTCGCCAGCGCTGCCGGCGGTGCTGCTGTCCTCGTTGTGGGTCGACCTCGCCAAGGCCCGCCTCGCCCTGGGCGAACCGGACCGCGCCCGGGAGGCCGCGCAGCACGCCGCCGCGCTGGCCGACACGGCGCTGTCGCAGTCCCGCCGCAGCCTGCACCTGCAGCTGCGCTCGGAGATCGCGGAGCTGATGGGGCGCCCCGAGGAGGCGCTGGCTCTGCACAAGCGCTTTCACCAGCGCGCGCGCGCCGTGCTCGTGGCGGCCGTCGAGACGCGCCTCGAGGGTTCGCTGGCCCGCCTGTCGGCCCTGGACGCCGTGGTCGAGAACCAGCGCCTGAGGGCCCAGAACCAGGGCCTGGCCGAGGGCGTGGCGCGCATGAGCGCGCTCGCGGCCACCGACCCGCTGACCGAGCTGTTCAACCGCCGCGGCTTCGAGGCGGAACTGCAGCGCCTGGGCGAAGGGCGAGCCGGCCGCGTGCTGGCCCTGATCGACGTCGACCACTTCAAGGCCATCAACGACCGCCATGGCCATGCCACCGGCGACCGCGTGCTTCGCGAGCTGGCGCGCTGCCTCGGCGCGGCGCTGCGGCCGCGCGACCTGCTGGCCCGGCACGGCGGCGAGGAGTTCGCGCTGCTGCTGCAGGAGCTGGGCGTGGGCGCTGCCGCCGGCGTGCTGGAGCGCATGCGCGAGGTGGTGGCGGCGCACGACTGGTCGGCCATCGCTCCGGGGCTGCGCGTCACGGTCAGCCTGGGCGCCGTGCAGCCGGCGCCTGACGAACCGCTGGCCGATGCGCTGCAGCGTGCCGACCGGCTGCTCTACGAGGCCAAGCACCAGGGACGCGACCGCGTCGCCTGCGACCTGCCCGGCGGCGCCGGCCCGGATGCCCCGCCATGAGTTCCGTCGAGCAGCTCTATCGCCGCCAGCTCGCCGAGCGCGGCTACCGCGCCGACGAGGCGCAGCTGCACGCCGTGGCGGCGCTGTCGCGCTGCGAGCGCGAGTGGGCCGACTACAAGGCGCGCCGCGGCAACGCGCTCGCCAAGCTCATCGTGCGGCCGCCCATTCCGCGCGGGGTGTACATGTGGGGCGGGGTCGGGCGCGGCAAGAGCTTCCTGATGGACTGCTTCTTCCAGGCGGTGCCCCTGACGCGCAAGACGCGGCTGCACTTCCACGAGTTCATGCGCGAGGTGCACCGCGAGCTGCAGGAGCTCAAGGGCACGGCCGATCCGCTCGACGAGCTCGGCCGCCGCATCGCGCGCCGCTTCCGGCTCATCTGCTTCGACGAGTTCCACGTGGCCGACGTGACCGACGCGATGATCCTGCACCGACTGCTCGACGCGCTGTTCGCCAACCGTGTGAGCATCGTCGCCACCAGCAACTTCCACCCCGACGACCTGTATCCCAACGGCCTGCACCGCGATCGCATCCTGCCGGCCATCGAGCTGTTGAAGGCGAAGCTGGAGGTCGTCAACGTCGACGCCGGCACCGACTACCGCCGCCGCACGCTGCAGACGCTGCCCATGCTGCACACGCCGCTCGGCCCCGAGGCCGACGCCGCGCTGGAGGAGGCCTTCGAGAGCCTGCGCGAGGCCCGGGACGAGCCGCCCGTGCTGAACATCGAGCATCGCGAGATCCGGGGTGTCCGCCGCGCCGGCGGCGTGGTGTGGTTCGACTTCCGCACGCTGTGCGGAGGGCCGCGCTCGCAGAACGACTACCTCGAGCTGGCCAGCCGCTTCCACACGGTGCTGCTGTCCAACGTGCCGCAGATGCCGCCGCGGCTGGCCAGCGAGGCGCGCCGCTTCACCTGGCTGGTCGACGTCCTGTACGACCGCCGCGTCAAGCTGATCCTGTCCACGGCCGTGCCGCCCGAGCAGCTCTACACCGAAGGCCCCCTGGCGCACGAGTTCCCCCGCACCGTCTCGCGGCTGGCCGAGATGCAGTCGGCCGAGTACCTGGCCGAGCAGCGCCGCACGGTGGACACCTCGCTCACCTGAGGGCGTGCGTGAAGACGGCAACGCTGCTTCACCTGGCGCTGGGCCTGGCCTTGGCGGGCCCGGCCCTGGCGGAGCCCGGGCAGCCCGACGCGGGCGAGCGCCAGTGGCTGGCGGCCGAGCGCAAGGCCCTGGAGCAGCGCTTCGAGGCCGCCGAGCGCGCCTGCGCCGGGCGCTTCGCGGTGAACGCCTGCCTCGAACGCGCGCAGGCCGAGCGCCGCGCGGCACTGGCGCCGCTGCGGGAAGCCGAACTGCGCCTGGACGAGGCCGAGCGCCAGCGCCGGGCAGACGAACGCCGCGCCGCGGTGGCGCGCAAGCAGCAGTCGCTGGGGCAACGTCCGCCGGCGGCCAGCGAGCCTGCAGCGGTCGCGGCGCCGGTGGTGCCGGCCGCGTCGCGCCCGTCGCCACGGCCGAGCGAGGCGGCCACGTCGCCCACCTCCCGCAGCGACGACGCGGCGGAAGCCGCCCGCCGCGCCGAGAGCCTGCGTCGGGCACAACGCCGCGCCGAGGCCGCCGAGGCCCGCATCCAGGAACGCCGCGCCCGCCAGGCTGAACAGCTGCAACGCCAGGGCAGGCAGCCCGACACGCTGCCGCGCCCGGGCGCCGCCGCTTCGCAGCCGCCGCGCTGACGCGGCCCTATTGCAGGGGGTCGAAGCGCGCCAGCGCGACCGACAGGTTGTCGCCGCCGCCGCGCGCCCGCTGGCGCGCCTTGCCGATCAGCATCTCGCTGGCCTCGCGCGGCGGCAGCGCGTGCAGGATGGCGCCGATCTCCTTGGGCGTGAAGTAGTGCCACAGGCCGTCTGAGCAGGCGAGCAGGCTGTCGCCGAACTCGAGCGCGCCGACCGGCCACAGGGTGATCGGGGGATCGGCGTGCGTGCCCAGGCAGCCGGTGAGCAGGTTGCTCTGCGGGTGCGAGTTCGCGGCCTCCTCGCTGATCTTGCCCTCGTCGATCAGGCGCTGCACGAAGCTGTGGTCGATCGTGCGGCGCATCATCTCGGCACCGCGGAAGTGGTAGACGCGCGAGTCGCCGGCGTGGATGACGTGGGCCTTCATGTCGGGGCCCACGTGAAAGGCCGCGATGGTGCTGTGCGGCTCTTCCTCGGAGGTGATGGCCGTGAGCTTGATCATCAGGTGCGACTCGGTCACCACCTGCTTGAGCATGTCGGAGGGATCGTCCTCGAGCGGCGCGAAGCGCTCGTAGATCTGGCGCGCCGTCAGCAGCACCTGGTCGGCGGCCTTGCGGCCACCGCTCTTGCCGCCCATGCCGTCGGCCACCAGCGCCAACGCCGAGCCCTTGTTGCGCGGGTGGGGGATGACCTCGACCTGGTCCTGCTGGTAGGCGCGGTCCCCGCGGTGCAGGCCGGTGGCGGCGCTGATGCGGAACGGAACGGTCGTGATGGCCATGGTGGGTGAATATAAACTCCGCCCGCGCGCCGGCACGGGCAAACCGTGCGAAGCGATGGACCAGAACCTGCATTCCCCCACGCGCCGCCTGATCGAGTTGCGCATCGAACACGCCGACCTCGACGACCTCATCGACGCCAGCCCGGGCGGCCTGCTCGACGAGCTGGCGCTGCGCCGGCTGAAGAAGCGTCGCCTCGCGCTGCGCGACCAGATCGCGCGGCTTGAGGCCGAGCTCGAACCCCCGGAGCCGGCCTGAACGACGATCTCGCCCGCGCCGTCGAGCAGGCCTTCTCGGTCGACGGGCCCCTGGCCCGCGCGGTGCCCGGCTTCATGCCGCGCCCGCAGCAGGACCTGCTGGCCAGCCGCATCGCCGAGGCGCTGCAAGCCCGTCAGGCCCTGGTCGCCGAGGCCGGCACCGGCGTCGGCAAGACCTTCGCCTACCTGGTGCCGCTGCTGCTGAGCGGCCGCCGCGCGCTGGTCAGCACGGCCACGAAGAGCCTGCAGGACCAGCTCTTCCTGCGCGACCTGCCGCGCCTGTGCGAGGTGCTGTCGCTGCCGCTTCGCCTGGCGCTGCTGAAGGGCCGCGCCAGCTACCTGTGCCGCTGGCGGCTGCAGCAGGCGCAGGCCGGTGCGCAACTGCCCGACCGCCTGGCCGTGCGCGCGCTGCAGCGGGTGGCCGCGTGGGCCCAGGGCACGGCCAGCGGCGACCTCGCCGAGGTCGAGGGCCTGGGCGAGCGTTCGCCGGTGATCCCGCTGGTGACCAGCACCCGCGACAACTGCCTGGGCACGGACTGTCCCGAGCACCGCGCCTGCCACGTCATGCAGGCCCGTCGCGAGGCCATGGCCGCCGACGTCGTGGTGGTCAACCACCACCTGTTCTTCGCCGACCTGGCCCTGCGCGACAGCGGCGTGGCCGAGCTGCTGCCCACGGTGGACGCCGCGGTGTTCGACGAGGCGCACCAGCTCGTCGAGGCCGGGGTGCAGTTCCTCGGCACGCAGCTGGCCACCGGCGTGGCGGTGGAGCTCGCCCGCGACGCGCTGGCCGCCGGGCTGCAGCATGCCCGCGGCCTGCGGCCCTGGGCCGACCTGCAGGCCGCGCTGGAGCGCAGCGCGCGCGACCTGCGCCTGGCCGCGGCGGGGCCGCTGCGCGAGGTGCGCGGCACGGTCAAGCGCCGCTGGGAGGACTGCGACCAGGCCCTGGCCCACGTGCTGCCCGCCCTGGCCGAGGCCGCGCGCGAACTGGCCGACGCGATCGCCGACGTGGTCGAGACCGCGCCCGACTTTCCCCGCCTGGAACAGCGCGCGCGTTCGCTGGCGGCGCTGGCCGCCCGCTTCGGCGAGGCCGCCGAGCCCGGGCAGGTGCGCTGGGTCGACCTGACGCCGCACCAGGCACGGCTGGTGGAGTCGCCGCTGGACATCCGCGAGCTGATCCAGGGCCAGCGTGCCGCCGCGCCCAAGGCCTGGATCTTCACCTCGGCCACGCTGGGCGACGACGACTCCCTGAGCTGGTTCACGCGGCGCGCCGGGCTCGAGGACGCCGCCACGCTGCGCGTGGGCAGCCCCTTCGACTACGCCGCGAACGCCCGCGTGTGGGTGCCGCGCCGCTTCCCGCTGCCCAACGCGGCCGCCCATCCGGCGGCGGTGGGCGCGCTGGCCGGCCGGCTGGCCCGCGCGCTGGGTGGCCGCACCTTCGTGCTCACGACCACGTTGCGGGCGCTGCCGCAGGTGGCCGAGGCGGTGGCCGCCGCGGCGCCGGAGCTGGCGCTGATGGTCCAGGGCAGCGAGCCGCGCCGGGCGCTGCTGCAGCGCTACGGCGACGGCCGCGGCGCGGTGCTGATCGGCTCGGCCAGCTTCTGGGAGGGCATCGACATGCCCGGGGACGCGCTGCAGTGCGTGCTGATCGACAAGCTGCCGTTCCCGCCGCCGGGCGATCCGCTGGTCGAGGCGCGTGTCAGGCAGCTGCGCGAGGCCGGCCGAAACCCCTTCGACGACTACTTCGTGGCAGAGGCGGCGGTGTCGCTGAAGCAAGGCGCCGGGCGGCTGATCCGGACCGAGACCGACCGCGGCCTGCTGGTGCTGTGCGATCCCCGCGTGGCCCAGATGCGCTACGGCCGCCGCCTGCTGGCGGCCCTGCCGCCGATGGCGGCACTGGCCGAGGAGGACGAGGCGCTGGCATGGCTGCGCGTGCTGGCCGCAGCGCACTGAGCGGCGGCTACCAGAGCTTCCACCAGGGGCGCTCGCGCGCGGCGAAGCCACGGCGCAGGAAATCGCTGTCCGGGAAGTTCTGCTTCAGCACGCGCTCGGCCGCGTCGCGCAGCTCGGTGATCTGCAGCTTCTCGTAGCTCTGGACCATGATGAAGAGCGCTTCTTCGGCAGCCGGTGCCTGCTGGAACTCGGTGACGGCGGTCTGCGCCCGGTTGGCCGCCGCCAGGTAGGCGCCGCGGCGGAAGTAGTAGCGCGCCACGTGCACCTCGTGGGCTGCCAGTGTGTGCAGGATGTGGTTCATGCGCAGCCGGGCGTCGGGTGTGTAGCGCGACTGCGGGAACTGGTCGACCAACTGCTTGAAGGCCTGCCAGGCGTCGCGCGCCGCGCGCTGGTCGCGCTCGGAGATGTCTTGGTTGGCCAGACGTCCGATGAAGCCCAGGTTGTCGTTGAAGTTGATCACGCCCTTCAGGTGGTAGGCGTAGTCCAGCGCCGGGCTGCTGGGGTTCAGGCGGATAAAGCGGTCGATGGTCGTCAGCGCGCTGGCCTGTTCGCCGCGCTTCCAGTTGGCATAGGCCATGTCCAGCAGGGCCTGCTGCGCCAGCAGGGAGCCCGCCGCCAGACCCTCGATGCGGGCCAGGGTCTGCACGGCACGGTCGTAGGCCCCGGACTCCATGTCGCCCCGCGCCTCGCGGTACAGGCGCTCGGCCACCGCGGCCGGGGCGCCTTCCTGCTTGGGCGCGGTGTCGCAGCCTGCGAGCAGGGCCGCAAGGACCACAATCGCGGCCTTCCAGGACAGCAGTGACGGGAACGCCAGGGACATGGGGCAAAGGGGCGGATGAAAGCCGACGAGTATAAGGAGCCGCCCCCGCAGGCCCCGGCCAGCGACATCGACGACGACGAACCCGGTGTCGACGCTGCCGGCGACGACAAACCCGTCGAGTGGCGCCACGGCCGCGTCGACGGCGGCCAGCACGGTCAGCGGCTCGACAAGGTGCTGGTGGCGCTGGCGCCGGAGTTCTCGCGCAGCCACCTGCAGCGCCTGCTCGAGGCCGGCCACGTGCGGGTGGACGGCGTGGTGGCCAAGGCCTCCTCGCAGCGGGTGAGGGCGGGCCAGGCCCTGGAGCTCGGCCTGGTGCCCACCGACGAGAGCCGTGCCTTCCGCCCCCAGCCCATGACTCTGGCCGTGTTGCACGAGGACGAGCACCTGCTCGTGCTCGACAAGCCGGCGGGCCTGGTGGTGCACCCGGCGCCCGGGCACTGGCAGGGCACCCTGCTCAACGGCCTGCTGGCGCACCACGCCGGCGCCGCCGCGCTGCCGCGCGCGGGCATCGTCCACCGGCTCGACAAGGACACCTCGGGCGTGATGATGGTGGGCAAGACCCTGCCGGCGGTGACGGCGCTGGTGCGCGCGATCGCCGCCCGCGAGGTGCAGCGACGCTATCGCGCCATCGCTGCGCCGGACCGCGGCGTGGTCCCGCCCCAGGCCTTCAGCGTCGATGCGCCGATCGGGCGCGACCCCGTCTCGCGCCTGCGCATGGCCGTCGTGGCCACGGGCCGGCCGGCGCGCACCGACTTCGAGGTCGAGGTGGCCGCAGCCGGCTTCGTCGGCCTGCGCTGCACGCTGCACAGCGGCCGCACCCACCAGATCCGCGTGCATGCGGCCTACCGCGGGCTTCCCCTGGTGGCCGACGCGCTGTACGGCGGCCGCCCGGCGCTGGGGCTGCGGCGCCAGGCCCTGCACGCCTTCGAGCTGGCCCTGCGGCACCCGGTGGATGGCCGCGCGCTGGCCTTCCGCTGCGAGCCGCCCGACGACTTCGGCGCGGCCTGGGCCGCTCTGCGTCTACAATAATGTGTGCACCGGCGCAGCAGGCACAGCCGCCGCCGGGCAACCCCAGCAAGTCCAGATGAACGAGCCGCTGCCCCCGTTGGGCAGCCCACGCGGCGCTCCACGGAGCCCTCGAACCGTCGAGCCGCCGTTCAACCCCCGCTGAGCGTCCGCCTGCCGCCCGCAGGCGCATCGACATCCTTCAAAGGCCTGCCCAGAAGGGCGCCTCCAGAACCTTGCGCCGTCCATGAACACCGCCGAGGCCCAGCGCGTCCTCGAAACCGCGCTCATCTGCGCCAGCGCACCGATGACGCTATCGGAGATGCGCGCGCTGTTCGATGGCCAGATCGGCCCCGACACCCTGCGGCAGCTGCTCGACGCGCTGGCCCGCGACTGGGAGGACCGCGGCGTCGAACTCGTGGCCCTGGCCAGCGGCTGGCGATTCCAGAGCCGGCCCGAGATGCGGCAGTACCTCGACCGCCTGCACCCCGAGAAGCCGCCGAAGTATTCGCGCGCCGCGATGGAGACGCTGGCCATCGTGGCCTACCGCCAGCCGGTGACCCGGGGCGACATCGAGGACATCCGCGGCGTCACCGTCAGCAGCCACATCATCAAGCAGCTCGAGGACCGCGGCTGGATCGACGCCATCGGCTACCGCGAGGCACCGGGTCGCCCGGCGCTGTACGCGACCACCCGGCAGTTCCTCGACGACCTGGGCCTGGCCAGCCTCGACCAGCTGCCCCCGCTGGAGGCGGGCAGCGGCCTGGAGCTTGCGGCAAACGCGCTGTCCGGCCTTGGCGAGGCCGGCGAGCCCGGCCTGCTGGGCGAGCCCCAGGCCACCTTGCCGCTCGACGAGGCGGCCGAGCCGGCCGCACCGCCGGCCGCGGCCGGCGACCCCGAGGCGCCGGCCGCAGCGTCGCCCGAACCCGCCGCCGAACCCACTCCCGCCCCCGTTCCCGAAAGCCCAGCCCCGCCCACCGAACCCGGTGTCGAACCCGACGCCGAACCGGACGCCGACCGCCCATGACCCCTGCCGACGACGCCGACACCCCGCTGCCCGATCCCCCCGAGGCCGCCGCGCCGATCAAGCGGCGGCGTGCGCCGCGCAAGGCGGCGGCCGAGGTCCCTGCGCCCACGCCGGGCGAGCTCGTCGAGGCCACCGAGGCGCCCTCGCGGGAGGCGCTGTTCGCCAGCGCCGCCGAGGCGCCGGCCCGACGGCCCCGCAAGCCGCGCCGGAGAT